>NZ_CP038865.1:605000-940000 GCF_004792515.1 Vagococcus xieshaowenii | reverse complement strand
TACGCCAACCTGTCATCGCGTAGCTTTTTGATACCCCATTAATAATAAATGTTTGCTTGCGAATAGCATCAGATAATTCAATCATTGACGTAAACTCATTGCCATTATAAATCAATTGACCGTATATTTCATCTGCTACTATAAAGACATTATGTTTAACTGCCCAATTACCAATTGCTTCTAATTCATGTTTTGAATAGAGCATACCCGTTGGATTAGATGGTGAATTAATAATCACAAGTTTGGTTTTGTCTGTTCTCGCATTTTCTAAATCTTCAACGGTCACTTTGAATTGGTTCGTCTCTTTTGCTTCAACAAAAATAGGTGTCCCATCTGCCAGTTTGACTTGTTCAGCATAACTAACCCAGTAAGGCACTGGGATAATCACTTCATCTTCTTTATCTAATAAAACTTGAAATAACGCATACAAACCAAATTTTGCCCCTTCACTCACCACTACCTCATCTAATGAATAGCGATAGCCGTGATCTGTTTCAATCCGATCAATAATCGCTTGACGTAATGGGTAAATACCATTAGATGGTGCATAAAAACTTGCCTCGCCATTTTCAATTGATAAAATAGCTGCTTGTTGAATATTAATTGGTGTGACAAAATCAGGTTGTCCTAACGTTAAACTAATAACATCAACACCGGTTTTTTTTAATTCCATTGCTTTTTGAGCAGTAGCAAGTGTGGCTGAAGGTGTTAATTGTCTTGCTCTTTGTGATAAATTCATCGTTGGTTCCTCCAATTTCTAAACATTTTCAATCATCGATGTCATTTTCCCTGATTCAAAATCAATTAAATAGTAAGTCAGACTTTCATCTTCATTTTGGACAACGACTTCCCATTGTGGAATATTTTTAATCATCCCTAAATTCATTTTTAAAATTTTATTAGGTTGATATTCTTTATGAATCAGTGACATCACTTGATCATAGTTAATGCCTTCTGATTGTTTCATCACCTTAATCTTATCGCCACTTTCAGGAATAAATACGACGATTTCACTTCCTTTAGAGGTTTTACCGACTAATGTAAAATTTGTTTCCTTACGATTAAACCAATAAAATTCATCTACCGTCTCAATATCCACATGTTTCTTTGCAAAAGAGATGGCCTCTTTCTCTGCTTGACGATAGGGTTGAATAGATTTAAAGAAAATCAACACACTTCCGGCTATTATCAACACTAACAATGCGACAATACCTGTCATTATTTTTTTATGCATTTTTGAACCTCCATTATTTACCTATTATTACTTTTCCCAATAAACTGAGATAATTCTTTCATTATAGCCTTTAATGGCTGTTCTTTTAAGACCAATCCTTCAGGTAATGCTTGCTGAATTTTTTTAGCATATTTGGCGGTACGAATACGTGGATCTAACATAACGATAGCACCGTGATCCTCATTACTACGAATTAACCGACCAATCCCTTGACGAAGACGTAAAATGGCTTTTGGTAAAGAATAGTGCTGAAAACCATCTAAACCACGCTCTTGATAGAGACGTAATTTTTCTTTCACATATGGTCTGTCTGGCGATTCAAAAGGCATTCTAACCACGACAATTAATTCTAATGCATCTCCGGGTAAATCCACGCCTTCCCAATAAGAATCTGCTCCTAACAGAACTTTTTGACCACCTTGCTTAGTGAATCGTTTGAGAATTCGTTCCCTAGATCCAGAAATCCCCTGTGCCAGTGTTTCTATGCTACGATCCATTAATGTCGGTTGTATCATATGATAAACATTTTTTAACATTTCAAGCGATGTGAAGAGAACCAGTACATTAACAGAATTGTCTTTAGCAATTTCTGTAATAGTTTGTGCCACATACTTTTCATAGTAAGTGGTCGAAAGATTGGTGAACTGTCTACTTTCTGTCGGCATGTAAAGTCTGGCTTGTTTGGCATAATCGAATGTCCCTTTAAATTTTACCATTGGAGTATATTCGATTCCTAAACTTTTAGCAAGAAAATTATCATGCTCTCCAGTTGATAGTGTGCCGCCTGTATATAATATTTTTCTGTAACGTTCAAACCAAGTCGTCTCTTCAATAAGAGATGCTCCGACGTCACTTTTATACAATGTTATTTGATATTTTTCCTTATCAATATATAACCATTTCACAACTTGTTCACTATCGTTTTGAATATAATCTGTCACAAATGACTGAATAGTCTCGAGTTCATCTTGATAATCTAACCATGCTTGAATACTTAATTGTTCGCTTGGCAACCATTTATCCCAATGTATTAAACAAAAATCACGACACTGATTAATTAGGGCGTTTAAATCTGTTAATAATCGAATCAAGCGATAAATATCTTGAATCACATAGATAGGTAGTTGTTCCAATTGTTCTTGTGACAACACAATTTCTTCATTCAAATTAAGTTTGGCATCTAATAGAGCTGTTTCAACAATATCAGATTCTAGATTATCGACTACTTGGCTAGCTTCTACTATAATTTGATCTACTAGCTGATGTTTAATCGGCCAATCTTTATCTTGTTTAATTTTAGCCCAATTGTCTCTAACTTCTTCAAAATGAGTTAACTTATGAAACACAAACTTTAATTTAGAAAAATCCAGCTGTTCTCGCCCCATTTTTTCGGCAATTTCTGGTAAATGATGGGCTTCGTCAATAATTAAGTAATCGCTAGATGGCAACCATGGAAACTCACGGAAATTTTCTTTGATCAGAAAGGCATGATTGACAATTAACACATTTGAATGATTCGCACGATTCTTCAAGTAGCGCCAAAAATCTTCTTCATAGAACGGAGAGTTTTTAGGCACAAAACGTTCCCCGAAATGCTTAACTTGTCTAAAGAATGGATGATCCAAATTAGCAAGATTTAATTCTGTCAAATCACCGGTTTGGGTTTCAAGTAACCAAATTAACACACTCATTTGATGTATAGCAAACTGTTTTTGCTTCGTTGGAAATTGAAGTGTCACATTAAATTTATTTAAGTCTATAAAATAACGAGAACTTTTTATCATCGTGCCAACCAAACTATTAGAATTAACCTGATTGACCAGTGGAATGGCTTCATTAATTAATTGTTGTTCTAATAAAATAGAGGTGGTACTAAGAACGACTGGATTATCAGTCGTTGCCAAGTAGCTCATAGGATACAAGTAGCCAAATGACTTTCCACTACCTGTTGGTGCTTCAATGGCAAAATTTTTATTCTCTTCTTCTCTTTCAGTAAAAAATTGATACACATCATCCATCATCTCGGATTGGCTTTCACGTACTTCTAACCATTCTCCATAAGCTTTTTGCTTTTCTTCTATCCCTAAAGGAAATTCTTTTACGTTTTTTTCAGGATATAATGCGCTAATATCAGGCTTTTTGTATAACGCCATACCATTAACAACATGGATATCCGGAGATAATGATCGATAGTTTTTCTTCAATACTTCTAACTGCATGACTAAATAATCAGAGGTTTCTTTTCCAAGAACACCACTTAAACTCACAATTTTTTCAAGTGTACAAATAGGTAGTGTTGATAGTTTATTTTCGATATAAATAAGTAGCTCACTTGTCACTAATGCGTCACTGTCAGCTTGATGAGGTCGGTCATGTTGATAATCTAAAAAGTCAGCAATATCTGATAAGCGATAACTTGCTAAAGTTGGCAAAAAAACTTGTGCTAACTCCACTGTGTCAACCCCTTCAAGGGTCAAGGGATCAAATCCAGCATTGACAAAAGCCTGACTTAAAAATTGATAGTCAAAATAAATATTATGCGCTACAAATACACAATTTGATAATTTTTGTGCTAATTCAGCTGCCACATCTTCAAAATAAGGAGCGCTAGCTAATTGTTCATTCGTTAAACCTGTTAACGATTCAATTTGTTTAGTTAATTTAATTCGAGGATTGATATCTTGACGATAGATGTCAATAACCTGACCATTTTGTACAAAAACACAGCCAATTTGAATAATTTTATCCTCTTTTGAATTGGTGCCTGTTGTTTCTAAATCGACAACAGCATACACGGAGTCGTGTTTCATCGACGCTCCTCCTTTCATTCTATGCTATTATACCTTATTTCTGTTGATTTCTTTAGCAATAGCTCCAATTTATTCAAAAAAATATAAAAGTTTCTTTCATATTTAAACACAAAAAACGCTATGCTTATTTGATTAAGCATAGCGTTTAATAATTAGTCGCCTAAGACTTCTCCGTTTGAGCTAATTACTTGTTTGTACCAATCAAATGATTTTTTCTTCGTACGTTTCAACGTACCGTTTCCTTCATTATCTCGATCAACATAAATAAACCCGTAACGTTTTTTCATTTCACCCGTTCCAGCTGATACTAAATCGATACATCCCCATGAAGTATAGCCCATCAACTCCACCCCATCAAGATCAATAGCATCTTTCATTGCTTTGATATGTTCACGCATATAGTCAATACGATAGTTATCGACTACATAACCATTTTCATCGGGCGTATCTACTGCACCTAGACCATTTTCAACAATAAATAATGGCTTTTGATAGCGATCATAAATTTGATTCATGGTACTTCTTAAACCAAGTGGATCAATTTGCCATCCCCATTCTGAAGCTTCTAAATACGGATTGGCTAGTGAGGCAAATATATTTCCTTCTGTTTCTTTATTTAATACTGGATCGGTTGAGACGGTACGAGATGAATAGTAAGAGAACGAAATAAAATCTACTGTATTTTCAGCTAGCAACTCTAAATCACCTGGTTCAATCGGTAGCTTGATACCTTTACGTTCCAACTCTTTAAGTGCATAATTAGGATATTTCCCGCGAGATTGAACATCAATAAAGAAATAATTCTCATGATCCTTTTGAATCGCTGAAAAGTAATCGTTAGGATTACATGAATAAGGATAATAATTACCCGCTGCCAACATGCACCCAATTTGATTATCTGGATTAATTTCTTTAGCGATTTTTGTAGCCGCGGCACTGGCTACTAATTCATGATGAGCTGCAGTAAAAATAACTTGTTCTTTATCTTCACCTTCTTCAAAAACAATCCCTGCCCCCATAAATGGCGCATGTAAAATCATATTAATTTCGTTAAAGGTTAACCAATACTTAACCAAATCTTTATAACGCGTAAATAATGCACGACAAAGGTTTTCGTAAAAACCAATCATCTTACGATTGCGCCAACCACCATACTCAGTAATTAAATGCATCGGGCAATCAAAATGGGTAATCGTAACTAATGGCTCAATCCCATGTTTATGACATTCTTTAAATAAATCTTCATAGAAAGCTAAACCTTCTTCATTTGGCTCGGTTTCATCACCTTTAGGGAAAATACGACTCCAAGCGATTGATAGTCGGTATACTTTGAAGCCCATTTCACCAAATAAGGCGATATCTTCTTTATAGCGATGATACATATCAATGGCCGCTTTTGCAGGGTAAAAATGCTCATCATCAAAGGCTAAATGCTTTTGAACACCGGCAATAATTGGAAAACGATCTTTACCAATTGGCACAACGTCAACGTTTGCTAATCCTCGACCACCTTCGTTATAACCTCCTTCACACTGATTCGCTGCTGTTGCGCCGCCCCATAAAAAATTAGTTGGAAATCCCATGTATCTTCACTCACTTTCTTATATTTTTATGATGGTTCCGATAAAAAGAAAAAGACCCAATGACAAGATTAGACACAGCAAAAAAGCGGTCTTACATCTCGGCATCAGGTCTAGCTTGTCATTTATAAACAATTACTATCCATCGGCATTCATAAATATTTATGTTATATATAAAATATATCAAACGCTTTCACTAATGTCAATCACTATTAAAAATACCCCTTATTTCCTCTTTAATAACTTGAGTTGTTGCTTAAGTTTTTTATTTGCCCAATCATAATGACTGGATGTAGCAGAAATCACATAACTGCCTAATGTCGTACTGCCTGTCCAACTATACTGCTGTTTCTCAAACAATTGTTCATTTGAGTATCGCTTAATGATAGCCATCATTTGTTGGTGACTTGTTGCTAACAATTCTTTCGCTTCAGATAAGGAAGTTTCTTGATGCTTAGTGACAAATTCAACATTCATTTGTGAATAATTTTTCCAATTATAAGGTTCAGGTAAAAACGGAATCGATTGACCTTGGCTATTAGCACTCTCCCATTTTAGAAAAAGTTGATGCCATTCATACAAATGAATCAAAACATCTCGTAGATTTCCATCACGGCGCCAGTGAGACTCTTTTTTAGTCATTAAAAAATCTTCGGTGAATCCAAATGGTTCTAATTGCTGTTCCAACGTCATTTGATTGATAGTATTTTGTAGTTTGTCAAAATTTTCTTCTGCTTGTTGCCATAACGATTCCTTTGATTTTGGACGTACCATTTTATCCCTCCTAGTTATCACTAACGTAACATTACATTATAAGAACCATTTATAAACGAATATTTTTTTATAAACGAGAGAAGCAATTGCCACTCTCGTTTAACTTTTATTCTAGTGAGGCTAAAGAATCTTCAAATGTCATAATGCTTATTTGCTGTTCTTCGATTGTAAAACCATCAAAGGTCAATTCAACCATCACTTCCGATAATAATCCAATATCGTCTGTTAATCCTTCTACTTGATAAGTAAATAATTCTTCAAACGGAATCAAATCAATTGGAAAAATTTCTTCTGTTTGAACGTCATATAGGAATGGACGCCAGTACCCTTCTTCATCCTCATCTTCCTCGTCGTCAAACTCTTGAATCAGTTTGACGATAGAGGATTCATTTATATCATCGCTAATAGACTGAATGCTATTAACAAAGCTCTTTAACTTATCCAAACGTTTCTGAGTCGATTCCTGCAAATTGAATCGTTCAACAGTTTCTTCAGAAATACTTACTAGCCTATCTTCATCTAATATTGACAATAGTGCTGTTTTAAAATTCATTTGTTCCCCCTATGTTACTTGTTTTCACTTATTATAGCATATTCTTTTTTTTTATGATTATTCTGCTAGTCCTTGTTTCCTTAACCAGTACATTTGAATTTCTCCTGATGAAGGTTCTCTTCCATGTTCCGTTCTAAAAGTTGCTGCAAACGCATCTCTTTCAGAAATAGGATCTACATTCGGACTGGAAGGTGTTTGAACAATAGACTGATTTTCTAGGTTGAGATTTTCCTGACTTCGGTAATCATTGAGCTCTTTCTTATAATTGCTTAACTCTTGTTCGATTTCAGAAAAATCTTTAGATATTTTTTTGACTTTCTCTTCCAAATCATTGTTTTTTGACTTTTCATTCATAAGTTTTTCTTCTAGTTCTTGATACTTTTTATCTCGAATATTAAACTTATCCGTTAGTTTTTGATAATCATTAGTCAACATCTTTAACTCCTGATGATAATGCTTAGAAAGATAAAAACTATATCCTGACACACCTAGCAATAATAATAGTATCAAATAATAGACAATACGCTGTTTTTTCATATAATCCTCCTGTATTTCCCAATAATCAAAGCTAGAAATATTATATAACATCCATTTTTATATTACTAATTATACAAAAAAGCCGTCCTTTCCTATGATTTAATCAAAGAAAAAAACGACTTATTAATCTATAACACAACAAAATATTTACTCGTACACTCGGGGTACCCTGAGTCCGACTGTTTGACATGGACATCTAACTTAATGAGTGGATAAAAAAAATATAAGGGCGGACAACCCCTTATATAGCAATACTTAAAGTTGAACTACGGTTATCTAATACCCAAAGCAATACGCGCATAACGGCTCATACGATCCGTTGTCCAAGCAGGATACCATACTAATTTCACCTCAGTGTTCTTCACTTCTTCCACATCTTTCAATGCTTCGTGAATTTCTTCTGTGATGACATCGGCTAAGGGACATCCCATAGTGGTTAAGGTCATCTTAACCAAACAATTACCGTCTGTACCAAATTCAACTTCATAAATTAAACCAAGATTGACGATATCAATACCTAATTCAGGATCGATTACTGTTTCAAGTGCTGCTAAAATACGTGATTTAATATCTTCGATTTGTTCCTCTGTCCAATTTTGTTCTGACATTGAAGTCCCTCTTTTCTATCATGTTATTTATCATTAGTTTTCACACTAGTAGTATACTATTCTGTTTGTCCTTTAGCTAATGCAAATGCTGCTTTTTGTTGTTCTTGTGTCCAAAATTCCCCTAAAACAACTTCGGTAGCTATAACATTTACAAAAGCATTTTCATCTACAGAATGCAGTAATTTTTCAATATCATATAATTCATATCGGTTAACGACTACCATTAATAAAGAACGATCCACGCCTGAATAGCCACCTTTACCAGGTAAAACAGTTACCCCACGAATAATATTTTTCTTAAATACATCTAATACTTCTTGTTCCTTACCTGTCACGATAAACACTGTTAACTTATGACCACTTGTATATATCTTATCTACAACAATACTCAACGCATAAATAGAAATAATTGTATAAATCGCTTGTTTCCAGTCATATAAAAAGCCAGCTCCAGCAATCACTAATAAGTTCATCATAAACATCATGCTACCCACAGATTTCCCGGTTACTTTTGAAATAATAACAGATAGCAAATCAAAACCACCTGTAGTAAAACCATATTTCAAGCAATAAGCTGAGCCAATCCCAATTAATATACCGCCAATAATCGAATTAAGTAACGGATCTTGAATGATTTCTTGAACTGGTATGATTAAAGCAAATAACGAAAAAGCTAATACTGAGAAAAAACTATAAATAGTCGCTTTAGCACCTAACTTTATCCAACCAATTAAAAAT
The DNA here is from genome assembly GCF_004792515.1 of Vagococcus xieshaowenii. Lineage (NCBI taxonomy): Bacteria > Bacillati > Bacillota > Bacilli > Lactobacillales > Enterococcaceae > Vagococcus > Vagococcus xieshaowenii. The sequence continues at coordinate 931,166 of NZ_CP038865.1, read as the reverse complement.
ATTGGAATATTAAGTAAGAAAATCAAAATACCTGTATCGATAGAAAGATTAAAATTCATACTTAAAAAACCAGAAACTAATTGTGCCACCCCATTTACCCCTGCAGAAAAAACATTGGCCGGAATTAAAAACATATTTAAACCAATTGAACCAATAACTGATGACACAATAATAATCAAACTACGTGTAACAAATTCATGTTTGATACTAAATTCATGAAAACGATTCATAAAAACATCCCCCTATCTTACAACTTTACCTTCTTATCCTACAATAATTTTAGACAAAAAAACAGTCCAATAATTCGGAATAATCAAAAAATATTCGAGTTTTAGTAATTTCTAATGTGCGGTTAATAATAACTATTAATAATTTGTCTTTTTACTCTTTATTTATAAGACTAATAGATGAATTTAGCTACGGCTAAAGAATGATTTTTAATGTTAAACATATCAATGGCGAACATTAAATGATACACTTTTTCTAGAAGATTCAATTAAGGAGTGATTTAATGAGCTGTTTAGGTAATATTATCTGGTTTATATTTGGTGGATTCATTGGAGGTCTAGCTTGGTTAGCTGCAGGACTTTTATGGTGTCTTACAATTATTGGCATTCCGATTGGCTTGCAATGCTTTAAATTAGCGAGTCTGAGTTTTTGGCCTTTTGGAAAAGAAGTAATCGATACAGGTGGTGGTTTTAACTTTATTATCAACATCATTTGGCTGATTTTTAGTGGCCTTCCAATTGCCCTTGGACATTTAGTCAGTGGATTAATCTTAATGATTACCATTATAGGTATTCCATTCGCCAAACAATCTTTTAAATTAGCCGGTTTAGCGTTAATGCCATTTGGAAAGCAGGTTGTTAATAAGTATTAAAAAAGTGCGCCTCATGAGGCGCACTTTTTTATTTCGTCACACATAAACGATAAAATGCTTCGGCATACACCGTCATTGCTCGTTTCATGTCATTGAATGTCCAACATTCATCAATTTGATGGAATAGTTCCACCGTATCTTTAAACATTGCACCATAGGCTACGCAATTTGGCATAGTACGTGCATAGGTTGCCCCACCTGAAGCAATAGGTTGACTCTTCGTATCACCTGTCACATCGCGGTAAGCACTTAATAAGGTAGACACTAATTCAGAATCCTCCGGTACATATAAAGGAGCTAAATAATCATATTCTTCATAACTTAGATCAAATTTAGATGCTAACTCTTTTAATTTGCTAACCAGTTCTTCCTTTTCTAATGTTACAGGATAGCGAATATCTACACTAATTTTTGTTTCATCTGGTGATAGCGTCACTTTGGCAACATTCATTGTCATTAAGCCAGAGGGTTCGTCTTTTACTTCTCCAATTGCGCTAATACCATTTGCATCAGATTTAATCACATCTCCAAGTAATGACAAAGCTTTATTCTCAGGATATAGTGCGACCAATGCTTCAGCTAAACGTGTCACTGCATTTATACCAATAGGTGCATCTTTTGAATGACTTGCTTTTCCGTATACCTCAATACCTGTTTCTGTTTGTTTATAGTCATAGTGTAGTTCATCAAGTTTAGCGATGACTTGTTCAATTTGTGGACCAGTATAAATAGCTAATTCTGGTACTACATTTAAAGCTTTACCACCTTCTAGACCAAATTCTTCTTGTCCTTCACCAACTAAGTGAAATTGTAATAGTCCTTTTTCTGCAAAATTCAAAGGGAATTTAGAATCTGGTGCAAAGCCCATTTTGGCAACAGGTTGTTCGGCACAGTATTTATTCATACAACGCCATAAATTTTCTTCATCCGTCCCAAAAATAAAACGAACTTTTTGATTCAATTGATACCCTTGATCTAACACAGATTTCAAGCCATAGTATGATGCGACAGCAGGCCCTTTATTGTCTTGTGTTCCACGACCATAGATAGCTTCATTTTTAATCTCAGCTTTGAATGGATCAACGCTCCACTTAGAAACGTCACCCGCTGGTACCACGTCTAAATGACATAATACCGCAAACAAATCACCTTCACCCATCTCAGCATAACCATAGTAACCATCCGGATCTATATATGTTTCAAACCCTTCTTTTTCAAAAAATGCTAACGCTGCTTCTAAACAATCTTGTATGTCTTGTCCAAAAGGAGTCGCTGTTGCCTGTTCATCTAAAACCGATGGATATGAAATTAAAGTTGATAAAGTATTTAGTGCCTCGTTTAAATGTTCCTCAGTAACAAAATTTTTCAAAAAATCACGTATCCTTTCCATCCGTTAGTATATTAATCACAATTCAATTATAACAAACGATGTATCATTATTCATTAAATAATGTATAAGTTTAACAATGATTCGCATATTTCTTCGAACTTTTACACATAAATAAAGAAACGACATATAATTAAGTCATTATACATCGTTTCTTTATTTATTAACTAATTATTTTCTGTTTGATTATTTTTAGCATTGCTTGCTTTCACGTAATCAATTGCTACAACAAGCGCAACCATTACTTCTTCTAAACTGGGGTCTACAATATTAATTTCATAGCTATCACCGATACTTATCCATTTTTTACTAATGGCACCTACTTTTCGTCCATTCTTTATTAATGAAAAATTCATATCTAATAAATTACCTTTAATCGATAGCCCATTTCCTTTAATTTTGTAGTTAGATTTGATGATACTAATTTGTTTTTCGATTGTCATACTACCCTGACCTTCGACCATAACGTGAAATTTAGGTAAAATAGAGACTAGTTGTTTGCTAACTTTTCCAATTTTTTTCTTTTTATTATTATAAATAGTAAAAGTTTTAGGTACTTTGACTAAGCTACCTTCAACATAATATTTAGCTTTACCTTGCTCATCAGTAATCGTAAATTTTTCACCGATTGAAATAAGCTTTTGTTTCATGTATAAAGTTGTCATGATAGTTCTCCTATTCAGAAACATCTCCTGTATTAATCACTGGCTGTGTTCCTTTATCCGTAATAATCGATACAAGTAAATTATTAATTAATTGAACTTTGCGATCATCTGTGAAGTTGATTTCTTGCCCGTCTTGAATTTGTTCAAGTGCCATTTGTGTCATCGAAACAGCACCTTCTACAATTGTTTGACGCGCGGATAATATTGCTTTTGCTTGTTGACGTTGTAACATTGCACTGGCAATCTCAGTTGAATAAGCTAGATGGTTCAAGCGTGTTTCAATCACTTCAACACCCGCAACTGACAAACGTTCATCTAATTCTTGTTTCAATTCATTCGACACTTCGTTAGTATTACCTCTTAAGGTTAAATCACCTTCATTGAAGGTATCATATGGATATTGTGTAGCAATATGGCGGATTGCTGTTTCGCTTTGAATCTCAACAAAATTATTATAGCGATCAACATCAAATAGTGCTTTTGCCGTATCGACTACTCGATAAACAACCACTGCAGAAATTTCTACCGGATTGCCATCTGAATCATTGACCTTCAAAACCGAACTATTAAAGTTTTTTACTTTTAATGAAACATCAATTTTTTCAGTCAATGGGACCGTAATAAACAACCCACTCTCTTTAATCGTTCCTAAATATTGGCCGAAGAATAAAATTGCCTTGGCTTGATTTGGATGAATAATTGTAATAGAACTCAAAAATAATAGTGCAATAGCCCATAATATAATCGCTATTACAACACTAGAAAATTGATCATTCGATACTCCTTTAAAAAATAAAAAAATACCCAACAATAGAATTACAACTAAAGCCAGAATCCCAATATACCCATTAATATAAAATGGTTTTTTCTCTTTCATTTTATCCCCCTCTTTCTTACGAATAAGTGTATCATACTTAATTTTAAATCACAAAAAGAAGCACTGTCATCATTTTATTATCGGACAATTATTCATTTGATTTTAGCGCTTCAATCATGTTGATATGTTTTAATTTAATGTGTGTTACCCACATTACAATACTTGAAAAAACAGCCGTCATCAACGCAGAAATCAAATACCCATTTAGTTTAATGATAACAGGAAAGACCATCATATCTGATGATGCCATGGCTAAGATAAACCATGTCAATAATTTTCCTACACCAAAACCAACTAGTATACCAATGATAGTAAACACCATATTTTCTCTTATTATATGCATGGTTACTTCTTTATCATAAAAGCCTAACACCTTAATCGTAGCTAATTCACGTTCTCTTTCGGAAATATTGATATTGGTTAAATTATATAGAACAACAAAGGCTAGTGTGCCCGACAGAATAATAAAGATAGCGACAATCGCGCCTAAACTTTCTGAAGCAAGGTCTTGTTTTTCAATTTGGTCTGAGATGAAGGTCGTATTCAACACCTCGCCCGTCTCAATTAAGGCTTCAGCCAATCGTTGTTCTTGTTTTTTCGTTTGATGATTCGTTTGAACCAACAACGTATTAGGAGCTATCGATTCATTGACAACAGTTTGATAATACGCTTTAGATAAATAAATAGCATGGCCTAAATAATTTTCGATTATGCCAGCAACCTTTACTTTAACTGGTGTTCCTTCCGTTGTTTCAAGTGCCAAGGTATCACCCGTTGACACTTCATATGTTTTAGCAATCCTTGGACTAATAAGTGCCCCTTCTTTAGGTAATACAAGTTTTTTGTTCGTTTTTTCATCTCTTAACGTGACAAATTTTTCTAATTTTGCTTGGTCATCCGTAATCATCACACTAGTAAACTGAGCGGCTTTGTTTTTCTCACGAATGGTCATTTGTTCAGAGTAGATTGGCATGAACGTTTGAACGGTTACGTCTGTATCAAGCACCTCAATTGCTTTTTCAGGTTGCTCTGCATCAGTTAGCGATACAATGGATTGATAGTGAACTAGTTCGTTAAATTGCTTCTTCACAGGAGCTGCTATTGAATCATTCAATCCAAAACCTGCAATCATTAATCCTGTACAACCAGCAATCCCCATAATCGTTAAAATCATACGCGCTTTATATCGAAAAATATTACGATACGTTACTTTTTGGAAGAAATTTAATCGGTGCCAAATTGGTGTTATTCGTTCTAAAAAGACTCGCTTCCCTGCTTTTGGTGCTTTTGGCATCAAGAGGGCAGTTGGTTTTTCACGCAAATCTCTAGACAGCACAAGTAGCGCCGAACCTAAAGTAGAAGCCAATGCTGCTAAAACAGCAATTAGTATCGGCACCAGGAAAAATTCGCTTGTATAAACCGGAAAAATATTATTCGCTTGTTGCATATCAAACACAACTTGTGGTAACAATTTAGCCCCAACTAATACCCCAATGGTTGTCCCTATAAACGCTGCTAAAAGTGTATAAAGAATATACTTACTTGCTATTTCACCATTACGATAACCTAGCGCCTTTAATGTTCCAATTTCTTTGCGATTCTCTTCTACCATCCTCGTGATTGTCGTAAAGGTAATAAGAATCGCAATTAAAAAGAAGAACACAGGGAAGACGTTTGCAATCGCATCAATACGTTCTGATAAGCTTTGATATTCTGTATATCCCGGATTATTAGATTGAGGGTTTACTATAAAACGAGCAGGCTTCATCTTATCAAGTTCTTGTTGTGAATCAGCTAACTCTTGTTTTCCTTTGGTCAATGTCGCTTGTTGCTGATTCAATTCCGCTAATTGATCCGTTAGCTCTTGTTTTTTACTTTCTAGTTGTTTAATACTATCACCAAATTGAACGTTAGCTAACGCTTCACCTGTTTGCATACGCAATAGTTCAAACTTCTCTGTCAACTGATTGTACTGATCAGTTATAGTTTTCAAACCTTCTTTGACTTGTGTTATTCCTGAAGCTAGTTTGTCTTCATTATCCTCTAACTTCTGTCTATTTTCATTAATTTCTGTTTGTGCGTCTGATTTTATCTCATCTAATCGTGCGTTTTCTCTAGGTTTCAACGCTTGCTCAATAGCAGCTTGATGACGAAGCGTTTGTTTTTCGTAATCTTTTGAAAAACTACTTTTCTCTTGCATATCATCAAAAGAAACATACATCGTTGAAAATATTTCAGATGTAAAATTTTCTTCAGGCAAATAAACAAAACCTTTTAGCACGCCATCGCCAATGGTCGTCACCCCACGCTCATCAACATCCATGTATAATGGCGTTTGAACATAACCAACGATTTGATAATTCGTTTTAGATAGATCATCTGACTTAATCGTCAATTCCTCGCCGATTTTATAAGTATCCCGTAATTCATAATCGACCACAACTTGATTGTCTTCTTGAGGTAAATGCCCCGTCATCACTTCCAATTGATTTTGCTTATGACTTGCGTTATACCCATAGACTTGAAGAATGAGGTTATGTTTCTCATCAGCATAGGAAAAGTTCTTACTCATTTCAACTGAGCTACCTTTAACTTTCGAAACAAGTTGCTCATCTTCATCTGTCAACCCCAATGTTGAAACGATTTGAAAATCTGATAATCGCTGTTTGTCAAAATAATGATCCGCAGTTAACTCTAAATTAGGCCCAACTGATTTAATGCCTACAAATAATAGCACTCCCATCAATATAATGATAACAACAGCAATAAAGCGGCCCATAGAAGCTTTAATATCTTTAAACGTTGATTTTAAATATAATCCTGATTTCACGAGTTTCACCTCACCATTCAATTTGATCAACTGACGTTGGGGATTCGTTGAGTTCTATTTTTTTTACTTTAGCATCATTAATATGAATAACTTTATCAGCCATCTGTGCAATCGCAGCATTATGCGTAATAATCAGCACTGTTTTATTGAATTCTCGACTTAAATTTTGTAGTAATTGAAGTACTTGTTTTCCCGTCTCAAAATCTAACGCTCCAGTTGGTTCATCACATAGTAGCATCTTAGGGTTCTTTGCCACTGCACGAGCAATTGACACACGTTGTTGTTCACCACCTGACAATTGTGCTGGAAAATTTCCCATACGATGTCCTAATCCCACTTGATTTAACACCTCTTCAATATCCAAGGCATCTTCACATACAGCTGTCGCTAATTCAACATTTTCTTTAGCCGTTAAATTAGGCACTAAATTATAAAACTGAAAAACAAAACCAACATCCATACGACGGTATTCCGTTAGTTGACGATCCGTAAATGATGCAATATTAGCACCATCTACTATCATTTCACCAGACGTTGGTGTATCCATCCCACCTAACATATTTAAAACAGTCGATTTTCCAGCCCCACTAGGCCCTAAAATTACAGTTAATTCACCTTGCTCAATTGAGAAACTCACATCATTATTAGCAATGATCTCTGTTTCACCCATTTGATATTTTTTATACACATGTTTGACTTCAATAAAGCTCATTTGGTTTCCTCCGTCACTCCTAATTTATTACATATCATGATTATATCAAAGAAATACTTGAATAAGCGCCTGTTTAGAATAATTTTAATACTCTTTAATTATAAAAAAAAACGGTATGACATAAGTTTGTCACACCGCCTTCATCGACCACGCGTTGTACAGATTTATGATAATTACTAGGATAATCATTGCGTTAAAGACTAGTTGTATTTTTTGCTCTGAAAGAATACGACTCAATCTTGCGCCTAAAAGCCCACCTATAACCGCTGCTGGAATAATCCATAGTAAACGACTCATGTCAAATGTGGCCAAACCACTTCCTATTGTAATAGTTATAATTTTGGCTAATTGAGAGAATAGAATCGTTGCGATGGAATAAACGCCGGCTTGTTTAATAGGTAAATTAAATAGCAACATCAACAATGAAACATTAATTGGTCCCCCACCTATCCCTAACAGACTGGCCAAACATCCCAATATTAAGCCACATAAGAAATACCAGTGAACTTCACGCAATGACAAGTTTTTCAAGTCAAGATTATTATAGAATAAGGCAAACAATAGTGTGATAATCGTCAAACTAATTTGAACAAGTTTAACATGTTGATCATTAGAAAATGACATAAGCATCTCATCTAACAATTGATTACCAAATATACCACCGATAAGCGCCCCTAATGATAACCACGTAACGTTTCTTTTATCAAACGATATGCCATTTTGAAGTTGCCTTGTAGTTGAAACTAACGACATGGTAAAGACAGCTACGGATGAATAAAACGAAATAACCGCTACTGAATCAACACCTATAAAATCAAATATTGGCTTAATTAAGACGCCACCGCCCATACCAGAAATTGCTCCAAGCGTGTTGGCAATAATAATCGCAACAAAATAAATAATTCCTATCATCGTATCCCACCTTTATGTCTTTTATCCGTTTTTTAAAACAATAAAAAAGAAAAAACCCTTGCCTAAGCAAGGGTTAAAGAAATTATCTTCTGATTTCTTTAATACGTGCAGATTTACCACTACGTTCACGTAGGAAGTATAATTTAGCACGACGTACACGACCATGACGGACTACTTCGATTTGAGCAACACGTGGTGTGTGTACTGGGAAAGTACGTTCAACACCAACACCGTTAGAAATTTTACGAACAGTGTAAGTTTCGCTGATTCCAGCACCTTGGCGTTTGATACATACTCCTTCAAATAACTGGATACGTTCGCGTTCTCCCTCTACAACCTTAGCGTGGACACGTAAAGTATCACCAGCACGGAATTGTGGAATGTCTGAACGTAGTTGTTCACTTGTAATAGCTTCAATAATTGGATTCATATTATCCATCTCCTTATTCCCAAACATTCATATGAACACATTCAAAGCGGAATGTTGTAATATTATATGAGCTTTCACTCACCAAAACATTCTATCATAAATAAAAATTAGTGTAAAGTTTTTTTCTTACATTTAAACATAATATGACTATAATGACGCATATATTCGTATTATTTCATTTATTCGCTATAATATAACTAAGACTATATAAAGAGGTGATCTTATTGCAGCCCATCGCGGTGATTAAACATGCCTACCAAGATTTTTGGATTTACAAAAGAGACTATATCAAAGCAAGTGTTCTTTTTAATTTACTAAGAATTGCCATTATTTCTCCAATACTTGGCTTTCTAGGCAAACAAATTTTAAAAATCAATGGCTTTGATGGCATAACAGAGTCAACCATTTTCAGCTTATTTAAAAATCCAACATCATTAGCTCTTATTGCGTTAATTTTGTTAATTTTTATCTTTGCCATTTTCTTTGAATTTGGTCTTTATTTTTTATACGCTGATCATCATGACAAGTATCCATTAAAATTTCGACAATCGCTCATGAAATTATTGCGAAAATTGCGTTATTTCGTCAGTTTTCAAGCGGTATTATTTCTTATTTACTTTGTCTTAATGATTCCACTTGCCTCTATTGGACTAGAAGGCAGTTTTACGAGTGATTTATATATCCCTCATTTCATTACAGATGAATTAATGAAAACAACATCTGGAAAACTTTTATATGGCGCTTCACTAGCACTAATTTTTTATGTGAGCATGCGACTGATTTATAGTATTCCATATTTCGTCTTCAATGAGAAAAGTACGATTCTAGGAGGCATTAACTACAGCTGGCAATTTACGAAACGTACACTCATCACTACCCTCCTATCCCTAGGAGGTATTGTTGCGATTCATTCTGTGATAACATTGTTAGGCATTGGACTATTATTCTTACCTGTGATGTTTATTGAAACTGTTGCTCTGCCTGTTGCACCTTATGTTTCAGCTATTTGTTTAACCCTAATTGAAGTCCTTCTTTTTGTTTCATTTAGCATGCTACAAGCTTTATTTGCCGAAGCCATTGTCACTTTACTAAAAAATAGTGAAGAAATCGAACACCCAATTAGTAAAACTATTTATCCAACAAAACATACACGTATCGTCTACCCAGTTATTGGCATTGGGTTAGCTATTATGACTTTTTTCAATTATTCTTATCTAACCAATAACATTTACGCCCCTAGTACGATGATTATCAGCCACCGAGGTGTTACTACTGATGCTATTGAAAACACTAAATCAGCCATTATCGCCGCTAAAAAAGAGGGCGCTGATATGGTTGAAATTGATGTGCAACAGACAAAAGATCGTCAATTTGTCTTATTCCATGATGATACCTTGAGACGCCTAGGGAACTCTTCAAAAAAAATCAGTGAATTGACACTTGAAGAGGTCAAACAAATAACGCTTCAAGAAGGAAATTTAAAAGATAAAATTCCAACACTAGAAGATGTCTTGTCATTAACGGATGACTTAAACATGCGGTTACTAATTGAATTAAAGTTTGAAGAAGAAGCTGATGGACGTAATGAAGCTGAATTAATCAATATGCTATATGATCGTGACTTACTAAGTCGTCATTATGTACAAGGCTTAAATCAAACACAAATTGAAAGTTTTGAAATTGGAGCCCCAGAAGTTAATACCGGTTATATTGTCGCTTTTAATCTTGGCTCTTTACCCAAAACAAGTGCTGATTTTATGGTGATGGAAGAGTTCTCATTCAACCAAAATAATTTAGAAACTGCTCACAAACGGCAACAACAGTTGTTTGCTTGGACGATTAACAAACAGTCGCTCATGCGCAAATACATCAGTATGGGAGCAGACGCTATCATTACTGACCATCCGGAACAAGCTCAATTAATTAAGCAACAATTATCTGAAAACATGAGCTTTACCGATCGGATTAAAAAATATTTAGACTTAAGATAAGGAGTTCGTATGAAAATTGCAATTATTGGCTATAGTGGCAGTGGTAAATCTACTCTCGCTAAGGCCATCTCTCAGAAAATCAACATCCCCCTACTTCATTTAGACACTGTTCAATTTGAAGCAAATTGGCAGGAGCGAGACAATAAAGAAGCCAATACAATCGTCAAACAGTTCATGGCACAAAAAGATTGGATCATTGATGGTAATTATTCAAAATTTTTTAAAGAAGAACGATTAGAAAAAGCTGATACGATTATCATTTTAGCCTTCTCACGTTGGGCCTGCTTAAAACGCGTTATTAAACGCTATTTCAAGTATCGTAAAACCTCTCGACCCGATATGGCAGAAGGTTGTCGAGAAAAACTTGATGGAGAATTCATTTGGTGGGTTCTCTATCGTGGCAGAAAAAAACAACCTATGAAAGACTTCATTAAGATTCAACAAATTTATTCAGATAAAACAATCATCCTTCATAATCAGCAAGAATTAGATGATTATTATCAAAAACATGAACTAACTAATGAGATAAACACTTAATTATAAAAACTCCCAGACTAGGAAAATAATTACTTTTCCAGTCTGGGAGTTTTTAAATCCTGCTTAATGATAACCATTAGCTTGTGCAGTTAGACTTCACTTTTTAACTTACCCGCTATTGCATAATGCTCTTTCTTCATTTCTTGAATGACGACATGAATATTTTCCTTAGGTGCCCCTGATGTTCGAGAAATTGCCTCTGTCACCTCTTTAACCATTGCTTGTTTTTGTTCATTGGTACGTCCTTCAAGTAATTCGATATGTACAATTGGCATTTGCTATTCTCCTTTCAACTAAGTATTCTTTACTTTATTATAAACGACTATGACGGCTCAATAAATGGTTTTTAGGAATAAAAACAACAAAACTTGTCCCTTTATCGACTTGACTTTGTACATGTATTTTTCCGTCTAATTGTTCGACACAGTTTTTCACAATGCTCAGACCAAGACCTGTCCCACCTTTACGTCGATCACGTGATTGGCCTACTCGATAAAATTTTTCAAAAATACGATCTTGCTCCTCTTCAGCTATCCCAATTCCTTCATCGATTACTGTTAATACTAGCTCTTCCTTAGTTTCCTTCATAGAAATAACCACTGTACTATTAATAGGTGAATAGTGAATCGCGTTTTCTAGTAAGTTTTTAATAATTGGTTGTACATATTGCTCAGGGAGTTTTATTTGTGTAGATACCTGATAATCATGCTGAACTAGTATCTTTTTCTTCTTTAATAATGGTTCATAGACAGCTATTTCTGATGTAATAAGTTGATCAATCTCTTCCCATACTAACTGTTCTTCTGGCGTTTGATGTTCTGTCTTTAATAACTCTAAAATTTTATTAACTAACGTGTTTAATCGCTTACCTTCTTTGTCAATAATCTCAACAAATGCTTGTTGCGTTTCTAATGGCAGTTGCTCTTCTAAAAGCGTTTCGGCAAATCCCACAATGGACGTGATAGGGGTTTTGAGTTCATGAGCAACGTTACGAATAAGCGCTCCATGTGCGCGTTCAATCGTCTTTATCGGCGTTACATCGTATAAAACAATCACGATTTCTTTTGCAGATGCTAATTGAGGATTTAATTGATTCACTTTAGCCACTGCTTTAAAGACTTTGTATGAAGGCAAGGTCAAGGTGATTTCTTCCGTTAAATACGTTTTGTGTGACTGCTCCAATCTTTCTTGTAACTGATTGATGGCCTCTTTTAACCCATTCGGACGATAATAAAAAGTCGTCGCCATCTCATTAAGAAATTTTGTCTTGTCAGCTAAATTAATCGTGATAATACCCATCTCTAAACTATTCAATATATAATCTAACCGCTCCTCAGCACGCAACTGTCGAAAATATAGTTGTTGATTATTTTTCATAAGATGATTTAATTTTTCATACAGAAGTGACCATTCATTTTGTGTGACGATTAGTTCTTGCTGTTTTTCTGGATGCTCTAATGCTTCTTCCACAACTGATAGCGCATATTTAACTGGTTGATTGTTCCTACGATAATAGTAAACAATAAGACCTGCTAACATCACAGACAGACACACGATTAGACCTTTCACTATTACAGTAACTGGTCCTAGCGAATAAGGGTACTCGTGCAATGACTGTTCCAATTGGATAATTCCAATACGACCATTCTGATTAACGACTGCTTGAGAAACTAATAGTCTATCCTCTTCCACACTGCTCGCCAAGTTATTGCCACTTTTAATGATCAATGATGACGAACGATTCAATGACTCACCCGTTCGTTCAATTGAATCCCCAAGTGCATCTAAAAAAATAAGATGATTACTAATTAATCTGGGATGTTTCTTCCTAATATCTTGAAAGGTGCTTACTTGCCAATTGTCTTCTTGTTCTAATTCATAGTAACTCACTAAAGTAGAAATTTCTTCCGAAAGGTAGTAAGTTTGTTTAGAAATATCTCGTTGAGACATATAATGACTAAAAATCCCTATTATCAAACACGTTAACATCACGATTAATCCTAATAACACCAACAATCTACTTTGGGTAGTCGTTTTCTTCATATGATTACCTCTCCTGTTGCCAATCGAATTTATAACCAAAACCTCGAATGGTGTGTATATAGTTAGGATTTTTAGGATCTTTCTCTATTTTTTCCCTCAAATGACTAATATGAATATCTACTACACGAGATTGTGCATAGATTTCTTCATTCCAAATACTATGAAGTAATGTTTCTCTGTCAATAATACGCTTTGGGCGATTCATAAAATAGGCTAACAGTTCAAATTCTTTTTTAGTCAAATCCAACAACTCATGATCTTTATGTATCGTATACGCCGATAAATTCAACGTCAATTCACCAATAGTTATTTTCTCATCTGTTGCTACCTGTTGATTATTAACGGGTTGGCTACTACTAGCTGTTCGTCTCAAAATACCCTTGATACGTGCTGTTAATTCTCTAGGACTAAAGGGTTTGGTCATATAGTCATCTGCTCCAAATTCGATACCAATAATTTTATCGACCGTTTCATCTTTAGCAGTTAACAATAACACGGGTACATTAACTTGATGTTTTCGTAGTTCCTTTAATATCTCCATACCATCCATGTTTGGTAGCATCACATCTAATACAATGAAATCATACGGATGCTCCAAAGCCTCCACATACGCTTCATAGCCATCATGCATCATAACAGTTTCATAGCCTTCTTTTTGAAGATGATAATCAATTAACGTCGTAATTGAGACTTCATCATCCACAATCAATATTTTCAACAAACAACTCCCCCTTTGACTCAATCTCTATCTATTCATAGTATAACATCGAAGAGCACCACAGCGAATGAATTACTCGCTATTAGAACAAAATACTTACAAAAAAACACCCTCAGCTTGGTAAGCCAAAGGATGTTGGAATGACCTTACATTTTTTATACAGGTGTTACGTTCCCTTCAACGTCTCTATTGATTGTCATCTTTGTCATAGGAATATAGTTCAGTTGTTCTACCACATTTTTTTGTACATCATCTGATAAGCAATACTCAATAAATGTTTTGACATCTTCTGAGGCGTCCTTACTAATATACATATGCTCATACGCCCATATGGTCCAATCATTAGTTGTAACATTTTCGACAGTTGGTTCAACGCCATCAATTTTTAATGCTTTAAAAGTATCATCAAAATATGAAAACGCTAAATAGCTAATCGCCCCAGGTGTTTGAGTAATAATTTTTTTCACAGTACCTGATGAATCTTGTTCCTGAGTACCAATCGTTTTAGTCCCATCTAACCCCCATTTTTCAAAGGTAGCGCGTGTCCCACTTCCTTCGGCACGATTAACCACGACAATCTCCAAATCTTGTCCCCCAACTTCTTTCCAATTTTTTACTTTTCCTGTGAAAATATCAATCAATTGTTGGCGTGTTAAATTATCCACCTTCACTTCTTTATTAATAACAGGACCAATACCTACAACGGCAACCTTATTGTCGACTATCTTATCAGCGTCAATCCCATCCTTTTCCTCTGCAAAAACATCTGAATTACCAATATCAACGGCTCCACTTGATACTTGCGATAATCCTGTTCCACTACCGCCACCTTGTACCGATATATTATATTCAGGGAAGTCCGTTTGGTAAATGTCTTTAATCTTGTCTACCAACGGCTGTAACGCTGTTGACCCCACGGCAACAATTTCTGTTTGTTTTTTCCCTTCTTCTGATGTTTTTCCTGAAGTGGAACCACACCCGGTTAATAAAAAAACAAACGATACGCCCGCCATAATTAAAAGATTTTTTTTCATTTGATACACTCCTTATTTGCTTTATTTGATTTTACAATTAGAGTATATAAAGTGATTGTAAAATAATGACGATTTTTTTTGTAAATATTAAGTAAAGTTAGGTCTGAATAAATTGATTATGTTAACCTACTTAGCTATAAAAATACCACACGCTATTACGTGTGGTAGATATCACGGTTATTTAATTGTTGTAACGGTCGGTTGTTACTTTTAGTCGTTAACGTACTTTTTAATAAATTAAATCCTCTGGTTGATATCACACGACGATCATCAATCACTAGCCATGTGACTTGTCCAACAGTTGGGGGTGTAGTTAAAGACCCTTGATATCGGTAATACGTCGGTTGATGTTCGGTTAGCGGTGTGAAATCAAATTTTACAAATAGTTTATCATTTTCATATAACACTCTAGCTAATATTGCTTCTTTATCATCCGTTACATCAAAAAGAATCGCTAACACAAGTAATTCATCACGCTCATTACGATGAACGAAGTGAAATTCGATATCCGATGGTTGATCATCCAATACATGTTCACTAGGAATGTGAAAATGAAGATTTTTAAGAAAATAACGCTCTCCACGGTAAATTAAATAACTTTGATTTGTAATCGAATCTAACTGTAACGTATAGTTATCATGACGAAGCGTAAATTCATCCTCATGATAGTGAAATACTAGCTCATTGGGTGCCTTTTGCGTTACTATTTTCTTTGATAAGGCAATAGGTGATTGCCATTTATCTTCGGCCGCCACTGAAAATTCAGGACATAATTGATGCCAATTCTCTGGCCCTTTATCACTCTGACTATAATCCCAAATTTCTTTATTTTCATTTATGTACATATCCGCACCTCCGATAAATATTGTATAAAAAATCAAAGAAATTGACTAATCATACGTACTGTTATTAACTAGTTTATCTTCAAAACAACGATAAAATTTAAATTTTCTTAAAAATCAGCTATAGACACCTTCCATTTTTATTTATAAAATAAATCATGTTAAAAACCAATAAAGAGACTTTAGTTAAAAAAGAAAGGATTGATTCAGATGAATAAAACAGTAGTAATAGTTATCGTTTATTTATTCTTAGCCTTATCTCTTATTATTTTTGAGCCATTTTCAATGAAAATAAATAATATATTATTATTCATCCTAATCATTTGTTTAGCATTATTCAAGTATTTTAATAAACGTCAATAATCCCTTCAAAAAAATCCAATGATCATTATAATCATTGGATTTTTTGTTAGTTATTGATTAACCATTCTCTTGGATTTTTCTTCCATTCTTCTAATAATTCACGCTGGTTTTCTTCAATGCGCGCTGTTTCAATCGCACTTGTAATAAGTGTCGAATAATTAGTTAACGTAACAAATGGTACACCGGCTTCTCTAAAATTACGCAGACCATCTGCTAATTCATAGGTGAAAATAGCTGCTACTCCTAATACATTAGCCCCTTCATTTTCAGCCGCTTGAGCAGCTTCAAGAACACTACCACCAGTAGAAATCAAATCCTCAATGATGACCATTTTTTGTCCTTCATAAATCACGCCTTCAATTTGATTCCCTCGTCCATGTTTCTTAGCCGTGCTTCGAATATAGACCATTGGTAATTCAAGAATATCCGCTATCCAAGCCGCATGGGGAATACCCGCTGTTGCAGTACCCGCAATTACTTCAACTTCCGGATAATGCTCTTGGATTAATTTAGCTAAATGTGCTGCTACTTCTTTTCGAATCGAAGGATATCCCATAATGACACGATTATCACAGTAGATTGGGCTTTTAATACCACTTGCCCAAGTAAATGGTTCTGTTGGTTTCAAACTTACTGCACCAATTTCTAAAAGATGTTCTGCTGTTTGTTTTGCTATTGTCATTATATTTCACCGTTCCATTCCTGTTTTATTTCTTGATAAGCTTGATATGGATTATCTGCTTTTGTAATTGGTCGGCCGACGACGATGTAACTGGCACCTAATGCTCTCGCTCCTTCTGGTGTCACTACACGCTTTTGATCACCAACTGCTGCCCCCAACGGACGAATACCTGGTGTTAAGCACACAAAGTCATCAGAAGTTTGTTTCTTAATCGCCGTTGCTTCCAATGCCGAACAGACAACGCCATCAAGTCCGGACTTCTCAGCCATTTTTGCATAATGTAACACACTGTTTTCAAGAGACCTATCGATGCCTTGATCATGTTGCATCTCATCTTCAGACGTTGACGTTAATTGCGTAACTGCAATTAAAACAGGACGTTTTCCTTCAACTGTTCCCTCTTCTAATCCTTTCAAAGCACTGCTCATCATACGAACGCCACCCGCTGCATGAACGTTTGTCATCGCAACGCCTAATTTAGCTAAACCTCGCATGGCAGATTCCACCGTATTAGGAATATCATGTAGTTTCAAGTCAAGAAACACATCGTGTCCACAAGACTTCAGCCACGTTACAATCGTTGGACCTTCTTGGTAAAAAAGCTCCATTCCCACTTTGACATAAAGTGACTCCTTCTCTGGAAAATGCTGCAAAAATTTAGTAATCGCTTCACGATTAGGAAAATCTAAGGCGATAATTGGGCGTTTATCCATCTTAACGGGCCTCCTTCACTTCTTTAATTAATTGCGTTAAACTTTCAATACCTAGTTCATCCATACGTTTAGGTAATTCTGTAATTAATTTTGGACAAATCATTGGGTCTGTAAAATTAGCTGTACCAATTGCGACAGCACTTGCTCCCGCCATATACATTTCTAACACATCATCTACCGTGTAGACACCACCCATTCCAATAATAGGAATATCAACAACTTGAGAAACTTGTTTGATCATTCGAATCGCAACAGGTTTAATAGCTGGACCAGATAGACCACCTGTTTGATTGGCCAAAATAGGTTGGCGTGTTTTTAAATCAATCCTCATACCAAGTAAGGTGTTAATCATAGATAACCCATCTGCCCCTGCCTCTTCCACGGCTTTAGCAATAGGAACTATATCTGTTACGTTAGGTGAAAGTTTTACGTAAACAGGAACTTTCGCTACTTGCTTAACGCGATAGGTTAAATCCGCAGCTACCTCTTTATCAGTACCAAAAGTTATTCCACCTTGTTTAACATTCGGACACGAGATGTTTAACTCAATAGCTTTTACATTGGGAGCTTGACTAATACGTTCGCATACACGCGTATAATCATCAATCGTATAACCTGCAACATTTGCAATAATAGGAACATCGAATGCTTCTAACGCTGGTAATTTTTCTGACATAATCTCATCAATCCCAGGATTTTGTAAACCAATGGCATTTAACATACCACTTGGTGTTTCGGCAACTCTTGGTGTTGGGTTTCCATCCCTTGGTTCAAGCGTTGCGGCTTTAACCATGATGGCCCCTAACTGACTAATATCATAAAACTTAGCATACTCAGCACCAAATCCAAAGCAACCACTTGCTGGCATAATAGGATTTTTTAATGATAATCCTGGTAATTCTACGGCTAATCGATTCATATATTTACTACCCCCGTTGCAAAAACTGGTCCTTCATCACACACTTTTTTTAATTTCATTCTTTTAGTTTTCTTATCTTTTGTTTGGCAAACACAGGCTGCACAAGCACCTACGCCACATGCCATACGTTCTTCTAATGACACGTACGCGCGTGGATGTTCTTCAAAGTATTGATCAACTTTTGCTAAGAGTGGTGTTGGTCCACATGAATAAACAGCACTCGGCTCAATCAGTGGTAAAACCTCATCTAAGACAAGACCTAAGTGACCTTTTGTTCCATAGGAGCCATCATCTGTTGAAACGTGAACATCTCCTAACGCCTGAAATTCTTCTAAGTAAAACATTACCTCTTTTGAAGCAAATCCAAGAAAAGCGATGACTTTCGCCCCTCTTAAAACTGCTTGTTTAGCGACTTCGTAAAGCGGTGGGATGCCAATTCCCCCACCAATAACAATCACTAGCTCACCTTCTGAAATATCTTCAACAGGAAAACCATTACCAAGCGGCCCTAAAACATCTAGTGACTGATTAGCCGATAGCTGACTCATAGCGACTGTTCCTGCACCTTCAGCACGATAAATTAATTTACATTGACGGTTATCTAAATCAATGGATGAAATACTAATCGGACGACGTAATAATAAATCACTTCGATTAGGTGGCTGACAATGAAGAAACTGTCCTGGAACAAGCATTTCTTGGACCATTTCTCCTTCTAATGTCATCTCAAAGATGTTTGGTGCTAATGTTTTTTGCTCGATAACTTTCATGTTTTCTTGCTTCATCAATATTCCCCTTCTTAAATAGATTCTAGTAAAAATTGTTGTGATTCAATCACACTTAATACAGCACTTACTGTATCTAATGACGTGAACAATGGTACACCATGATCAACTGCTTCACGACGAATTAAGAACCCATCCGAATTTGTTTGTCTAGATTTATCCATAGTATTAACAACCACTTGGACGTCGCCTTCACGAATGATATCTAGAATATTCTTTTCTTTAGCCATGACTTTGTCGATACTTTCGATCGTTAAACCATGTTCATGATAATAACTAGCTGTTCCTGACGTCCCAACTAACTTGAAACCAATATTTTTGAAACGTTTCGCAATGGCTAAGCTTTCTTCTTTTGCTTCATCTGCAATCGTTAATAAAACCGTTCCATGACTTGGTATATTCATGTAGCTAGCCTCAAATGCTTTATACAAAGCTTTTTCTAATGTCGTATCTGACCCCATTACTTCGCCCGTAGACTTCATTTCAGGACCTAAGTAAGTATCGACACTTTGTAATTTAGCAAATGAAAAGACAGGTGCTTTGATATGAACTAATTCACTTTCTGGATGTAGACCGTCCTCATAACCTTGTTCTTCAAGCGATTGTCCTAAAATAATTTTTGTTGCTACTTGAGCCATTGGAATATCGGTTACTTTACTTAAAAATGGTACCGTACGGCTTGCACGTGGATTAACTTCAATTACATATACTTGATTATCGTGGATGACATACTGAATATTCATCATACCCATGCATTCTAAACCGATAGCTAAGCGTTTTGTATAATCGACAATCGTTGCTTTAATATCCTCTGATAATGTTTGTGGCGGATAGGCTGCCATCGAATCTCCTGAATGGACACCCGCACGTTCAATATGTTCCATAATTCCCGGAATTAACACACGTTCACCATCACAAATCGCATCGACTTCACATTCTTTACCCACTAAATATCTATCGACTAAAACCGGATGCTCTGGTGAAGCTTTTACTGCATGATTCATGTAATTAATTAAGTCAGCTTCATTCTCAACAATCTCCATAGCACGTCCACCTAAGACATAACTTGGACGGACCAGTACAGGATAACCAATTGTTTCAGCAATTGCGACAGCTTCTTCACTGCTAGTTGCCGTATCACCCGGTGGTTGCGGAATGCCTAAGGTGTTTAACGCTTGCTCAAATAAATCACGATTTTCAGCTGTATCTAACGCTTCAATGGTTGTTCCAATAATCGGAACACCTGCTTTATCTAAACTATCTGCTAAATTGATCGCTGTTTGGCCACCAAATTGTACAATAACTCCTTTAGGTTGTTCCAAATCAATTACATTCATTACATCTTCAAATGTCAATGGATCAAAATATAACTTATCTGAGATTGAGAAATCGGTTGAGACTGTTTCTGGGTTGTTATTAATAATAATTGCCTCATAACCTAACTGTTGGATAGCTTTTACTGAGTGCACAGTCGCATAGTCAAACTCCACTCCTTGACCGATACGGATAGGTCCTGATCCTAATACTAAGATAGATTCTTTTTCCGTACGTACACTTTCATTTGTAAAATCATATGAGCTGTAAAAGTAAGGTGTTTCTGACTCGAACTCTGCCGCACAGCTATCTACCATTTTATATACTGGAATTAAGCCTTCTGATTTACGGGTATTTCTAATGTTTTCTTCCGTTGTTTGCCATAACTCTGCAATTGTTACATCAGAAAAACCATATGTTTTAGCTTTTTTCAACGTTTCTAGACTTCCAATATTTGCAACAAGTTCTTGCTCGATTTCTACGACATGTAGTAAACAATCTAAGAAATATAAGTCAATTTTTGTCATATCATGTAAATCTTCGATTGAATACCCTCGTCTGATGGCTTCAACTAAATAGAAAATACGATCATCTTGAGCATTAACAATTTTGTTTGCCAGTTGATCTTCTGTGGCTTCAGTGGCTTCTGCAAGCGAAACATGAACAGTGCCTAATTCTAATGAACGAATAGCTTTTAATGTTGCTTCTTCAAGTGTACGACCAATGGCCATCACTTCCCCTGTAGCTTTCATCTGTGTTCCTAGGCGACGCTCGCCATTCTCAAACTTATCAAACGGCCATCTTGGTACTTTTGCTACCACATAATCCAATGTTGGTTCAAATACCGCAAACGTTGTTTTTGTGACAGGATTTTGAATCTCATCTAGTGTCAATCCGACTGCAATCTTAGCTGCTAGTTTTGCAATAGGATATCCCGTTGCTTTACTTGCTAAAGCTGATGAACGACTAACACGTGGATTAACTTCAATCACATAATAGTCAAAACTGTTAGGATCCAGCGCTAACTGGACGTTACAGCCTCCTTCAATTTTTAAGGCACGAATAATTTTTAATGAAGCATCTCGTAGCATTTGATGTTCAACATCTGTTAAAGTTTGACTTGGCGCATAAACAATCGAGTCTCCAGTATGAATACCTACTGGGTCAAAGTTTTCCATGTTACAAACAACGATGGCATTATCCGCAGAGTCACGCATTACTTCATACTCAATTTCTTTGTAGCCTGCAATACTTTTTTCGATTAAACATTGCGTTGCTGGTGAAAGCTTCAGACCGTTTGTAGTGATTTCAATTAATTCTTCCATGTTATCACACAAGCCACCGCCTGTTCCACCTAATGTGAAAGCAGGGCGAACAATCAACGGAAAACCAATTGTTTCAGCAAAATCTATCGCTTCTTCTACGGTGTTGGCAATCGTACTTTCTGGAATAGGTTGTTCTAATTCTTCCATTAATTGCTTAAATAAGTCGCGATCTTCGGCTTGGTCAATCGCTGATAATTTGGTTCCTAGTAGCTCCACGTTATATGCATCTAAAATGCCTGAATTAGCTAATGTCATGGCCATGTTTAATCCTGTTTGACCACCTAATGTTGGTAACAACGCATCAGGTTGTTCTTTACGGATAATACGTGAGACAAATTCTTCCGTAATCGGCTCGATATAAACTTTATCGGCTATTTCTTTATCCGTCATGATTGTTGCTGGATTTGAATTAACCAAAACAACTTCATAGCCCTCTTCTTTTAAGGCAAGACACGCTTGAGTTCCTGCATAATCAAATTCTGCTGCTTGTCCTATAACAATCGGTCCAGAACCAATCACCATAATTTTCTTAATATCCGTACGTTTCGCCATTAGTTTGACTCCTTCCATGCATCCATTAATTCAATAAATTCTTCTATAACGTGATGTGCATCATGTGGTCCTGGTGCAGCATCTGGGTGAAATTGAACTGAAAAAGCTGGATATAAGCGATGTTTTACCCCTTCAACTGTTTCATCATTCACTTCTACATGCGTCACAATCAAATCGGTTTCTTCTAGCGATTCTTTTGAAACAGCGTAACCGTGATTTTGTGAAGTGAAGTCAATTCGCCCTGTTGCAATTTCTCTTACAGGATGATTACTTCCACGATGACCAAATGGTAATTTATAGGTTTTTGCACCATTTGCTAATGAGAATAATTGGTGTCCCAAGCAAATCCCAAACAATGGTACCTTCCCTTGAATTTCTCTAATTAGCGTTAAGGCTTCAGGTACTTCTTCTGGATCTCCAGGTCCATTACTTAGCAAGACGCCATCAGGTGCCAAAGCTAAGACTTGTTCAGCAGTTGCATTATGAGGTAAGACCGTTACTTGACATTGATAACGACTTAATTCTCGTAAAATACTATGTTTTAAACCAAAATCAATCACCACAACATTTTTCCCTAAGCCAGGTGAAGGATAAGCTTTTGTCGTTGAAACTTCTGCTACTAATTTTTTAGGCATAACAGTGGCTCTTAATTGATCTAGTGAATGTTCAGCGTCTTTTTCACCATCAATTAGCGTCGCTTTGATTGCCCCACGTTCACGGATAATTTTAGTAAGTGCTCTCGTATCAATACCTGAAATACCTGGTATGCCTTTTTGAGCTAAAAACTCATCCAAACTCAAGTTATTACGCCAATTTGAAGCACGTCTTGCTAGTTCTCTAACCACAACACCCTTACAACTTGGCTCAATTGACTCAAAATCATCTCGGTTAATTCCTACATTTCCAATTAAGGGATAGGTAAACACAATAATTTGTCCGTTAAAACTTGGATCAGTGATGCCTTCTTGATAACCAGTCATTCCCGTTGTAAAAACTAATTCACCTACCGTTACTCTATCCGCACCGAATGCTTCACCGACAAATGTCGTACCATCTTCTAATAATAACGTTCTCTTCATATATGTTCTTAACCTTCCTTTGCCCAAACGATTTCTCCGTTTACAAAAGTATACAGAGTTTCTGCTAAAACTTTTTCACCGATAAATGGTGTATTGATTGATTTTGATTCAAAATCTGCTGGATTTATTTCAACTTCTTTATCCAATTGATAAATAGCGATATCAGCCGGACTACCTACATTTAACGTTCCGCAACTCAAACCAAAAACATCGGCTGGTTTAATCGTCATCCAATCAACCACTTGTTTTAACGTGAAGCGTCCTGTTTTCACAAAATGCGTATACATTAATGAAAAGGCGGTCTCACTTCCGACAATTCCAAATGGTGCTTCGGTCATTGAAACTGATTTTTCTTCAGTTGTATGTGGTGCATGATCAGTTGCTATACAATCGATTGTCCCATCTAACAATCCTTCAATTAAAGCCGCTTGATCATCCAGTGCTCTAAGCGGCGGATTCATTTTGTAATTAGCATCATCACAAGGAATATCTTCTTCTGATAAAATCAAATGATGAGGACAAACCTCACACGTCACGTGAATGCCCGCTTGTTTTGCTTCACGAATAATTCGTACACTTTCTTTGGTTGAAACATGACAGACATGGTAGTGAGCGCCTGTTTCTTCAGCAAGTAATAAGTCACGAGCAATTTGTGATGACTCTGTTGCACTAATAATTCCTGGTAAATTTAACTCTTTAGACTTCTTACCGTGATGCATACAGCCACCAAACAATAAGCTTTCATCTTCAGTGTGTGCCACAATAGGTAATCCTACTTTAGCTGCTTCTTTCATCGCGAGATACATAGTTCCTGCAGTTTGCACACCAACTCCGTCATTAGTTACAGCAAAAACGCCTGCTTCTTTAAGTGCTTTATAATCAACTAACTCTTCACTTCTTAACCCTTTAGTAATTGTTGCATATTGCAAAACATTGACTACTGCATCTTTTTCAATGATACGTTCCACTGCTTGCCAATTTTCGACTGTATCTGGTACTGGATCTAAATTAGGCATAGCACATACGGTTGTATATCCACCTCTTGCGGCGGATAAACTGCCTGTTTTTATCGTTTCTTTGTGAGTGAATCCTGGCTCTCTAAAATGAACATGAACATCGACTAATCCGGGAGTTAAAAGCGCACCTTTTGCATCGATAATTTGATCACTATCCAAATGAAGCATTTGTAATTGTTGACCTTTCATTTGGATGTTGCCGTTTTTAATGTAAATATCTGTTTGAATTAATTCGTTACGTTCGTTTAGCTCTTTTCCATTGATGATTAACGTTGTCTTCATTTGTTTACCCCTTTGCTTTTCCTTCAAGAATTGCTTCTAAAATGGCCATTCTCATGAACACCCCATTGCTCATTTGTGAAACAATACGCGATTGATAACTTTCAACCAGTTCATCTGCTAATTCAACTTCGCGATTAACTGGGGCTGGATGCATGATAATAGCCGTTGATTTCAATCGCTTGGCTCGTTCAGTAGTCAAACCATACGTCTGATGATAAACTTCCTTAGAAAATGACTCGCCTGAATCATGACGTTCATGTTGTACTCTTAATAGCATAACCACGTCAACTTCCTCTATTAATTCGTCAATGTCTTTATATTGCCCATACACATCAAACTGAGCGTCATACCACTGACTTGGCCCTGAAAAATACAGGTCTGCACCCAGACGATTTAACATTTGCATATTAGACTTTGCGACACGAGAATGACTTAGATCACCGATAATGGCTACTTTTAACCCTTCGAAATGACCAAATTCTTCATAAATCGTCATCAGGTCTAGTAAACATTGGGTAGGATGCTGACCGCTGCCATCTCCTCCATTTATAATCGAACATCGAATCGTTTTGCTTTGAATCAATTGATTATAGTAATTTTCTTCCCAATGTCTAATGACACATACATCAACACCAATTGCCGACATGGTTAACACCGTATCATACAAAGACTCGCCCTTACTTACTGAGCTTGTTTTACTATCAAAATCTAGCATCTTAATACCTAATCGATGCTCCGCCATTTCAAAACTCTTATGGGTACGTGTACTATTTTCAAAGAAAAGATTCGCTGCGTAGTATTCTTTCAAATGATCTGGAGTCAAAGCACCTTGCTTAAATTCTTGTGCACGTTTAATTAACCCCATTACTTCATTATCATGTAATGCTTCGATTGTTAATAAATGCTTTAAACTGACTTGTTCTCGATTAATGATCACTTGGTTTCCCCCTATAAGTGTTTATTTTTCGCTTGCTGCTTCTTTTGGAAGCACTAAGTTTAATACGATACCGAACAACGTTGCTAAAGCCATTCCTGAAAGCTCAAATGTTCCTGTTTTTAACACTAGATTACCGATTCCTACAACTAGAATAACTGAAGCAATGATTAAGTTTCGTTTTTTATCAAAATCAATTTTATTATCAATAACAATTTTCATCCCACTTGCAGCGATAACTCCGAACAAGATAAAGCTAATCCCTGAAATGACTGGTCCTGGAATACTATGAATAACCGCGCTTACTTTCCCTACAAAACTCATTACAATGGCTAAAACCGCTGCACCACCTAGTACAAATACACTATGAATTCGTGTAATAGCTAGTACCCCGATGTTTTCACCATAACTAGTAACTGGTGGTCCACCAACTAAACCAGCTGTAATTTGTGCCAACCCATCTCCTAGTAAAGTACGATCTAAACCTGGATCTTCAAAGTAATTACGTTTTGTTAATTTATTTAATACTGATACATGTCCCATATGCTCCGTCATTGTGACAAAAGCGATTGGTGCCATCATTAAGATTGCATTCCAATGAATGGTTGGTTGGTATTGAACAAATGGAATATGAATGTCCGGCATTGCTAACCATAAAGCATTTGTAATGACGTTCGTATCCACAATGCCCATTGCTAAAGCGACAAGATAACCACTTACGATTCCTAATAAAATTGGAATTAACCCTAGAAATCCTTTTAAAAACATATTGAAGAAAATCGTTAAAGCTAACGTGATTAACGCTACGATGATATATTTCACTTCATATTCACCTGCTGCGTTATACATGGCGTTGTTAGCCGCATTTGCAGCTAAACCTAATCCAATTACCATAACTACGGGCCCAACAACAACCGGTGGTAACACTTTATTAACCCAGTCAGAACCAATTTTTTTAATGATGAATGATACGATGATGTAAACAAGTCCTGTTGTGATTGCCCCTTGAGCGACCGCTCCGTATCCTGCATTTGGGTTATCCATTAATAATTTCATTGCTGGTATGAAGGCAAAACTACTTCCTAGATAAGCAGGAATTTTAGCTCCTGTGGTAAAAATGTAAACCAACGTGCCAATCCCTGAACTCATTAAGGCAACACTAGGATCAATTCCTACTAAAATTGGAACCAATACTGTCGCCCCAAACATTGTAAACAAATGTTGGAAACTCAAGCCTAATCCTTGAATAAAACTCGGTTTGTCATGTACATCTAATACTGCGTCTTTGTTTCTAAATTTTTCTGTCATATTTATTTTCTCCTTTAATTGTGCTAATAAAAAAACTTCCTGTGCCCTAGACACAAGAAGTTCGCCTAAATAAAGATAGTTTTAGTCCTATCTCTAGATTTAACCGCTCTTCTATGTCTCACGGGACATAATTAAAAAGCATTTATTTTATTTTTTAATGTAAATTCCTTCATCATTGTCATACTCTCTGATATGAACAATAATTTCTTCGTCAAGTGCCGTTGGAATGTTTTTTCCAACAAAATCTGCTCGAATTGGTAATTGTCGATGTCCTCTATCAACTAAAACGGCTACAGATACTTTTGCGGGACGGCCAAAATCCATTAGTGCATCCAAAGCTGCTCGAATCGTACGTCCAGTGAATAAAACATCATCACAAAGAATCACTTGTTTACCATTGATATCTACTGGAATATCTGATCCTTTTACTCTGGCTTCTTGCATTGATTGATCTGGTGTAACATCGTCACGATAAAGTGTAATATCTAATTCACCAACCGGTACTTCTTTACCTTCTAATTGTAACAAGCGTTGCGCAACACGTTGGGCAATATAAATCCCTCGTGTTTTAATTCCAACAAGGATGACATCTTCAATTGATTTGTTACGTTCAATAATCTCATACGTGATACGTGTAATCGCTCGTGTCATTGTCATTTCATCCACTACTTCTTTTTCCATTTTTTTCTACCCCTTTTCTATTGAAATAAAAAAACCTACCTCGTAATCCGCGAGATAGGTTGGAAATGTCCATGTATATACATAACTAGGGCTATAATATGCCTACTAAGTTTCTACTGGTATTTCCTTGTTAGCCTCACGGGACTATCCTTAAAGGAATTAACTATTTAATTCTTGTTAATCATAACGTTATTTATCATTGTTTGCAACTATTTTTTTAGTAAACCATTTAACGTATCTTGGAAGATAGCGGGAAGCGGTGCTTCGAATAGTAGTTCCTCACCAGTCTTAGGATGAACAAATCCCAACGTTGCAGCATGTAAGAATTGACCATTCCCTTTAAGCGTACCACTTGGTCCATATACAGGATCCCCTGCAATTGGGTAATCAATATACTTCATATGGACACGGATTTGGTGAGTACGACCTGTTTCAAGTTGACACTCTACTAGCGTGTATCCTTGGTATCTTTCTAATACAGTAAAATGAGTAATTGCTTTTTTTCCTTCTGGACGCACAGTATTAACTAAGCGATTGCTATGAGAACGACCAATCGGCGCATCGATTGTACCTGTTTCATGTTGGATTTCACCATGTACAAGTGCAACATATTTACGAATTACTGTTTTATCCATTAATTGCTCTTGTAACGCACGATGGGTTTCATCATTTTTTGCGACCATTAACAATCCACTTGTATCTTTATCGATACGATGAACAATTCCTGGTCTTATGACATCATTAATCCCTGATAAATCTTTACTATGAAACAATAAGGCATTTACCAAGGTGCCATCTGGATGACTTTTAGACGGATGAACGACCATTCCTTGTGGCTTATTAATCACCATGACATCATTATCTTCATACACAATATCAAGTGGGATATCTTGCGCTATTAACTCTAATTCAACTATTTCAGGACGCTCAATACGAATCACATCGCCTGATTTCACTTTATAATTGGCTGGTACAGCATCACCATTAGCAAAGACATGACCATTTTTAACCCAATTTTGAATCTGAGAACGTGAAAACTGTGTGAATTCAGCTGTTAAAACCTTATCTACTCGTCCTTTTTGACTATCAACTACTACTTCTAATATTTCGTTCATACATAACCCCTAATCTTCTTCTGCTACAAAAAACAGATAAATAAAAATACAGACAACACCAATCGATATACAGACATCTGCTATATTAAAAATTGGAAAATTAAAAAATTCGACTTGGAACATATCAATCACATATTTTAAATGCAGGCGATCAATAAAATTACCTATAGCTCCAGCTAAAACGGCTGTTAAACCAAGTGTTAGCCACTTTGAATCTTGACGGTTCTTATAAATCATGACACCTAATACACCAATCGCAATGATCGTAATAATATAGAAAAACCACATTTGCCCTTCCAACATACTCCATGCAGCGCCATCATTTTGTAAATAGGTTAAAGATATAATAGGATTGTGAAAGATTGTCTCTCCTAATGCAATGTTCTGGACTGTCCAGAATTTCACTGCTTGATCTATCGCGACTAGTGCGATAACCAATAATAAATAAATCATGTAGCTTCCTCTCTTACTTATAAAAATGACCAAACGCATCTCTTGGTCTGATAATACCTAGTAATTTCCCATTTGGATTACCATCTTTTGTGATTAATAATGCTTCTAGAGAAGATTCAGTCAAAAACAAATTGACGACTTCACTTAACGTTGCACTTTCCGTAACAAAACGGTAATTTTGACTCTTACGATCAGATATTAATACATCTTTCGCTGTTTGACGACTAATATCAATAGATGAGTTGTTTGCGTGTTGGGCTAACCATAATCCTAGACCATGTGCTGTAATTAAGCCTTGGCAAACACCTCTAGTATTATAAATAGGAAACTGTGAATAACCCTTCTGAGCAACAATCGTTAACAACTCTGCTAATGGTTTATCTTCATTAAATCCCGTCACATTTTTTTCAAATAAAGGAATGACTCTTTCAGGGTTTAATACAGCTTGTTCTATTTCAATTATTCGTTTAACGACCCACTCGTTTGGTTCAGCAATCACAAAATCAGGAGCAATTTGATCATGAATAATAGCATTTCTTAACTGCGCCATTTGAATTAAATCATCTGCATACTGATCTAATGGTAACTCTTTTCGTCTAGATAATTGACGAACCAATTGAGTAAAACCAATATTTGTTTTATCACCAAACTCTTGACGCATCCATTTTTCGATACGATTAAAAGTTGCTAAAAACTCTTCTGTGTTATTCATCTAATGGTACCTCATCAATTTTTTTAATCAAATAAAATCGGTTAGACATGACAATACCAAAAATCAAATAAAATACAATAATAAAAATTGCTAACAGCCACTGTTGAAATAAGATTGGGAAAATAAACAGTAAAGTAAAAATGGTGATATACGTACGCATAATATTGGGATTTGATGAAATTTCAAATGTTGCCCCTTCATCTTCTTCAGATAATGTCACTTCATTACTTTTTAAAAGTGAATATTTTGCACGTAATACATCACCAGCTTGATAGTCGATTTCTTTACTATCATTATGGGATAACTTAGTAAAAGAACGTTTATTCATTAGAATATCAAAGGGAGTTCCCATTGCAAAAAATCCTGTATTTCTCTTTAATTTAATTTTCATCACTAACATCCTCTCAATTACTAATCATCATTAATATCTCGCTAAGTTACATTATAGCGTATCTAAAGCTTTTTTGTTAAATAATCTTTCATTTTTTTTTGAAAAACATGTCTTTGATTGACCTTTATTAAAAATAACCCTATAATAAAAGCGTATACAAAAATTGAAAACTTGGAGGAATGTGAAATGGCTCAAGGTATCGTCAAATGGTTCGATGAAAAAAAGGGGTATGGCTTTATTTCTTATGATAATGAGGAAATTTTCGTACATTTTACAGGAATCCACCAAGAAGGTTTTAAAACACTAAAAGTCAATCAAGATGTAACATTTGATATCATGGAAAGTAAGCGTGGTCTTCAAGCCACAAATGTTCAAGTTATAGAAAAAAGTGAAGGTCAATAAACCTTCACTTTTTTAATACCTTTAAAACTGATAATAACTCCCGTTAACCTATTACTTAACCACTCTACCAACGATATCGCCTTGAAACGTCTGATGATTAGCTACAGTCTCCACAAACTCTTGAAGTGTCCTGTTTTTCATCATACAAACCATTTCCATTTTTTTACCCTGTTTACTTTCATGAAGAATTGTAAACCCATTGGAACCAATCGAGATTTTCTTAACTTCACTAATTGCTAAACTTTTATTTTTTTTAGGTATTCCTAATAAAAAAATTAATTCATGCTCCTGCACAACAATACGTCGTCTAAGGCCAAAATAAGTTAACAAGACACCTAATATCACCAAAACAACAGCTAGCCAAGAAAACGTAATTTTTTCTAATGTAATAATAGCTGCACCTAACAATAAACATAAAGCAAATGACCAATAAATAATGGTATGTGCTAAATCTGGTTGATAACGATATTTCTTCATTGCTTTATCTTTCCCCACATTGGTTATCTATCTATAAAATGATAAAATAATAGTATCATACTTTCTCTCATATATAAAAGCTATAGGAGTGATTTTTTGTTAAAAATTTATATTGACGCTTCAACAAAAGGAAATCCTGGACCGAGTGGCTTAGGAATTGTATTTGTTTCTAATCATTTACACCATCAAGTAGCGCTACCTGCTCCAATTATGAGTAATCATGAAGCAGAATTCCTAGCATTAGAAACAGCCTTAGAATACGCCATCGAACAAAACTGGCATCAGGAAACAACTTACATTTATTCTGATAGCAAAGTAGTTGTCGAAACAATGGATAAACAATACACGCATAACCCGTTATTTAAACCATATCTCAAACGAATTGAAATGTTATTCGAAGATTTCCCACTACTATTTCTACAATGGATTCCAGAATCAAAAAATAAAGGCGCAGACAATCTTGCTCGTCAAGGTCTCGCCCAAACACTTCGTCAAATGAAACTGTCTTAAGAAAGACAGTTTTTTTGGGTTTTATTTTTAAATGAAGTATGTTATAAATAGTATATAGTTTCGAAAACTAAATAAAGAGGTTATTATAATTAATGGAAAACGATTACTACCAAGAGATACTTGAAATTAAACTACCTAGATGGAATGAGTTACCTGAAATTGATTTATATATGGAACAAGTCATTCAACTTGTGGATCGTGCAACTTCACCTTTTAAAGTTAATGACAGTAAAAACAAGTTAATTACTTCAAGTATGGTTCATAACTACGTGAAGCACGACTATATTCTATCCCCAGTTAAAAAAAAATACGACCGTAGACATCTAGCCAGATTAATCATTATCACGATATTAAAACAGTCATTTGAATTACCTACTATTCACCAAGGTATTCTTAAACAAATTGACCAAGGAGATTATCGCCTAGCATACGACCACTTCTGTGAGCAACTTGAGGACACTATCAGAACCCTCGTAATCAGTTTAAATGATGGCAATATCACCATTAATCGCACCGATGATAAATATCTGACTGTCCAGATGGCCACTATCACACTTGCATCAAAACTAATCACTGAAAAAACATTGAAATAAAGGAGTACTTAAAATGTCAGAAAAAATTGCGCTACTAGTTGATTCAGGAATGGACGTTCCTACAACCGTTTTAAATAAAGATGGGGTCTATGTTGTTCCCTTAAATATTATTTACCCTGAAGGAACCTATATTGATAAAGTAACTATCACATCAAAAGAAATTTACGATCGTTTAAGCAATGAAATACCGTCTACCTCTCTACCTAATGGTGAATCAATTGATAAAATATTTAATCAAATTATTGAAGATGGCTACTCTCATTTAGTGATTGCGACTATTTCTAGTGGGTTAAGCGGTACTCATAATATTTTAAAACTAATGGCTAAAGACTACGATAACTTAATATGTGGATTTATAGATAGTTTAAGCATCGGTATTGGCGGTGGTTTACAAGGTGTCGCCATTAAAGAAATGATTGATAATGGGCAAAGCTTTGATACTATCGTCTCTCAAGCACAAGAAAACATCGAAAAATCTCGTGTCTTCTTCAGTATCCCTACACTTGAATACTTGAAAAAAGGTGGACGAATTGGTTTAGTTACATCTATACTAGGAACGGCACTTAACCTAAACCCTGTTATCTCTTGTAATAAAGAAGGTATCTATTATACCGTAACTAAGGCACGTGGCAGAAAAAAAAGTTTAGAGAAAATGGTACAAGAAGTAGAAAAATTCGTTGGCAACCATTCATCTTATGACTTAGCCGTCGCTTACGGTAACTGCGTTGAAGAAGCCAAAGCGTTAAAAGAAGCACTTGAACAAAGATTTCACCACATCAATCAAATCTTTATCGATGAAGTTAGCCCTGCTTTAGGCGTACATACGGGGCCAGGTGTACTTGGCATTGGTGTAATTAAACGATAAAAATCTCTATAACAAATAGGACTGATGAAGGATTTTTCCTTCTTCAGCCCTATTTTTGTATTTAATTTTTGTATTTAATTTTTGTATTTAATTTTTGTATTTAATTATTAAATTAAAACACCAATACTTAAAGCAATTAATGCCATTAAAACTAAAATAACTAGTAACTTGCTAACAAATTTTAACCACTTATCAAATCCCACATGGACAAGAGATAATGATACTAAGATTAGACCTGTTGGCGCGATTAAACCGATTGTTCCTTGTCCCCAGTTATAGGCACTGACAATCATACCACGATCAATTCCCACTACATCTGCAAGTGGTGCCATAATTGGCATAGATAATACCGCAAGACCTGAGGATGATTGAATAAAGAATCCTAATACTATATAAACAAAGTATAAGACACAGATAAATAATACGCTATTCATTCCTGAAATCAACTCACTGAACTTATACATCACGGTATCACTTACAAAACTACTCTCCATTACAATACTTACGGATCTAGCCACACCAACTGTTAATGCTACACCAAGTAAGTCACTAGCTCCCGAAACAAAGCTATTAACATATTCTTTTTCTCCCAGTCCGGCAATAAAAATTAAAATATAGACTAAAGCTAAGAAAACCATTGAAATCTCAGTAAAATACCAACCTAATTGTTGAACACCATAAATCATTACGACAAATCCTAAAACAAACGCTAATAATGTTAATTTTTTTCTCGTCGTAAATTCTATAACTTCGCCCTCTTGATGAGGTTTTAGGAACATCTTTTTTTGGCTTTCCATTTGGTCAGCAATTAAAGATTTTTCCGGATTTTTTCTAACTTTTTCAGCATATCTCATCGTATAAAGAATAGACACACCAACGCATAACACCCACATAATCATTCGCATAGGCATCGCGTCTCCAAAGTTAATTCCCGCTGAATTAGAGGCAATAACAACTGAAAACGGATTAGTTGTCGAAATCATGGAACCTACAGCACTACCTAGATAAATAGTGGCGATTGCTGTAATGGTATCATATCCAGACAACAGGAAAATTGGGACTAAAATTGGGTAAAAGGCAATCGTTTCTTCTGCTAACCCAAAAGTTGTTCCACCTAGTGCGATTAGCGTTGTAATAATCACAATTAACCATTTTTGCTTACCATTCATCTTCTCAGCAAGTTTCATCATTCCAGCGTCCATGGCACCTGTCGCATTGACTACTCCAATAACGCCACCTAAAATTAAAATAAAGACAATAATGTCTACACTATCAATAATACCATTAATTTGAGATTCTAAAAACTGCCTAATCGTACCGGTTACGCCACGTTTGGGCTTTACAATTTCCTGATAAGAATTTGGAACAGCTACAGGTTTATAAATCGTACCATCAGTAAATTTTTCTAGCTGAATTTTAATCCCGTATTTATCTAATGTTTCTTGTGTTGCTGGTTCTTTTTCTACTTGATCCTTAGCATCTGTAATGACAAAAGTATCATTAGCATCATTGTAGGATAGTGTACTGTATCGACCTGACGGGATAAAAAATGTTAACATTTGCACTAATAATAATACCACGATGATAACCGAATAAGCCGTGGGAAACTCCCTTTTTTTCTTTACATCTTTTACCATACTATCACTCCTTTTTTTAAGTACGTTAATTATACCACTCGATAAAATGTTAGAATATAGGATAGGAAGCTTTTCACTTTTTTCTAATTTATATTTAATTTAAAAAGCTGTTCCAACAAGTCCCTTGTTAGTAAACAAAAGGTTGCAATGTTAGAACAGCTTTTTAATCAATTTTAATTATGCTTCAATTTGATACGCAGAATAGTACATATTTTTTAAGAATGTTAATAGATAATTAGGATTTAAATCTTCTCCTGTTGCTTGTTTAATTAACCAATTTGGTTTCTTTGAAGCTCCATATTGGTGAATGTGATGCTTATTCCACTCAATAATAGCCGAATAATCGTCACTAGCTAGCGTCGTTTGAATATCAATTTCTTTATTCATTGCATGTTCTAGCTGAGCTGCATACATATAGCCTAATGCATATGATGGGAAGTAACCGAAGCTTCCACCTGACCAATGTGAATCTTGAAGAATTCCTTCTAAATCATTTTCTGGACGAATCCCCAAATACTCTTCATACTTGTCATTCCAAATAGTAGGCAAATCTTCCACTGCTACCTCTTCATTAAATATCATTTTTTCGATTTCATAACGAATAATAATATGTAACGGATAAGTTAAAGAGTCTGCCTCAATTCTAATTAAACTTGCTTGTGATTGTTTTAAGCCACGATAAAAGGTCTCAAAATCTATATCTTCAAAAGTTTCACCCGTAATATCTTGTAATACTGGGTATTGTCTCTTCCAAAAATTCTCGCTACCAGCGACTACTAACTCATTAAACAACGATTGCGACTCATGTATTCCCATCGATGCACCGCTTGCTAATGGCGTATAGGCAAATTCAGAATTAATATTCTGTTCATATAAGCCATGTCCCGCTTCATGAATCGTACCTAGGACAGCCATTTGAAAATCTTCTTCAGCCCAACGTGTGGTAATACGCACATCATTCTGATTCAACGTTAATTCGTACGGATGAATAGTGTCATCTAAACGACCACGGGATAAATCATAGCCTAAATCAGCTATCACCTTCTCAACGAATTGACGCTGCTGTTCTTTAGATACATGACGATATAAAAAATCCGTTCTAGGCACAACACCTTCTGAAGCTATTTTTTCTCTAATCTCCATGATTCCCGTTCTAAGCGTTTTGAAAACTTCATCTAGTTTTTCAACGGTCATTCCCGGCTCATATTGATTTAATAGAACATCATAAGGCGTTACTTCATCTTTTTTCCAAAGTGGAATAAATTGTTTAGTATATTGAATTAACTCACTTAATGACGCTTTAAAATCATTAAAATCTTTTGATTCACGAGACGTTACCCAATCACCATGCGCTTGCGTTAATGCTTTTTGAAATCCTAGATAACTTTCTTTATCTATCTTGTGATTTAAGTCAAACTCTTTCTTTGCGACTTCATAAGCCTGCTGAGCTAATACACTTAATTCATTCGTTCTGTCTTCAAAATAAGTCATTAAATCAGTCATCTTTTCACCAAAGTTTAACTCATAAGATAAGCCACTTAAGTAAGCTATCATCTCTCCACGTTGTTCATTCGCTTTATCAGGCATACCAGTAGTCATATCCCAATGCGCTAAACCAATCGTTTCGTTTAATAAAGAAATTTCTTTTAAATGTTCCAATAAGTCTTTTTCACTATACCCCATTTACGCCACTTCTTTCTGTTAATTAATTACGCCTCAATCACTGTTTCTCTAGGTTTTCTAGGTGGGCGTTTACCCCAAAATTGGAATAAGTCTGTACGAATAGCTCCGTTGTACAACTTACGTTTTTTTGTCGCACGTTCGCCGTAGTATTTTTCAAATTCTAAATCACTTGTTAAAATATATTTGCTCCATGTATCTAATGGTCGATAAACATCACCCATTTGTTTATATAACTTATGAACAGATGCTTCTTCACCCAAACGTTCACCGTATGGAGGATTTGCAATAATCACACCGTATTCTTTGTCCGTTGTAAAGTCACTTAATTGCATTTGTTTGAAAGTAATAGAATTCGCTAATCCGGCCTCTTGCGCATTTTTCTTAGCTACTTGAATCATACGGCCATCAATATCGCCACCTAAAATGTCAACTTCTACATCATAATTAGCCTTTTCTTCAGCTTCTGCTCTAACTTTGTCAAAGATTGCTGGATCAACCCATGCCCACTCTTCACAAGCAAAATCACGATTAAAACCAGGGGCAATATTATGAGCAATTAAGGCTGCTTCAATACAAATTGTTCCTGATCCACAAACCGGATCATAAAAAGGACGATCACCACGCCATTTTGATAACTTAATTAGCGCTGCTGCCATATTTTCTTTTAATGGTGCGCCACCTTTATCAATTCTGTAACCACGTTTGAATAGACTTGGTCCAGTTGTGTCTAATGTGATCGTTACTTTATCTTTCAATAAAGCAACTTCTAATTGATACAACGCACCTGTTTCAGGTAAACGACCATAACGACTATAATAATCACTTAATCGTTTAACAATCGCTTTTTTAGTAATTGCTTGACAGTCAGATACACTAAAAAGTTTTGACTTAATTGATTTACCTGCTACTGGGAAATTAGCATCCATTGGTAATAGCTCTTCCCACGCAATAGCGTTTGTTTGATCAAATAATTGTTCAAACGTTGTTGCTTCAAATTCTGCGACAATAATTTTAATACGGTCTGCGGTACGTAACCATAAATTTGCTGTCGCAATTGTTTCAATATCTCCGTGGAAAATAGCTCGGCCATTTTCTACTTCGCAATCAATACCTAAGTCACGAAGTTCCTGTCCAACTATGGCTTCAATACCACTAGCGGCTGTTGCCATTAATTTAAATTGTTTCATCTAATGTTACACTCCTAAATGTTTGTTTGGTTTTTTATAATGTTAAAAAAGCTTTCCATTGAAACCAACGGAAAGCTCATTGTCCTGTTTATTGTAGTTTTCTATAAGCCATGTTCTGTATTGGTTTTCCCAGGAACGAAAAACCAACGGTAATAATCTGTCTACAAAGATTACTTTGTTCCCTTTCTACGTTCAATTCCGTGAAAAGAATGCCCCGACCATAATTTGGGTTGCTCTCTCGAGGGGTTTACCCGTTCCACTGTTTGGATTTCTCCAAGCACTTCGTCACTGTGGCACTTTCAAACTTACTCAAGCATAGTCATAAGACCTTAGCTTTTTTAGTTGCCGTAACTCAAAAATGAGTCCCTTAGCTTATTTTTTCGCTAAGCACGAACACTACAAGCATCGCAGCTTGTGAGAGCATGGACTTTCCTCAACAGTCAAAAGACTGCTGTAATTACCCGAAAACTACAAGATAATAATCGTTAAACGATTAAAATTGTTTTGTTTGTTCTAAATCTTCTTCGACAGTTGATGTCAAAGGTGTTGTTTCAATTTTTGTTTCACTCACTTCTGGTTCGGAAACATCTGCTTCTTTCTCAGCAAGTTTTTTACCAAACACTTCTTTTTCTAAGTTAGATAAGCGTTTAATAATGTCAAAATTTGTTACTGTTGTTGTTTGTTTTGGAGATTCTTGACGAATACGAGATAATGTTTCGGTACTACGTGTTAATTGATCAACTTTTGCTACTAAGCGTTCATTCTCTTCACGTAATTCAATCAATTCACGATTGTATTGTTCATAATCTTTAATAATGCTATCCAAAAATTCGTCGACTTCAATTGGATCGTAGCCACGCATTTTTTGTTTAAATTCTTTTTGCAAAATTTCTTTAGCAGATAAATGATAATTTTCCATTTTTAGGCACCCCATTTATTTCTTGATGTCACAATATATGATAATTTAATTGATTAAATATGTTTTCTTTTATCATTGTAACGAAAATTCCTTAGAAAATCAAACAATTATTCGCTTTCTGAGGCATCTTGTAAGGAAAACATATCAATTAAATCTACTTGATAGTCCGATTCGTTCAAATAAGCATCTATTTCTTTTAATATGAACTCTGTCTTACCAGGATATTCCTTATCATAGACTAATAATGAACCGTCCGTATGATCTAGAATAAAGCGTGTATGATTTTTCAATTGACTAGGATGCTTATAAGGTTCAAAAGATACACTATTAACATAATCCGCCCACTGCTCAACCTCAGAAAATTTCAATTGGTTTGCTTCGTTCCAATTTCCAGAAAATTCAGCATATGGCGTAATCAAGCCTAATTTAATACTATAACCTTCTGACTTCAATTCATTAATCACCTGACTCGCCCAATATTCACTACCTAGATTACCACTAACAAGAAACCATTCTACTCCTAGTTCAATATAACTTATTAGATGCTTTTTCAATGCTTTTTTAATGATAGTTATTTTAGGATCTGTTTCTTTAAAAATACCTAATTCAAACGAGCGATAACCGGATATGTATAAAGTCTTCATGTTTCTCACGCCAATCTTTCCTTTCTAAAACTTTTTTTGTTATAATAACTCTAGGAGTGTGATAAAAATGGCAGTTAATTATCCAAATGGGCAACGTTATCAAGGTATGAAGAGTGCCGTAAAACGACCTCAAGTACGCCAGCAAACATTTGGAAATCGAGGGATGACATTTGAACAGATGATTAATGATAGCAATGACTATTATTTGTCTAAAGGTGTGGCCGTGATTCATAAGAAACCAACACCCATTCAAATTGTAAAAGTAGATTATCCTAAAAGAAGTGCAGCAACTATTAAAGAAGCCTACTTCAAACAAGCCTCTACCACAGATTATAATGGCGTATACCAAGGCAAGTACCTTGACTTTGAAGCAAAAGAAACGCAAAATAAAACCTCATTTCCTTTGTCTAATATACATCAACATCAAATTGATCATATGCAACAATGTCTTGCTCAACAAGGACTGGTCTTCCTTCTAGTTTATTTTAGCACACTAAAAGAATGCTACCTACTAGAAGCCAATGATTTATTAATGTGGTGGAATCAAAAAGATTTGGGTAAAAAATCCATTCCTTATAAATATTTCCAAGATCATGTCCATAAAGTACCAATCAAAATTGCCCCACGAATTGCGTATCTAGAAATAATCGATACCGTTTTTAGAATAGGAGAAAACGATGACAAACAATAAAAAAGAAACAAATAGAATGTCTAATCATCAAAGAAATAACTTCACTACCAAAAAAAGTAGTTCAACCAAAAAGAACCTATTAAAAGCTTTAGCGATTATTGCATTAATAGGCTGTTTAGGTATGCTTACTGGTCTAGCAATTTTTGTTAATTACGCCAGACAAGCCCCTGCTTTAGTTGACAAAGAATTGGAAGGCATCAAATCCTCAGATTTATATGATGTGAATAATGAAGTTTTTTATACTTTAGGTTCTATTAAACGTGAAGTCGCCTCAAGCGAGCGTATTCCAACTGAGTTAAAAAATGCCATAATCTCAATTGAAGATAAACGTTTTGAAAAGCACATTGGCGTTGATCCTATCCGTATATTTGGTGCTTTGGCATCAAATATTACAGGTACAAGCAGTGGTTTACAAGGTGGTAGTACCCTTACTCAGCAATTAATAAAATTATCTTTCTTTGATACTTCTGCCGCCAATCAAACCGTTAAGCGGAAAGCTCAAGAAGCATGGATGGCTGTTAGATTAGAACGTGAAAAATCAAAAGATCAAATTATTACTTATTATATTAATAAAGTATATATGTCTAATGGTATTTATGGCATGAAGACAGCCGCAAATTACTATTACAACAAAGACTTAAGTGAACTAAGCCTTGCTCAAACAGCACTATTTGCTGGATTACCTCAAGCTCCAAGTGAATATGATCCTTATCTTAACCCCGAAGGAGCAAAAAAACGTCGTGATTTAGTACTACAGCAAATGTATGAAGATAAAGTAATATCAAAAAAAGATTATAAAAAAGCTGTTGCTGAACCTATTGATAAAGATTTAGTTAAACAAAAAGATACCTCAGAAGAACAGAAAATAGTTGATAACTATGTCACAGAAGTTATCAATGAAGTAAAAGAAAAAACAGACCGTGACATTTATTCAGATGGCTTAGATGTCTATACAAATATCGATTTAGATGCACAAGAATATCTATACAACTTAGTGAATACTGATGAATACATCAATTTTGAAGATGATAAATTGCAAGTAGCTGTTACCGTAATAGATCCTAACAATGGAAATATTATAAGCCAAATTGGTAACCGTAAAGCACCTGAAGATGCACAATTAACACAAAATCTTGCAACAAGTAATGGCCGAGATTTTGCATCTGCTATGAAACCATTAAACGTATACGCACCTGCAATTGAATATCTAAACTATTCAACTGCACAATTCATTATCGATGGACCGTATAAATATCCTGGCACTGATCAAGATCTGATGAACTATGATAATCTGTACCGAGGCACCTTAACCATGAGAGAAGCCTTAATCGATTCACGTAATGTGCCTGCTGCTAAAACTATTCGTGAAGTTGGGTTTGACAACGTAGAGAAATTACAAAAGAAACTAAATATTTACAATGAAGATATCGGTGTTGTTGATTCAAGTGCCATCCATCAAGAAATCAGTTCCTTAAAAATGGCAGCCGCTTATTCAGCTTTTGCTAATGGTGGAAAGTATTATCAACCAAGTTACGTCCATCGTATCGTCTTTAACGATGGATCAGAACAGTTATACGAAGACAGAGGTACTCGTGTCATGAAAGATTCTACTGCGTACATGATTACGGATATGTTAAAAGACGTTATCAACCGCGGTACAGGGCAAAATGCACAAATATATGGCATCTATCAAGCTGGTAAAACTGGTACATCGAACTATGATGAAAGTGTTGAAGATAAAGTCAAAGGTGATGGGGTTCCAAATATCAGCTTTGTAGGTTATACAAAGGACTATGTCATTGCTGTCTGGATTGGTTATGAAGATTTCTTCCAAGCAATACCTAAGTCTCAACAGGGAATTGCAATGTCAATCTATCGAAATATGATGTCGCATTTAATGAGTAATATTAGTTCTACCGATTGGGAACAGCCTGAAACTGTCGTAAGATATGGTAGTGAATTATATGTCAAAGGGCATACGGTTACGCAACCTGTTACGCCTTCCTATTCAGCTCCAGTAAACACAACACCTAGCACTTCGGCGGAAAAGGAACCTGAAGAAGTTGAGGAACCTGATGAATCTGACGAGCCTGAAGCGTCTAAAGAATCAGAAGAATCAGAAGAATTAGAAGAATCTAAAGCGTCTGAAAAACCAGAAGAATCTAAAGAATCAGAAGAGTCTAAACCGAGTGAGCAACCTAGTACAGAACCAAGTGAACAACCTGATGAAAAGCCACAAAGTTCTGAAGAACCCGCTCCTCCTAGCTCAAGTCAAAGCGCTGAAAAACCAGAACCCGAACCAGCGCCATCTTCAGAAGCCAAGGTTTCTCAAAATAATCAACAAATAGCGATACCCGAAAGTTCATCTAGCAACTGATGACTATAGACACTAAAAGACGTTACCTACGATAAAATATCATAGGTAACGTCTTTTTATTGTTCTGTTTCTTTTTTGATTTCAGCTAATAACTTTTCCATTTGTGGTGTGAATTCGAGCATTTTTAACATCTCTGGTCGACGTAAATACGTACGACGTAGTGATTCTTTCAGACGCCATTCATCAATCAATTTATGATTGCCATTTGTCAACACTTCTGGTACTTTCATCCCTTTATAATCAGCAGGGCGTGTATAATGTGGATGTTCTAATAAGCCTGTTGAGTGAGAATCAGTCACAGCCGATTCATCATTACCTAGTACATCAGGTAACAATCTGACCGTGGCATCAATCATAACCATTGCGCCAAGCTCTCCGCCAGTCAATACATAATCACCTAGTGAAACTTCATCTGTCACTAGTGAACGAATTCTTTCATCATATCCTTCATAATGCCCACAAATAAACACTAAGTGTTCTTCTTCAGAAAATTCTTCCGCCACTTTTTGATTAAAAGGAATACCTGCCGGATCAAGTAAAATCACACGTTTCTTAGTTTCCGGTGACTGCTCATTAATATGAGCTAAGGCATCGTCGATTGGTTGAACTTTAAGTAACATACCCGCTCCACCACCATAAGGGTAATCGTCCACTTGTTGATGCTTGTTATCAGAAAAATCTCTGAAATTATGAACATTCACTTCTACCAAATCACGTTGTTTAGCCTTACCTAATATTGATTCGTTCATCGGACCATCAAACATTTTGGGAAATAACGTTAAAACATCTATTTTCATTTTAGTCAAGCAACCCTTCTGGAATTTCAACCTCAACACGTTGGTTTTTGATATCTACAAGTTTCACTACTGATTCAATATACGGAATTAAAGCATCTTTTTGACCTTTACGTTGTATAACCCATACATCGTTGGCACCTGGTTGTAAAATTTCTTTAATTTTACCTAGCAATACTTGATTTTCATCAAACACCTCGCATCCGATAATTTCATGGAAATAAAATTCATTTTTAGGTAATCGTTGTGCGTCTTCTTTTTTTATCTTTAAAATACCTTCACGATATTTTTCGACATCGTTAATATTAGGATGGTTTTCAAAACTCAAAATATCAAAGTTCTTATGTTGACGATGGCTTTTAACAATAAGTGTAATAGGTTCTTTATTTTCTTGGAATAGGAATAGTTGATTTCCTACTTTGTAGCGTTT
Organism: Vagococcus xieshaowenii; assembly: GCF_004792515.1. NCBI lineage: Bacteria > Bacillati > Bacillota > Bacilli > Lactobacillales > Enterococcaceae > Vagococcus > Vagococcus xieshaowenii. The sequence continues at coordinate 887,475 of NZ_CP038865.1, read as the reverse complement.
TTTTGCAAAATCAGTTCTTGAAATCACTCGAACTTCCCCTTTAATACCTTGAGTGTTAACAATTTTTCCTACATTTAAAAATTCAGTCATTCTCTCACATCTTTCTTTTTTAGTCTTCAATATTGTAACATTACTTCTCAAAACTGACTACTTAAAAAAGTTTAGGAAGAATATCAAAGACATTCTTCCTAAACGTTATTTTAATTTTATTCGGTTTAGACTTAGGGAATTCAGCAATACACAAATTGAGCTAAAAGCCATCGCGCCTCCAGCAATAATTGGATTTAGTAAACCAAATGCTGCAAAAGGAATTCCTATGACATTATAAATAAACGCCCAAAACAGGTTTTGTTTAATTTTACGCAATGTTTTTTGTGATAACTCAATTAGTTGGTGTACTTTAGTTAAATCTCCTTTTACTATAGTGACATCCGCACTTTCCATTGCAATATCTGTCCCACTTCCCATTGCGATACCCAATGTAGCGTTCGCTAAAGCAGGGGCATCATTAATACCATCACCCACCATGCCAACAAATTTTCCATTAGCTTGTAACATGTTGATATAATTAGCTTTTTCTTCGGGTAACACTTGTGACATTATTTGATTAGTTGGAATATCAACTTGTTTAGCAATATGTTCAGCTGTTGCTTGATTGTCTCCCGTTAGCATATAGGTCTCAATTTGTTCGTTGTGTAGTTGTTTGATAGTATGAACGGCTGATTCTTTTACCTCATCAGCAATTGCCATCGCTCCAATCACTTCATTACTATCTGCTACATAAACCACTGTTTTCCCCATTGCTTCTATTGGTGCAATAAGTGACTCATATGGCTTAACATGAAAACCTTTTGATTGCATTAATTGAGCATTTCCTATCATATACACCTGATTGTTTATTTCACCAGTAATACCGAACCCGACTGTAGCATGAAAATTTGTAACAGACAATCGTTCCCCTTGATAATAAGAAACAATGGCTTGAGCTAATGGATGTTCTGAATGACTTTCTAATGAAGCACCTATTCTGATTAACTCAATGCCAGAATAATGATTAGAAAAAAGAATAGTCTCTGTTACCTTTGGTGTTCCTTTGGTTAAAGTACCAGTTTTATCAAATACTAGTGCGTTTATACTTGCTGCTTTCTCTAACGCCTCACCGTTTTTAATCAAGATACCATGTTTAGCACCCCGTCCTGTTCCAACCATAATAGCTGTGGGTGTTGCTAATCCTAAGGCACACGGACAAGCAATAACTAGCACTGACACACTATTAATTAGCGCTCGCTCAACATCTTTACTTAGCCAAAAAGTTAAAAGAAAGGTTATCAAAGCAACAACTAACACAACAGGTACAAAAATCGTTGAAATTTTATCAGCTATTGATTGAATCGGTGCTTTAGAACCTTGAGCGTTTTCAACCATTTGAATGATTTTTGATAATAATGTATTCTGGCTAGTTTGTTCAGCTTTAAAAATAAACATCCCTGTTGTATTTACTGTGCCACTATAAACATCATCGCCTATCTTTTTTTCTACCGGAACACTCTCACCTGTCAGCATGCTCTCATCAATAATTGAATGCCCCTCAATAATCTTTCCGTCTACGGGTATCCGACTACCTGGAATGATTTTCACATGATCTCCAACAATTACCTCTTCAACTGATACAGTTTGTTCCTTACCATCTCTAATAACGACCGCTTCATCTCCTGCGAGTGCCATTAACTGACGTATCGCGTCACTTGTTTTATTTTTCGCTTGATGTTCTAAATACTTTCCAAGCAAAATTAAGGTAATAATCATCGCACTTGATTCAAAGTATAAATGCGTTTTATCCCCACCAAAAAAACCATTATATAGACTAAGTAGGTAAGCCGCACTCGTCCCCAAAGCAACTAATACATCCATGTTTGGCGCTTTAGTTTTTAGAGAATGATACGCTCCTTTATAAAATCTAGCACCAATCAAAAATTGAACAGGTGTCGCTAGAACTAGCTGAACCCATGGCTTATGAACAAACATCACAAGAGGATGATGAACACCTAACATCATTAGAATCATGCCAATTAACATTGGAGCAGTTAGCAATATACTCCATAATAACTCTCGTTTCATCTTTCTAGTTTGCATTGCTTGCTCTTTAGCAATCTGAGCTTTATGAGCTTCATCATATAAAATAGCGCCGTAACCGATTGATTCAACAGCATGAATAATTTGGTTACTATTCACCGTTTCATCAAACGTCACGGTGGCTTTTTCGGTTGCCAAGTTGACATTCGCATTTATTACTCCGACTGTTTGTTTTAATTCTTTTTCAACCCGTGCAGAACAATTGGCACACGTCATTCCTGTGATTACAAACGTTTCTACTTTACTATTTTCCACTTGCTTCACCCCTTTTAAATCGACGCTGTAAAGCCTAGTTGATGAATCGTTGAAATAATGACTTCATCTGTAACACACTGCTCGTCAAACTTAACAATTGCTTCCGCTTTTTTTAAGTTAATCTTTATTTTTTTTACGCCATCTAAAGAACTCACTGCTTCTTCTATTCTTGAGACGCAATGTGCACAGCTCATTCCGTTAATAGTATATTTTTGTTTCATTCTACTTTCCTCCTTCTAAATGACACGTACATTGTCCTGGTATACAGTTACACGCGATGCTATCAGGTGCTGTTTGTTTTTTGTGTTCTAATAAGTCAAGTAGTTCTGTGATATCTGATTGCGTCATCTCTACTTGTTCTATTAAAGAATGTAATACCTCACCTTGTTTTTTAGCACATACTTGTGACATTAAATGTGATAATTTGTGCTTAATGGCTTCGTTTTCTGAAATAGTTGCTTGGTAAATAAACTTATTTCCCGATTTGTTTGCTACTAAATAATTTTTTTGAACCAAACGGCTCAATAACGTTTTGACTGTAGACGTTTTCCAGGATGTTTTCTTTGACAAAACAGACACAATCTCACTACTTGTTACTTGTCCATTCGCCCAAACAACACGTATAATTTCCCATTCTGCTTCACTAATTTCCATAATAACGCCTCCTTACAACTTAAGTCTACAACTGTAGACGTTTTATGTCAAATAAAAATAGAGTCAATACAGAATTCTCTCCTATTGACTCTATTTTCAACTAACTGATTATCTGTTACCTTTAAACCAACCTGTTTTACAGTTGATTTGAACAACATAAAAAGGTGTTTTGGCACCTGATTTTTTTAGCAATGGCGCATTGGCATCCGTTGCGTATAATTGATAATACCCTTCACCATTTTTCACGTCACCTCTACGTAATTCATAGCCTCCATCGACAATATAACCTCTACGATAACATTCGTTTAGAACAGCTTCTTGTACGCCTGGCGCCCATTGCCAAGGATCTGAAGATACTTGGCCTGTTTCTAAATCACTTAGAACCCCTGATTGTTCTGTTGTGTATTTATTTTGCCACTTATCCACTGTATCTTGTCCAAAAATATCTACCGTCACTTGTCTATTTTGTGCTAGTTTTGCTGCTAATTCTTGTTCTTGTTTTTCTTTTTCAGCTTTTTCAGCTGCTTCTTGGCGTTGAGTTAAAGCTTTTTGAGCATTCGTTAGTAATGCCATTTGTTGTTTCTTTAAGCTTTCATTTTTAATTTGATTAATGGCTTGTTTTGCAGCATTGATTTCTTTATCTGTTACTGCTTCAGCTAATTTATCTTTATCATCAAATAACGCATTTACCAGCTTATTTGCTGTTTGATTGTTTTTAATTTGAGATAAACCAATAGAGACTGCTTGATTGTATAGCTTACTATATTCATCGTTAGCTGTTTGGGCTACTAAGTCTGTTTCTTTTGTAGATTCTTTTACGATTGACGCTTTGTTCACTTTATTGTCTGCTAAGACAGGTGATTCAAATAAATCATTTAAGTGATTCGTCTGATGAAGCTGTTCTTTAGCTAGCGTTAAACGTTTCGATAGCTCGTCTTTAAACGATTGATCTGATAAATGATTAATTTTTTCAGCTACTTGATCAAAAGCTTCAGTAGAAATACCTGGCTTAAGCAACGTGTATTGACTATCAGTAAACAGTTTATCTAATTCAACTTTTGCCAATTCATAATTTTTTTTCTGTAGTTGTACTTGCTCAATACGTTGTCTTTCTTGAGCTTTTTCATAGTTATTTAGCGTGAGTGCCCCTGCTGCTAGAACAGCAATAGCACTTAATGTAATGAGAGCTTTTTTACGATTAAATAACGGTTTATTAGCATGTTTTACTACTTCTTGTGATGCTCGATTAGGGATCTTTTCAATGTCTACTGGTGGTACATATGTTTCTTTAGAAACTGATTCAACATGACTGTCGGTACTTTCTTTTTGCTGTGATAGACTACCTTCTTTTTCATTTAAATCAGTATCTTCGTTTAATTCTTCCTCTTTATCGTTAGATTCAGACGGAAGGATTGCTGTCTTTCCATCTTCTACAGATTCATTAGCTATTGCCCTATCAAAGACGGGTTCTTCCAGATCTACTTCTGTTGCCTCCTCTAAATTAGCGGATTTTTCCATTTCTTCAAGTTCTTCTGATAAATCTAGCTCTTCATAAGACTCATTAGAGGCGTCAGTTGTCAAATTGTTATCAGATAGTGAATCATCTAGTACTTCATTGACATTCAGCACTTCTTCCTCACTATCATCTTCATCATTTACGACTAAATCTACTTCTAATTCAAGAGTCTCATCTAAGGGTTTGCTATCTATTATAGCGTCATTAGAAGTCGCATATTCTTCTTGATTTTCAGCTTGGATTTCTTCTTCAAAATCAAGTATCATTTCTGTTTCGTTCACTTCATTATTTGTAATTGGGACTTCTAACTCTTTGGTCTCTTGTTGTTCAACAGATGATTCTGAAGTAACCTGCTCATCGTCTTGTTGCCTATCCAAATCAGATGTTTCTCCTATAAGTATTTCTAGATTATCGCCCTCATCTTCAGACACTAATGTTTCTTCAATCGCTTCTTCCATTGTTGTTTCAGTGATTGTCTCGACTGATTCTACACCTTCAACGGTATCAGTTGTTGAAATAAGCACTGTCGATTCAACCTCTTCCTCAGTTGACTCTTCAGATAGTTGTACGTGTTCTTTACTATCAACTAAAGCTACAAGTTGTTCTTCTTCACTTGTTTCTGACACTGGCTCATCCATATCCTTTATCTTTTCCATTTGATCAGGTATAAAAATATCAGTAAATTCAGCTACTTCTTCTGATAGTTCTTCTTGAGATACTTCCATTAATACAGACTCTTTTTCTGCTTTATCTTTTTGCTCTTTAATCGCATCATGAATAGCATTCTCCACTTCTTCAATCGATGTTTCTTCATCAATCTCTTTAAAAATTAAAGAATGATCGATTAAATCTTCTGGTTGCTCCTCTGATACTAATGGATCAGCTATCTCTGATTGTTTTTGTTGTTTTATTTCGTAAATAGTTTTTAATTTAAGACGAATTTGAGCATCTTTTTCCATTTCTTCTCGACGGACAATCATTTTTTCGCGTTGACTAGGTCCGTGATGAAATTGACGATTACTCCCCCCATATAAGTCACATTTGGGGCAAAAATCGGTATCTATCGCATAAATTTGACCACAATTTGGACATTTTTTTTGTTCTGACATATTCTCAACCTCTTTATCAGTATATTCTCTACAATTCTATCATACTTTCTCCACTATGGAAAACTCACAAAATCAACTTCTTAGTAATTGTTAAACTAGAAATTAACCCTTATAATGTGATACCATGCTAATGAGTCAGATAACATTCATTATTCAGATATACCTTAGAAAAATGAATGCTCAATTACTATATAAAGGAACGAGCTTATGATAAATAAATACATCTATTTAATTAAACGGCAATTTGACCGCTTTATCGCTAACAATGTAACGAGTATTCAAAAAATTGTCATCTACTACTTAGGATTTACGATCCTCGCATTTTTCTTACTGAAAATGCCGTGGTTTAGAAATCCTGGTGTTCATACGTCGTCATTTGATGACTTTTTTATGGCGTTGAGCACTGTGAGTGTAACAGGATTGTCCACCTATAACATTAATGAGGTCTTTAATTACCGAGGTATCATCTTACTAGAAATTCTTTTTCAAATAGGCGGCTTAGGTATTATGATGATATTGACCTTTTTCTTCATATTTTCTAAAAAGAAAATCAGTTTAACCCAACGTCAACTCATTATGACCGATATGAATCAACCTAAGTTAAGTGGAATTGTTAAATTGATTCGTATCAGCATGTCATTTTTAATTAAAGTACAACTATTTTTTGGTATTATTTTTTCTATTCATTTTTATTTTAACGAATCACATGCAACGATAAAAGAGTCGATTTTCTTTGGCTTCTATCAATCGATTTCAGCCGCAACTAACTCAGGGTTTGATGTCACAGGGGCATCCATCATTCCGTATAAACAGGATACTTTCTTTCTATTTTGTACAATGTTTTTAATCATGATTGGTGGTATAGGGTTCCCTGTCATTATGGAAATACGAGAACGTATTTTTTACAAGAAACAACATCGAAAGTTACCTTTTAGGTTCTCACTATTTGCCAAAATAGCGATGTTTACCTTCATCACGTTGCTCATTGGTGGTACCATTATGATTTACTTCTTAGAAAGACAACATTTATTTGCTGATATGAGCGAAGGTCAACGATGGTTGAACGCTATGTTCTACTCTGTTACCACTCGAAATGCTGGTTTACAAATGCATGACTTAAATGAATTCCAGCCAGCTACATTATTATTATTTTCTATTTTAATGTTCATAGGTTGTAGTCCTAGTTCAGTTGGAGGTGGCGTTCGTACGACAACCGTTGCCATTCTTTTCTTATACATGATGTCTTTCATTAAGAGTGAAGAAAACGTTAATATTTTTGGTCGTCGTATTTCAAGTGAAGACATAAAAAAATCTGTCGTGGTATTTAATTTATCATTAACTATGTGCTTTTTAGCTGTTATTGTTCTTTCTGCAACGGAATCTCACTCGTTGATAGCGATTATTGTAGAAGTCACTTCCGCATTTGGAACAACTGGCTTATCATTAGGAATCACTGATGACTTAACGTTATTTGGTAAAATTGTTATTGGTATCTTAATGTTTGTTGGTCGTGTTGGAATGTTATATACACTGATGATGTTCTTACCAAAAGAAAAACAAGACAAAGCATTCTTATACCCTACAGAAAAAATAATAATCGGTTAATCAACTAATCATTAATATTTTCCAAATAATTAAGAGAAGAGTCGCACGATTCTTCTCTTTTTTTTAGGTTTTATGGTATTATTAAGGATATTATGAGCAAGATATGTGCTTTGGGAGGAAAAAATAATGACATTTAAAAGTCGTTTAGCACTTTCCGTTGGGAAGTCAAGCCAATGGTTTTTACAAACATTTACAAAAGGTGGGAGTAGTTTACCCGGAAAAATCGCTTTAAAGATGGATCCTGATATTTTAAACGCAATTTCTGAAGAGTATGAAATCATCGTTGTTACAGGGACTAACGGTAAAACACTAACAACAGCCTTAACTGTTAATATTTTAAAACAACAATTTGGGGAAGTATTAACTAACACAACCGGTGCCAATATGTTGCAAGGAATTGTGTCTACTTTTCTTTCAGATAAACCTAAAAAAGGACAAAAAAAATTCGCAGTTCTCGAGATTGATGAAGCAAGTCTTTCTAAAGTAACTAAATATTTAAAACCTTCAGTCTTCTTATTTACAAATATTTTTAGAGACCAATTAGATCGTTACGGAGAAATATATACTACCTATCAAATGATTGTCGATGGTGCAGCAAATGCACCTGACGCAACCATTATTGCTAATGGTGATTTACCTTTATTCAATTCAAATGACAGCATTAACAAGCGACTATTTTATGGCTTTAATCATGAAGAAGATCATGATGTTGTCCCTTCTTCAAATACAGATGGTCTACTTTGCCCTCGTTGTCAACACATCTTACACTATAAGATGTTAACATATAGCAATCAAGGTAAATACTACTGTCCACATTGCGAATTCAAGCGCCCTGAATTAGCTTTTGAAGTAACCAGCATTAATAAAATGACAAATACTTATTCTGAGTTTGATATCAATGGTAGCCCACAACGTATTGAAGTGGGAGGCTTATATAACATCTATAATGCGCTTGCTGCTACTGCTGTAGCCAAACACTTTGGTGTCACTGACGCTAATATCGAAAAAGGTTTAACCTATGACCAAAAAGTCTTTGGACGTCAAGAAGTCATTAATATTGATGGTAAAGAATGTACCTTAGTGCTTGTAAAAAATCCCGTTGGACTTAATCAAGTCATTGACATGATTAACCTTGCACCTCAACCATTTAGTTTAGTTCAAATTCTAAATTCGAATTATGCAGATGGGATTGATGTTAGCTGGATTTGGGATGGTAATTATGAATCATTTGCCAATATGAACATTCCAAATGTCATTGCTGGGGGTGAACGTTCAAAAGATATCGCCTTACGCCTTAAAGTGGCAGGATTGGAAAAAAATAACTTCAAAGAAATCCCTGAAATGTCAAATATTATCAAAGAAATTAAAGCGATGGATACCGAACGCGTCTTTATATTAGCTACTTACACAGCGGTTCTACAATTGAGAAAAGAGCTTGCATCTCAAGGCTACATCGAAGGAGGTATGTAACATGGCGAACTATACTATTCATGCCTGTCATTTGTACGGGAATTTATTAAATACATACGGTGATATTGGGAATCTTTTAGTATTGGAATATTATGCAAAAAAAGCTGGAATTTCTCTTACTCACGAAGTCATTAGTATTGATGATGTTTTTGATGATACTAACTATGATTTTGTTTTATTCGGCGGTGGTCAAGACTTTGAACAAACCGTTGTCTCACAAGATATTCAACTAAAAAAAGAACCGCTTGTACGCTATATCGAAAATGATGGACCATTTTTGGCTATTTGCGGAGGTTATCAACTTCTTGGGCACTATTACATTGGTGCTAAAGGCGAACAAATTAAAGGTATTTCAGCTATTGATTATTATACTGAAAGTCAAATCAATAACCGCTTCATAGGAGACGTTGAAATCAAAAATGAAGAATATGATGAAATCTATATAGGTTTTGAAAACCACAACGGAGTTACTTACCTTGGTAAGAATGTCAAACCACTTGGAAAAGTACTCAAAGGTTACGGTAATAATGGACAAGATCAAACCGAAGGCGTTCATTATAAAAACACTTATGGTTCCTATTTCCACGGTCCTATTTTAGCTAGAAATACTAATTTAGCTAAACAAATTTTACGTTCAATTCTAGAACATAAGTACCAAGAAGATTTTTCATATATTATTGAATTAGACTAAAAAAGAAACCATAACGCTAAGCTAAGCGTTATGGTTTCTTTTTTAGTCTTTATAAATCGTCATCTGATATGATATTCGATTTTTGAATAACATAGACAACTATCATTAAAATTAAAATAGCTAATGACAAGTAAATCATTCTTAAAGCATCTCCATGAGCTAACAAAATTTCTCTTGCAATGGCTGTAATACTGATAATAATCAAATATTTGACAGGAACATGATGAATGTCTTTCAAATATTTTAATAACATCAAAATTATTTCTAAGAAAATGAAGAATGTTGCAACATCTTGTATCATAACTGTCAAACTATCCATTGTCCCAATAGTAATTGATGTCATAATAATGTTATACACCAACTCCACCATCCCGATTAACACAATAGCGATTAACACCATAATAATTAAATGAATCAATAAATCAATCATTTTTTCAAAATTTCTATATAACTGTTTCAATGTTTTTCCCCCAAAATTTAACCCACTTTTTATTACTTGTTCATTATACCTAATAGTTCGAAAAATTTCATCTGATTTACTCAAATCTCAGCAAAAAAAAAAGAGAGTTTTTACACCCTCTTTTCTGGTAATTCTACACTAAGTTAGAATGATTCTGTTAATTGCGGAACCACTTGTTTCTTACGAGAAACTACTCCTTTTAATAAGGCAGTGTTATTTTCTAATGTAACATTAAACGCTTTTTCAACATTTTCTTTTGGTTCTCCCACGACTAAAATAACTGAGTCACTATCTAAAATATTAGTGATAATCAATACAAATAAGTCATAGCCTTCTGTTTGATTTTGAGATGTCATTGCTGCTTCAACTGAGGCTTGGCGTGATAATACATCTTGTACGTCCACTGTATTCACTTGACCAATGCGTACAACTTTATCACCCATATTAAAGCTCTTAGCATCCATATTTAATAAATCTTCATCAGATTTTGTTCCTAAGTTAGTCCCTGCTTTTAACATATTCAATCCGTATACATTCATATCAACTTCAGCGATAGTTGCTAATTTTTCTGCAACATTAACATCTTCTGATGTACATGTTGGTGATTTAAATAACAATGTATCTGAAATAATAGCTGACAACATTAGGCCGGCTACTTCTTTAGGAATTGTTATCCCATGTTCTTGATACATTTTATATATGATGGTATTTGTACAACCAACCGGCTCTGCACGGTAATATAATGGATTAGCTGTTTCAAAATTAGCAATACGGTGATGATCTACTACTGCAAGTACTTCTACTTCTTTAATATCAGAAACACTTTGTTGCGCTTCATTATGATCCACTAACATAACCTGTGATGTTTCTGATTTAGCATGATCGATAATTCTTAAAGGCTCCACACCAAATTCATTCAAAGCGTACGCTGTTTCTTCATTCATTTCACCTAGAGCGACTGCTTCAGCGTCAACTCCTAATTGTTGTTGTAAATATGCCATTGAGATTGCTGATGCAATTGTATCAGTATCTGGATTTTGATGGCCGAAAACTAAAACTTTAGACATTTTCAATACCCCTATCTATAAATTAATTACGCCACTATTATAGCATATTTCTTTTATAAATTTGATAACTATACAGTAAATATTCTAATTTACTCTAACTTTCAAATTATCCAATACCTCATCTGGCACATTATAGTCTTTCGCTATTTCTTTAACAGTTCGACCAGAAGCTACAGATTCTTTAGCAATATCAGCTGCCCGAGCATAGCCAATTTTTTCAGCAAGTGGCGTAGCCATATAAGTACTTCTTTCTAAATTCTCACGACAACGATCTCTATCCGCTTCAATCCCCTTCACACAATTCTCATTAAATGTTTCTACCCCATGCGTTAAAACCTCAAATGATTCAATCAATTTGTAAAAAATTATTGGTTCAAATGCATTTAATTCTAATTGTCCGTGCTCTGCTGCCAATCCAATGGTCACGTTATTACCCATTACTAAAAATGAACATTGATTCATCACTTCTGGAATAACCGGATTAATCTTACCTGGCATGATTGATGAACCGTTTTGTTTCGCTGGGATTTTTATTTCGCCAATTCCCGTTTTAGGGCCTGAAGAAAGTAAACGGATATCGTTAGCAATTTTTGATAAACTTATAGCAATTGCTTTTAGTGCATCAGAAAGCACCACATAATTTTCAACATTTTGTGTAGCGTCAACTAGGTCATCAGATATTTCTAAGGGTTCTCCTGTTATATTGACCAATTTAGTCAATACCGTTTCTGATAATTTAGGATGTGCTGAAATCCCTGTACCAATAGCGGTTCCACCTAGATTAATAGATTCCATCTCTTTTTTTGCAGTTTCCAAACGTTTAATCCCTCTTTTTATAACAGAGTAATACGCATGAAATTCTTGTCCTAATGTAATAGGAACAGCATCTTGCAATTGTGTTCTACCTAATTTGATAACATCATCAAATTCTTTAGATTTTTCTAAAAAAGTATCCCTTAATAAGTATAATTGCTCCATTAATTTAGGGATTTTTTTTAACATAGTTAATTTACCCGCTGTTGGATAAATATCATTAGTAGACTGTCCTTTATTTACATCATCATTCGGATTAACTAAGTCATAATCCCCTTTTGTGCCTCCTAATAACTCAATCGCACGATTAGCAATTACCTCATTGATATTCATATTACTACTTGTTCCAGCACCACCTTGAATAGGATCCACTAATATTTCATCGTGCAGTTTACCTCCAATGATTTCTTCCGCACTTTTTGTAATCGCTGTCATTTTTTTCTCGGATAAAACACCAAGATCGTAATTAGCCTGAGCAAGTGCTTTTTTGACTTCTGCTAAACTAATAATAAAATCTTTATCTAACCTTCTGCCAGTAATATTAAAATTATGAACTGCTCGTTGTGTGTGAACACCATAATAACTTTCATCTGGTATTTCTAAATATCCAACACTATCTTTTTCTAATCTCATGACGCCATCCCCCTATAAGAAAACGTTTTATTTAACACATTTATTATAACGCGTTGACTCAATTAATAAATCATCTTTAAGGAAAATTCGCTGTATTCTTATGTATCCTTCATATATTTATAAGAAATCACTAATCAAAAAACTAGTCTAGCAAAAATAACGCTTCTTGCTAGACTAGTTTTTAATTTTTATAACCTGTATAGTCGGCACAATGAAGTAATTCTTGTGCATTTTTAACACGTTCTTGTGTTGGCGGATCAATTCCCTCTAAAGGATAATCAATACCTAATTCTTTCCATTTAAAAATCCCCATACGGTGATAAGGCAATACTTCAACCTTTTTAACATTGTTCAGCGTCTTAATAAAATCACCTAGACGGATTAAATACTCATCATAATCTGTACGTTGTGGTACTAACACGTGACGAATCCAAACAGGTTGGTCAATTTCAGATAAGTATTTTGCCATATCCAAAATATTATCATTAACATGCTGTGTTAATTCTCGGTGACCTTCACGATCAATATGTTTAATATCGAACAGAATCAAGTCAGTATACTCTAATAACTCGTTAAATTTACTAAACCAAGGCTCTCTTCTAGTAAATGGTTTACCACAGCTATCAATCGTTGTATGAATTCCCAGTTTTTTTGCTTTTTTGAATACTTCAAGTAAGAAATCTATTTGTAGTAAAGGTTCACCACCACTAATCGTAATGCCACCTTCTTCTCCCCAATAACTTTTATATTTTAAAGCCTCTTCAATTATTTCATCAGCAGTCACTTGTTTTCCCGCATGTAAATCCCAAGTATCAGGATTATGGCAAAATTGACAACGCATGTGACACCCTTGAGTGAAAACAACAAAACGTACACCTGGTCCATCTACAGTACCAAAATTTTCTGTAGAATGAATTCTACCTAAAACGGAGTTAGTCATAATTCTTCCTCTTTTCTGTTCTTTAATCTCTTTTTGTTATAAGAATAACAGAAAATATCAAAAAATAAAAACTGGGAAAATTTAAGATTCCCAGTTTTTATCTAATCTATCATCTTACATTCTGTCGTGTGAAGTTCTTGAGATAACATCTGCTTGTTGCTCTGGAGTTAAATCACGGAATTTAACAGCGTATCCTGATACACGAATAGTTAAGTTTGGATATTTTTCTGGATGTTTTTGAGCATCTAATAATAATTCGTTTGTAAATACGTTAACGTTTAAGTGGTAACCACCGTTGTTGAAGTAACCATCCATAACGTTACGTAAGTTATCGATACGCATTGTATCATCTTTACCTAAACCATTAGGGTTAATTGTTTGTGTATTTGAAATACCATCTAATGCATTAGTATATTCTAAACGAGCTGTTGAGTTTAATGATGCTAAAAGACCATTTTTCTCACCTAAGAATTTACCATCTTGATATGATGGGTTAGCACCTGGTGCTAAAGGTTTACCCGCACGACGACCATCAGGAGTATTACCAGTTGCTTTACCGTAAACAACATTTGATGTAATAGTTAATAATGATGTTGTTGGTTTAGCTCCACGGTAAGTGTGTTGACGTTTAATTTGAGTCATGAAGTATTCTAAAATCCAGTTAGCCATTGCATCAGCTTCTTCATTATCGTTACCGTAAGTTGGGAATTCGTTTTGTGGAACGTAATCAACTGCTAAACCATCTTCGTCACGAATAACTTTAACATTACCATGTTTAATTGCCATGATTGAGTCAGCCGCATGTGAAATACCTGCAATACCTGTTGCGAATGTACGTTTTAAGTCGCTATCCATAAACGCTAATTGTGGTGCTTCATAAGCGTATTTGTCATGCATGTAGTGAATAACATTTAATGTATTAACATATAATTCAGCTAACCAATCCATAATATCTTTGAAACGATCAATAAATTCATCGTAATCTAAGTTTTCTTCAGTCATTGGACGGAATTTAGGGCCTACTTGCATTTTAGTTTTTTCATCAACCCCACCGTTGATTGCATATAATACAGCTTTAGCTAAGTTAGCACGAGCTCCGAAGAATTGCATGTCTTTACCCATAACAGTTGCAGATACACAACATGCGATAGCACAATCATCTGAACCCCAATTTGCACGCAATAAATCATCATTTTCAAATTGGATTGAAGAACTTTCTTTAGCAATTTTAGCTGAATATGTTCTGAATCCTTTTGGTAAGTGTGATGAATATAATACAGTCAAGTTTGGTTCTGGAGAAGGTCCCATATTTGTTAATGTATGTAAAATACGGAAGTCATTTTTCGTTACTAATGAGCGACCATCGATTCCCATACCAGCGATTGATAATGTTGCCCAAATTGGATAACCAGAGAATAATTGGTTGTAATCTGGTGTACGAGCAAATTTAACCATACGCAGTTTCATGATTAAGTGATCAATCATTTCTTGTGCTTCAAATTCAGTGATGACACCTGCTTCTAAATCACGTTGGATGTAGATATCTAAGAATGCTGAAATACGTCCGATAGACATCGCAGCACCATTTTGAGATTTAATTGCAGCTAAGTAACCAAAGTATAACCATTGGATAGCTTCTTGTGCATTTGTTGCTGGTCCTGAAATATCAAAACCATATGAAGCAGCCATTTCTTTGATTTGACCTAATGAGCGGATTTGTTCTGAAATTTCTTCACGTAAACGAATCACATCATCAGTCATAACTGTTGTACCAGTATTATTTAAGTCTTTAACTTTTTGTTCAATTAAGAAGTCAATTCCGTATAATGCTAAACGACGGTAGTCACCAATAATACGTCCTCGTCCGTAAGCATCTGGTAAACCTGTAATAATTTTGTTTTTACGAGCTGAGCGCATTTCAGGTGTATACGCATCAAACACACCTTGGTTATGTGTTTTACGGTAGTCAGTAAAGATTTTTGTCATTTCTTCACTTACTTCATAACCATTAGAAGATAATGCGTTGTTCGCCATGTTAATACCACCAAAAGGCATGAATGCTTGTTTTAATGGTACGTCTGTTTGTAAACCAACGATTTTTTCTTCTTCTTTAATTAAGTAACCTGGTTCGTGTGAAGTGATAGTTGCTGGAATATCACTATCCATGTCATAAACACCATTTTTTTCATGTTGCACTTCAAATAACTCTTGTAGTTTAGTCCATAATTTGTCAGTTGATGGAGCGATTGGCTCTAAAAAGCTGTCGTCTCCTGTGTACTCAGTGTAGTTGTTTTGAATAAAATCTCTAACGTTTACAGTTTGTTTCCATAAATTACCTTTAAATCCGTCCCATTGTTTCATGTGAGTGGACCTCCTCTAAATTTATATAGGTTGATTGAAACAGCCTTACAAGAAAAGTATAACACATGATAAAAAAATCACAATACTTATTTGTGATTTTTTTATCTATTTTTGATAACCATTTCACAAAACAACCAAAAACCTTATAATAACAATGTTTTTGAAGTTTAAAATTTTATTATTCTATAAAAATAAGCTCGTGAATTCCAAATCAAACAAATACAATCTGTTATAAAACAGATTGCTCTGTTGTTATAATTATACAAACAGAAAACTCCTTATATTGGCTCACCAACCAAAAACCGTGCGATTCTTCTGTTTTTTCATGTATAATAGGGATATCATTTTTATTAAGGAGCTAAATAATGAAATTTTTACGTTCAGCAACAAATAGGATTGTACTTACGGCAATCCTTATATTAATCCAACTTGGGTTAATTTATATGATAGTCATGAAATTTCAAACAAGCGCGAACTTTTTTTATATGAGTTATTTGTTCGTTTCAGGTGTGACTGTTTTAGGAATTATTAATAGTAGACGGAATCCTGCTTATAAGATTGCTTGGTTAATACCCGTTATGCTGTTACCCTACCTTGGTGTCATGATTTATTTGATTTTTGGTCGACTTTATACGAAAAAAAGTTTCCAAACAAAAATGGATGACGTTCACAAAAAAGAAATTGATGCCATTCAAAAAACAGTTGATAGTCTGGATCCCCATGAAAGTTTACCTACTGAAGACGCAGCCATACACTCTACCTATCTCTATAATTACGGAGATTTCCCACTTTTTAAAAATAGTGCTAGCGAATATTTAAAAATTGGTGAAGAAATGTTTGAATCGATGAAAAAAGAACTCCGTAAAGCAGAACGGTATATCTTTATGGAATACTTTATTATTGAAGAAGGAAAAATGTGGAATGAAATCTTAGAAATTTTAGAAGAAAAAGTAGCAAAAGGCGTAGATGTTCGATTAATCTACGATGATTTTGGTTGCTTATTCAAACTTCCGTATAAATATAATGAAGTACTTGAGCAAAAAGGCATAAAAACATGTGTCTTTAACCCAATCGTGCCTGTCCTATCTTCTATTTTTAATAACCGTGATCACAGGAAAATCATGGTTATTGATGGTAAAGCTGCCTTCACAGGTGGGATTAATTTAGCAGATGAATACATTAATGAAGTAGAAAGATTTGGGCATTGGAAAGATACCGGTATATTAATGAAAGGTGATATTGCTTGGGGATTCACTATTATGTTTCTGTCCATGTGGGATTTTTTAAGAGGAGAAAAAAACGATTATACTTTTTATTATCCAGGTCGTAATCATGAGTTAGAACATACAAACGGCTTTTATCAACCTTTTTCAGACAACCCTTTTACGTCTGAGGCAATCAGTATGTCGGTCTATTCAAACTTAATTAATCGAGCAAAACGTTATATTTATATTACAACACCTTACTTAATCATTGATAATACACTGATGGATGCTTTGTGTAATGCAGCTAAATCGGGAATAGATGTCCGCATTCAAACCCCTCATATCCCAGATAAATGGTATGCACATTCTGTTACGCGTTCAAACTATGATCAATTATTAGAAGCTGGCGTTAAAATTTATGAATATACACCAGGTTTTATCCATTCTAAAAGCATTGTAGTGGATGATTTATATGCGGTAGTAGGTTCTATTAATCTTGATTTCAGAAGCCTCTACCTCCATTTAGAAAATGGTATTTGGATGTACGATACTGATTCCGTTAAAGAAATCTACCAAGATTTTGTACGTGTACAAAAAGTTTGTAGAGAAATTACGCTAGAAGATGCAAAAAGCGTTGGCTGGTGGCGTCATCTTGCTCGTGCGATTCTTAATGTTTTCGCACCTTTAATGTAAAAAAAGCTTTTCCTTGTAAAAGGAAAAGCTTTTTTATATTAAATCCATTTTCTTAAGCACTTCATCAACTTGTTGGATAAACATGGCTCTATCTTCTTTTGAATTGACAACATCCATTTCGTCCATATTTACAATTAATACTTCTGAGGCTTTATATTGTTCCATCACCCATTGATCATAGCCTTTCCAAAGCGCATAATAATAATCTCTTAATTCATCGTCTTGCTCAAAATCTCGTCCTCGTTCAGCAATACGACTCAGCACTGTTTCAAAAGAACCTTTTAAATAAATCATCAAATCTGGCGCTTTTTTAGGTAATTCATCTAACTCTTCCATCATGTTCTCAAGTAATTTCTCATACAACTTAAATTCAATATCTGAAATGCGGCCTAACTCATTGTTAACTTTTGCAAAATACCAATCTTCATAGATTGAACGATCCAACACATTATGCGGATGAACTAAAGCACGTTTGATATCTTTAAATCTGCTTTGTAAAAAATCTAATTGTAGCAAAAACGGATAACGTTTAGCTTCTTGCTCTTCTGGACTTGCCGTATAAAATAACGGTAATATATCATTACCCTCAACTTTTTCAAAAAATACATCTGATTTTAAATGTTCACCTAGTATCGTTGCAACACTTGTTTTTCCTAGACCAATCATTCCACCAACTACTATCATTACCATAAGTCTCCTCTCCAACCTCAACATTCAAGACTTATATTATCATACTAATATTTTTGATAAAAAGCCAAATATATCTTCTATAAAACGACATCAAAATTAGGTCATTTTTTGAAACTAAGCTACAACAACTTTATCTTTTTCAAAATGTAATAGATTACTAATAAAATGATCGCCATTATCCCTAATAAAATATAATAACCATTTGGATTTCTAAGCTCAGGCATATTAATAAAATTCATACCATATATACCTGTCAATACTGTGATAGGTGTTGCAAAAACAGTGAAAACCGTCAATTTATTAATTGTTTGGTTAGTTATAGTATTAATTGTACTATCATATATTTCTAGTAAATGCACCGCCATTTCGTACAGACTAACGCCATACTCATACACACGATTAATCCTAGAATCAATGTTTTGAATAGCTCCTAATTCAGAATTAGCTAATAATTTATTTTTATTTAACAATAGTCCATCACTTACATAAAGTAGCATTCTCATATATTTTTTCACTTTAAAACATTGATTTTTTAACGTAATAATAGTATCGATTTTAACATCCATTTGCATCTCAATAATATTATTTTCAATAGTTGTTAAATACTCCTCAAATTCATATAAACTTTCAAACATACGGCTCAAAGAAAAATCAATTATGTCTATGTATGTTTTATTAATGGTTGACACCTCAATCGTATCCATCAACTGATTGACGAATGAATCATGTAGCATCCCCTCTGCTTGAACTTCTAATACTAAATAATGTTGAGATAAGTATAAAGTGAATTTTTCAAATAGAAGCTCATTTTCACCTGGTAATTGATCAAAAAACAAATAACTAAAATAATTTGAGTGTGGTAATGATTCAAAACGAACTGGCAACTCCGTTTGTTTATCATGATGAACAGGTAGGGACAACGTTGTGATTTTTTCAAAAATTTCAGGTATTTGGTTACTCGTTGCTACAATGAAATAGTCTTTAGTTTTTTTTACTTGCCAATCTTTTATTTGATTGGCATTATTTATAAAATTAATCACATGCACGAAAAAAACCTCCGAACCTCTTTTCTTACTATTATTCTACATTCAATACAAATGTTCAACTTTTTATCTAAATAACTTATTAATTAATATTAGGTTCATCTTTCTATGATACACTTACTTCTAAAGGAGGTTATTCAATGCTTGAACTAAAAAACATTAGAAAAACTTATCAACTAGGCGGTCAAGAGACTGTTGCTTTAGAAGCGGTCAACTTATCTTTTAATAGAAATCAGTTTGTTTCCATATTAGGACAAAGTGGTAGTGGTAAAACTACCCTCTTAAATATTATTGGAGGATTAGATCAGTACACATCCGGAGATTTAATTGTTGAAGGAACCTCAACAAAAACATTTAAAGATAAAGATTGGGATAGTTACCGAAACACAACCATCGGCTTTGTATTTCAAAGTTATAATCTTATCTCACATCTTTCTGTCTTAGAAAACGTCAAAATGGCGTTGTCTTTAACTGGTGTTTCTGCTAAAGAGTCTGAAAAAAGAGCGCTAGAAGCACTAACCGATGTCGGACTAGCTGAACATGCAAGAAAAAGACCTAATCAACTATCAGGTGGGCAAATGCAACGTGTAGCTATTGCGAGGGCTTTGGTGAATAATCCTAAGATCTTATTAGCAGACGAACCAACAGGGGCACTTGATAGTAAAACAAGTATTCAAATTATGGAATTAATCAAAAAAATTAGTCATGACCGTTTAGTCATTATGGTTACACATAACCCAGAATTGGCTGAACAGTATAGCGATCGGATTATTCGGGTGGCGGATGGAAGTATTTTAGAAGACACCGCTCCAGTAATGGATCTCAACACTTCTAATGCTGCATTTACAAAATCAAAAACAGCCATGTCGTTCTTTTCAGCTATTAAATCTAGCATGAAAAACTTACTAACCAAAAAAACCAGAACAGCTCTTGTCACCTTAGCAGGTAGTATTGGTATTATTAGTATCGGATTAGTCTTAGCCTTATCCAATGGAATGAAGTCCTACATTGATGATTTACAACGTGAGACGTTATCCGGTATTCCCATCACCATTAGTCAAACAAGCGCTGGAAACTTTGAAGCAATGAGCGAAGCTTCCAACAAAGAAACGTCTAAAAAAGATCAAATAACCATTAAAGAACCCATCACTACTCACCAAAATATATATGATCAAGATGTCTTAGGTAAGGGTGAGAGCTTTATTCAATATTTAGAACGTGAGGCAAAGGGGAAATTTTCTAATTTAACATATGATACAGGCTACCAATTAAATGTTTTAACAACCAACCAAGCTGGAGATGTCCAACAAGTAAAGAAAAGCGATACGGATATGAATAATCCTGCTGCTATGTTTTCAATGGGCTCATTAATGACCAAATTACCCGAAAATGGTGATAATATCCTTTCTCAGTATGAAGTCATTGACTCAACAAATAATCGCTTTAGCTATCCAACAAAGCCAGATGAATTGGTTTTATTTGTTAATTATGATCAGTCCTTAAATAAAGATGTTGCTAAAGCGTTAGGATTATCCGATGATAACACCCAAAACATTAAAACATTACTAGGAAAAGAGTTACGTATTATTTCTAATGATGAATTTTATGAAAAAAGTCCTATGGGGAATTTCTTTATCAATCAACCCATCAACCAAACGATGTACGATAACGGTCTTAAAGGGACAATCGTAGCCATTATGAAGCCAAAAGAAGCGTCAGCTTCTCTAATCAACGCTTCTATTGGTTATACCGCCACACTTGAAGAACAAATGTTAGCAAAAGAATCATCATCTAATATCGTGAAGTTTATGAAAGAACATCCGACAGTAAATGCTCTGTCGCCTTCAAGTGACATGATCGATGAAGAAACAAACAAGACTATTATGCAAAAAATCGGTGGCAATACTTCACCAACAAATATTTCTATCTACCCTTCAACATTTGATGAGCGTGAAGCAATTACTAATATAATCAGTAATTATAACAACCAAGTTGCCAAAAAATTCGGTGAAAAATCTAAAGATTACACAAAATATATGATTGAATATACTGATATGGCAGAAATGATGACAGGTATGATGACCACTATGCTTGATACCATCACTGTTATTCTTACTGCTTTTGCTGCTATTTCTTTAATCGTTTCTTCAGTAATGATTGGTATTTTAACCTATGTTTCAGTTGTTGAACGAACTAAAGAAATAGGGATTATGAGAGCACTAGGCGCACGTAAGAAAGATATTACACGTATCTTTAATGCTGAAGCAGGCTTAATTGGCTTAATATCAGGTATACTCGGTGTTATAATCACCATACTATTAACGATTCCAATTAATGCTATCGTTGGAAAATTAATAGATATGGATGGATTTAAAGCATCACTTAAACCAGAATACGCTATAGCTTTAATCATTCTTTCTGTTATCCTAACACTTGTTGCAGGATTTATTCCTTCTAAAGGGGCTGCTAAAAAGGACCCTGTAGAAGCATTAAGAACGGAATAAAAACAATTAGGGTTGACTTTTTGTTGAGCAATCAGTAAGATGAAGTGTAGATAATTCAAACTTAATCGAGCACAGTAGTCATTTATCCCTGTTATATAGAGAGCTAAAGATTGGTGGAATTTAGCACAAATAAATGAACGAATTACACTCTATTTATTATTAAGTGGTTCCCTCCCATTATCGAGGTTTAAAGTGGTGTATTAATTTACACAATTTGGGTGGTACCACGGAATTAATGAGTCTATTTCGTCCCTGTAGAGCAATGCTCTGCAGGGACTTTTTTTATCCCAATAATGAAAGGAAGAAATTACATGAATATTATTGATGAACTAACATGGCGAGATGCCATTAACCAACAAACAGATGCTGAAGGATTAAGAGACTATGTAGAAAACAATAAAATCTCTTTATATTGTGGCGTTGACCCAACAGGAGATAGTATGCATATTGGTCACCTTATCCCTTTTATGATGCTAAAAAGATTCCAAATGTTCGGTCATCATCCTTATATTTTAATTGGTGGTGCTACTGGTTCAATTGGTGATCCAAGCGGACGTACAAGTGAACGTCAATTACAGACAATGGAACAAGTTCAGCATAATGTCACTAAATTGACCCATCAAATGGAAAAACTATTTTTTAGTAAAGATAACGAACAAGATTTAACATTAGTCAACAACTATGACTGGACAAGTAATTTAACACTTTTAGACTTTTTACGTGACTATGGTAAGAACTTTAATGTCAATACAATGTTAGCAAAAGACATCGTCGCAAGTCGTCTAGAAACAGGTATTTCATTCACTGAATTTACTTACCAAATTCTACAATCTATGGACTTTTTACACTTACACCAAAACCATAACGTTAGTTTACAAGTTGGAGGCGCTGATCAGTGGGGAAATATTACTGCTGGTTTAGAATTGATTCGCAAACAAGTAGGACCTGAAGCAAAAGCATTTGGTCTAACTATCCCCCTAATGTTAAAAGCTGACGGAACGAAGTTTGGTAAAACAGCCGGTGGTGCAGTCTGGTTAGATCCAGAAAAAACTTCACCTTACGAATTTTACCAATTTTGGTTAAATCAAGATGACCGTGACGTAGTAAAATACTTGAAATTCTTCACGTTCTTAACTAAAGAAGAAATAGAAAGCTTAGCTGTAAAAGTTGAAACAGAGCCGCACAGACGTGAAGCCCAAAAAACATTAGCTAAAGAAATGACATTATTTGTTCATGGTGAAGAGGCATTAAATGATGCGTTAACGATTACTGATGCACTCTTCTCAGGTGATGTAAAACAACTTTCTGCTCGTCAAATCGAAGAAGGCTTTAAAAATATGCCAACAGCTTCAATTGGTAAAGAAGACATGAACATTATTGACTGGTTGATTGCAACCAAAATAGAACCATCAAAACGTCAAGCGCGTGAAGACGTGACAAATGGCGCTATCTCAATTAATGGAGAAAAAGTTCGTGACGTTGAATTTATTATTTCTAAAGAAAACTCTTTTGAAGAAAAATTTATTATTGTCCGTAAAGGTAAGAAAAAGTATACACTAATTAAGTTGGTTTAATTTTCTTATATGATTAAATACCAAAAAAGGAATCCTTATATAGGATTCCTTTTTTGGTATTTAATATTTAATATTAGTAAAACCAGCTGCTTTAAACGTGTTACCATTTTCTAAATCACCATATGTGTACCCACGTTTGAACCATTCCATACGTTGGGCAGATGTTCCATGAGTAAAACTATCAGGAACAGCATAGCCTTGTGCTTGTTTTTGTAATGTATCATCGCCAATAGCGTGAGCAGCTTCAATGGCTTCTTCAACATCACCCATTTCTAAAATCGGCTGTCCTTCAAACGTTTTGCCACTCAAATATTTAGTAAATGCACCCGCAAAGTAATCTGCCTGTAATTCTAACTGAACACTGTATTTATTGTAATCTTTTTCAGATACACGTTGACGGACATAGTTTAATTGATCCGTGATACCTAGTTGTTGTTGAATATGATGTCCAACTTCATGAGCTAATACATAAGCCATGGCATAATCTCCTTTTGCACCATAGCGCTGAGCTAATTCGTCACCAAAACTAAGGTCAAGATATACCTTTTGATCTCCTGGACAGTAGAAAGGTCCTACTTGTGCAGTAGCTGTCCCACATGCAGAATTAACACTTCCAGAGAACAACACTAATTGTGGTTCTGTGTATTTCCCTTTAGACGCTGGATAGGCTTCATTCCAGTAATCTTCTAGATGAGCAAACACAACAGCAGCGAACTCTTTTTGTTCGTTGTATTCTTGACTATCTACATTAACCGTTTCATAACTTGCAGGCTGAATACCTGAAGTAAAGACATCAACCAAACTCCCCAAATTACCAGTAAAGAAAAATGAAATCAATGCTATTAAAATTGCTCCGATTCCACCACCAGCAGCTAACTTCGTCATTCCACCGCCACTACTTGTTCTATCTTCAATATTTGTACTTTTCTTTCCACCCTTAAAAATCATCGTTTCTCCTCCACTCCACTATTTCAATAAACGGATCAACGCCCATTAATCAAAAAGCTACCAATACTTTATAGCTTAATTTTATAACAAGTGACTTGTTAAAAGCAAATAGTTGGCGTTATGAAATAAAAAGGAGCTGTGACAAAAAATTGTCATAGCTCCTTAATTACGAATAAACGGTGTTACGAAGGTTGCTTCTTCAGATTAATCCAAAACATTCCAAAAAATTGACGGGCAATCTTTATAGATTACTCTTCTTCTTTTTGATAATGAGATTCAATCATCTTCATAGCATCAATTAACTTGCCTTTGTACGGGCTTGTTAAAATTTCAATGTCTTCTTCCAGTACATCCAAGTACTGATAATATAATTGTTTTGCAGCTTCTCTACCTTTAGGTGTCAATGATAAATAAAACAAACGTTTGTCTTCAAATGATTGCTCTTTTTCAATAAATTCTAAATCTGCTAAATTTTTTAGAATACGACTCATATAGCTCTTATCTAAATCTAATCGTTCTTCAATATCTCGTGCTGTTAGATTTTCTGATTCATAAAGCTCTAACATTACTTTTATCTCGTTAAACGTCAATTGTTCATTAGACATTTTCTTTTCTATCGTATTTAAATAATTTGAGAAAATACGGATAAACGAGCTGATTTGTTTAGCATCTTGCTCATCTGACATGTCCATCACCTCTATTTATAGATACTGTGATTCTTTATTCCCTAATTCTATAATACGAAATAACGCGACTAAAAACAATCCAATTTACTTGTTTTTTTTATTTTAGTGGAGATATTTACGTTTTCAGGTCGTTTTCGAACATTTGTATAACAAAAAACGACTTCCTTTAGAGATAGTCTCTCTAAAGGAAGTCGTCAGCCATTCATTATTTAGTGAATTTAGCTTCGTGATGTTTTTTCATAACGCCTTCTTTAGAAAGGATGTTACGAACTGTATCTGAAGGTTGCGCACCTTTAGATAACCAGTCTAAAACTAAGTCTTCTTTGATTGTTACTTCAGCAGGGTTTTTAGTTGGAGCGTAAGTTCCTACTACCTCGATGAAACGTCCATCACGTGGAGAACGAGAATCTGCTACTACAATACGATAAAATGGGTTTCTTTTAGAACCCATACGTTTTAAACGAATTTTAACTGCCATTATTAGGTCACCTCTAAATTTTCTATTATGTTACTCACAAACAATAGTTTAACATGTTTCAAAAATGATGTAAAGTGTTTTTTCTTTACACCTTTATTTTTTCTATCTATATCCGTTTAAATTAGTAAAAAGGTAGATAGTCCAACGCTATCCACCTTTTATCGTTTATTTTTTCTTTTTCTTTGCTTTTTTCAATGCTTTTTTCTTGGCATTTTGTTGTTTACGGGCCATTGAGTTGAAGGCCATTTTACCCATTTTACCTTTAATACCTGAACCAAACATTTGATCCATACCAGCAGGCATATTGCCATTTGTCATTTGTTGCATCATTTTTTTGCTTTCATTGAATTGTTTAATCATACGATTGACTTCAACGACACTATTACCTGAACCCGCAGCAATACGACGACGACGGCTTGGGTTTAGTAACTCAGGATTCTCGCGTTCTGCAGGTGTCATTGACATAACAATCGCACGTTTACGCGCCACATCTTTAGGATCCACTTTAAATTGATCTAAACCTGGTACTTCACTCATTCCTGGAATCATTTTTAGTAAATCTTCAATAGGTCCCATACCCATTACTTGATCTAATTGTTCGATAAAATCATTGAAATCAAATGAATTTTCTTTCATTTTTAAGGCTAATTCTTCAGCTTTTTGCTCATCAAAATCAGCTTGTGCCTTTTCAATTAACGTTAGCAAATCACCCATACCCAAGATACGACTTGACATACGATCTGGATGGAAAACTTCTAAGTCTGTTAATTTTTCACCAGTTCCGGCAAATTTGATTGGTTTACCTGTGACAGCACGAATAGATAACGCTGCACCACCACGTGTATCACCATCTAATTTTGTTACTACTACCCCAGTGATATCTAGTTGCTCATTGAAGCTTTCTGCTACATTAACAGCATCTTGTCCCGTCATTGCATCAACAACTAATAAAATTTCATCTGGATTAGCTAATGCTTTGATTTCTTTCAATTCATTCATCAAAACATCGTCAATATGTAAACGACCTGCTGTATCAATAAAGACGTAATCATTTTTTTGTTGCTCAGCTAAAGCTAAACCTTGTCTAACGATTTCAACAGGGCTAACCTCTGTTCCCATTTCAAAGACAGGAATATCTAATTGTTCACCGATTACTTTTAGTTGTTCGATCGCCGCTGGACGGTATACGTCACCAGCAATTAATAACGGACGAGCGTTATCTTGTTTTTTTAATTGTCCAGCCAATTTACCTACAAACGTTGTTTTACCTGCCCCTTGAAGACCTGACATCATGACAATCGTTGGTATTTTAGGTGATTTATTAAGTGGGACTGTTTCTCCACCTAAAGTAGCGGTTAGCTCTTCATCAACGATTTTGACAATTTGTTGTGCAGATGTTAAGGTATCTAATACTTCTTCCCCCACTGCTCGTTCACTGACACGCTTTGTAAAGTCTTTTACTACTTTAAAGTTTACGTCGGCTTCTAATAATGCTAAACGAATCTCGCGCATCATTTCTTTTACGTCAGCTTCAGTAATCTTTCCTTTACGACGTAATT
This sequence comes from Vagococcus xieshaowenii, assembly GCF_004792515.1. NCBI lineage: Bacteria > Bacillati > Bacillota > Bacilli > Lactobacillales > Enterococcaceae > Vagococcus > Vagococcus xieshaowenii. The sequence continues at coordinate 860,388 of NZ_CP038865.1, read as the reverse complement.
TTTTCATTGCTCCTTGCAAACGCTCTGTTAAACTTTCAAAAGCCATTATTTACCTACCCCTTAATCTTCTATTTCTTGAATTTGTTTTATTATTTCATTTAACTCAGTATCTTCCGGATAATTTGTGTTCACTTTATCTTTGATTTTTTCTAACAGTTCTTTTCTAACTATATAGTTAGAATATAAGTGTAAATTCTTTTCATATTTTTCGAGAATCTTCTCTGTTCGCTTGATATTATCATAAACAGCTTGGCGACTAACATCAAATTCTTCAGCAATTTCACCTAATGAAAAATCATCTGCATAATAAAGTTCAATATAATTCATTTGTTTCTCAGTCAAAAGGGTTGAATAGAATTCAAATAAGGCATTCATACGATTTGTTTTTTCTATATCCATTCCTATCCCTCCTTTTTTGCATAGATACACAAACTCTTTTATATTATAGCATAAACTCACAACGTTGCTAGTTATTTTGTAGTAGCTTTTAACAAATTTATGTGCTATGATACTCTTATGCGATGAGGCGACAGAACTCGATTTTGGAGTTCACCCTTACCAAAAGACATAGTGGACGATGTCGGTAAGGTCGGATAAAAAAGAGGTATGACAATGTCATACCTCTTTTTGCATATAAACTATTCATCGATTAGGTAAATATTAGTTATCTAAATGCCGCTACAATATACGTTACTCCTGTAATCATGAAGTAAGCTCCGACTAAAAATGCAAGAGTAAATGCTGAAGTGATAGGATTAAACAATAATAAGATACCTAAAATAATACCTAAAATATTTGATATAATACTAAACCAATACATTGGTGGATTAATGTCTTTATATACATTAGCAAAAAGTAAATCATGGATTGAATCTACTAAAAACCAACATGCAAAAACATATGGTAATATGGCTAAACTTATACCAAGATTAAATAACATCAAGCAACCTATCACAATATCTATTATACCAACCCAAATTGGTAAATTAGTTCCCACACCCGTTAAAGAAGGTATAGTCTTACGATTAAACAATTCAAAACAACCCTTAGCAACAGCCCCAAAACCAACATACATTACGATTGCTAACAAATTAGTTTCTGGATTGTTTAGCGACATAAAGGAAACCACTAAAAAAAGTACCCCAATAATTAAATAGCCCCAATTAAATTTTTTTGTTTCATTCATTACTATCACACCTTTCTATATATTAATTGTACCTTTTGTATAAAATTATGTGTAATATTTTGACCTGTCTTTTATAAAAAATAAAACAGCTGAAAACGAGTCAATTCATCTCTTCTCCAGCTGTTAGCTTAGTTATCTCATTATATGTAGCACCTGCAATGGTCTCTATCAATCGAATCCCATCATTAAAGCTCTTATTGCCTTCTGTCAATACGGCAATTGAATAATTAGCCTGTGGATCATTAATTTTTCCAATACTATTAACTAACCATGTTTGACCGTCTAGCGACAACCAACCATTTTTCAAGTAAACATCCGTGGCATTTTTTGAGACACCCCAACGCTGTTCTTTATCGACATTAGCCATTAATTGTTTAATATAGCTAACATCTTCAGAACGATTATAAGGTTGCTGACTAAAAATTGCATTAATTAATTTCACTTGATCAAGTGCATCCGTTTGAATCAGACCCCATGTTTCTTTATTGGCTTTGGTATCTTCCATACCTAAAGAATCAAATAGGTGGTCAATCTCCAGGTAGCTACCTAAACGCTGTTTTACAAATTGGTGGGTTACCTCATTATTACTTTTAGTTATCATTAAATTAGCATTGTTTTTCTCTTGTACGCTTAATCCTGACACACCCTTTTCATCTAAAGCCAACACTTCCATCAAAACTCCGACTTTTGCAATACTGGCTGTGTAGAAATGAGGTACTTCTTTATTGCTGAATGTCACATAATTATGTGTTTTCTCATCATAAATAGCAACATCAAATTTAGTTGTTTCGTCTTCTAATAATGCTTGCCACATTTTCATCATTTGATTGGTAAAGTGTTCATCTTGCTGCTTTTTAGCTAAATTTATGATTATCTGCTCCATATCAACGAGTTGTTTCACTTCACTAATCGTCTCATCTACTTCTATACCACCTGGCTCATGAGTGGGAGAATGCGTCTTGAAAATAATCATAAACCAACTGCTCATCATTATGATTCCAAGTAATAGCACTTTACTATTGATTATTTTATTGTTCAAATAATCACCTTTCTAACTTATCTAACCGTTATAACGACATTTTCAACAAAAAAAGAACTGCGTTATAAAAACACAGCTCCCCTATTGTACAATAAATTATTTTAAATAACAAACACCTTGAAAGTGTTCTTAATTCCCTTGATCATTGACATAAGGAATAGCTTCTTGATAGACACGCACAACGGCACCCTCTTGTTTCTCATCAAATAGGAACGAACCATTTGACATTCTATCATTAATCGGATAAGACTTAGCGTCTAAAGAATACGTATTGCCTTTATCTGTTATAACGTCTAATGTTGTAGACTCTGTTGATTCAACTACTTTCATTACTCGATGTGCATGGTTCTTCAATTCTCTTAAAACCATAATCCCTCGTTTAGCACGACTTAACGCGTTAATTTCTTGGGCTAGCATTCGTTTGACTGCACCTCGTTGAGTCACAATCGTAATAGGTGTGTCTCCTTCAGACCAAACAAGTAAACCATTAACAACTTGATCTTCATCTTTAAGATTCATTGAAATGACGCCTGCTGCTTTAGCCCCCACAATATTAACTTCACTTAATGGAAATCTCAAACCAAATCCTCGATAGCTTACTAAGAAAACATCTAACGGTTGTCCTTCATCTACTAAATAAGCATTGACAACTTCATCATCGCCCTTTAATTTCATACAAACTGTGGCTTTACTCTTGTATCTTCCCCAAGCTGCAAATTCTTTCATCGCTGTTTGTTTAATCATACCATTCTTAGAAATCAGCACAAATAATTTGTTTTCCTCTATCTGATTATAAGTATAGACCGAAATAATTTGTTCATCTTTTTCAAAATTAGTAATAGTTTGAGATAAATGTTCACCAACATCTTTCCATCTGATATCTGCTAACTCATGGACTGGGCGATAAATCATGTTCCCTTTATTCGTAATTAGAAGCAAGTGTTGCAACGTATGTAATTGCTCTGCAAACACTAAATAATCCGTTTCCTTCAAGCCAATTTCATCGGCCGAAGAGGCACTAAATGAGCGTAAGCTACTACGTTTAATGTAACCTTCTTTCGAAACAGTCACCATCACGTCTTCTTGTGTTACCAAGACCTCTGTATTAACGACAAGTTCTTCAATCTCTTGTTGAATAAACGTTCTACGTGGCGATTCGTATTGCTTCTTCACTTCTCTTAATTCTTTTTTCATTAACTTCATTAATTCTTTGTCGTTTCCTAAAATAGAATTTAAGAATGTAATATTATCAGCTAGTTCGTTAGCTTCTTTTTCAAGAGCGGTAATATCCGTATTGGTTAAGCGATAAAGTTGTAGTGATACAATCGCTTCTGCTTGCGCTTCAGTAAAATCAAATGCTTTCACTAAATTTTGTTTTGCATCTTTTTTGTCTTTACTCTTACGAATCGTCGCAATTACTTGATCTAAAATCGACAATGCTTTCATTAAGCCTTCTACGATATGTTGACGTTTCAAGGAACGATTCAATTCAAAACGACTTCTACGTTGAATAACATCACGACGATGGTCAATATACGCTTGTAAAATACGAATTAAACCAACTTGTTTCGGACGTTGCTCATCAATTGCCACCATATTAAAGTTGTAGTTCACTTGTAAATCAGTATTCTTAAATAAATAATTTAAAATACCTTGTGCATTAGCGTCTTTCTTTAAATCGATGACAATTTGTAAACCCGTACGGTCTGTTTCATCTCGAACTTCTGCAATACCATCAATTTTCTTCATCAAACGAATTTCATCAATCTTCTTCACAAGATTCGCCTTATTTACTTCGTACGGAACTTCAGAAATAACAATTTGTTCGCGACCTGCTTTCATAGGTTTAATCGCTGTTTTCGAACGTAATACAACGCGTCCTTTACCTTTAGTATAGGCTTTTTTTATTTCCTCTGTCCCTTGTAAAATTCCCCCAGTCGGAAAATCTGGACCAGGGATAAAGGTCATCAATTTTTCTAATGTTGCATTAGGATGATCAATCAAATGAATAGTTCCTTCAATGATTTCCCCTAAATTATGTGTAGGAATTTCCGTTGCATAACCTGCCGAAATACCTGTTGAACCATTCACTAAGAGATTTGGGTAGCGAGCAGGTAGAACGGTGGGTTCCTTTTCAGTATCATCAAAGTTCCACACTAAATCAACGGTTTCTTTTTCAATATCTGCTAACATTTCACTGCTTAATTTTGATAAACGTGCTTCAGTATAACGCATGGCAGCAGGTGGATCACCATCCATACTACCGTTATTACCGTGCATTTCAATTAATGTTTCGCGTAGTTTCCAATCTTGGCTCATGCGAACCATTGCATCATATATACTGCTGTCTCCATGGGGATGATAATTACCCATGATATTACCGACACCTTTTGCAGATTTTCTAAACGCTTTTTCATGTGTGTTGCCATCTTCATTCATCGCAAATAAAATACGACGTTGAACCGGTTTTAACCCGTCACGAATATCCGGTAAGGCACGTTCTTGAATAATGTACTTAGAATAACGCCCAAAGCGATCTCCCATGACATCTTTCAGAGGTATCTCTTGAATATCATTTCGATGTTGCACAATCTTTCACTTCCTTATCTTATAAATCTGCAAATAAATCTATTTCTTTAAACACTTCGTCTTCTTTTAGGTCTTGTTGTTGTTCTAATATTTCTTCGACCATTTCTTCATGCTCACTATCATCCGTTGGGTCATCGTCTAATAAATTGCCCTCATCTTCAAGCGTAAAGGCCACATTATTTTCAATCCAGTGACGACGTTTATCTACTTTGTCTCCCATTAAGGTCGATACAATTTTTTCATTACTTCCCGATTCACCATCTTCTTCTTCAAGCGTCACACGAATTAACGTACGTGTTTCTGGGTTCATTGTTGTCTCCCATAACTGGTCGGCGTTCATTTCACCTAGTCCTTTGTATCGTTGGAGCATATAGCCTTTCCCTAATTTCTGAGTGATTCTTTCCAATTCATCATCAGTCCAAGCGTATTCAAGTACTCCTTTTTTACCAGATCCTTTGGTCACTTTGTATAACGGTGGCATCGCAATATAAACTTTTCCAGCTTCAACAAGTGGTGTCATAAAGCGGTAAAAGAACGTTAATAGCAAGGTTTGAATATGTGCACCATCTGTATCCGCATCGGTCATAATAATAACTTTGTCATAATTACAATCTTCAAGTGCAAACTCTGAACCATAACCAGCACCAATTGTATAGATCATGGTATTGATTTCTTCATTCTTCAAGATATCTTCTAGCTTCGCTTTTTCTGTATTTAACACCTTACCACGCAACGGCAAGATGGCTTGGAATTTACGATCACGCCCCTGTTTAGCCGAACCTCCGGCAGAATCACCCTCGACTAAATAAAGCTCGTTTCTTTTAGGGTTTTTACTTTGAGCTGGGGTTAGTTTGCCTGAAAGTAAAGAGTCACGTTTCTTTTTCTTTTTCCCATTACGACTATCTTCGCGTGCTTTCCGTGCCGCTTCTCGGGCTTCTCTAGCTTTCAAAGCTTTACGTATTAGCATCTGACTGATGTCATTATTTTCTTGTAAATAAAAGCCTAAATGTTCAGAAATAAGTGTTTCAACAGCTGTTCTAGCCGGAACGGTTACTAATTTCACTTTCGTTTGACTCTCAAATTGCAAAATACTTTCGGAAATACGCACAGAAATAATCGCAGTTAACCCTTCTCTTATATCTGTCCCATCAAGATTTTTATCTTTTTCTTTTAATAAACCAACTTTTCTTGCGTAATCATTGAAACTCTTCGTTAAAGCTGTACGCATGCCTGTTTCATGAGAACCGCCATCTTTAGTACGAACATTATTTACAAAAGATAAAACATTTTCTGAATAACCATCATTGTACTGAAAAGAAAACTCCATCTCAATATCATCTTTTTCACCTGAAAAATAAACAACAGGTGTTAAGTCATCTTTTTCTTCATTCAAATACCCAACGAACTCTTTAATTCCTTCCTCATAGTGGAAGATTTCTTCTACTGCTTCAGATGGACGTTCATCTCGGATAGTTATTTTAAAGCCTTTTAATAGAAAGGCCGATTCACGTAAACGTTCTGCAAGTGTTTGAAAAGAGAAGTTAGTAGTTGTAAATATATCCTTATCTGGTAAAAACTGGATAAACGTACCGTTTTTCTTTTTTGTAGGCTTCCCTGTTTTTTTTAGTGTTCCATCAGGTTTTCCACCATTGATAAAACGTTGTTCATATTCAACACCCTCTCGCACGGTGCGTACAATTAGCCACTTTGATAACGCATTAACCACACTGGCACCTACACCATGTAAGCCACCAGATGTTTTGTAGCCACCATTTTGACCAAATTTACCTCCTGCATGTAAGACGGTAAAGATAACTTGTACTGTTGGTACACCTGATTGATGCATACCAATCGGCATTCCGCGACCAAAGTCTTCCACACCAATACTTCCATCTTCAAAAATAGTGACATTAATTTCAGATCCATGACCTGCTAACGCTTCATCGACTGAATTATCCACAATTTCATATACTAAATGATGCAACCCTTTACTATCATTTGATCCAATGTACATACCTGGACGCTTTCTAACCGCGTCAAGACCTTCAAGTACCTGGATAGATGAATCGTTATATTCATTATTAACTTTTTTTACCATTACTGAATTAACTCCTTATCTATCGAACAAAATCCTATTCTCTGTCTTTTCTTAGAGGAACAGCTTTACTATTATACCATTTATCCACCTACTGAAACATTAATTTTTTCAATAAAACCTTTTTATCAAGCGTTTATTCATAAAAAAAGAACATTTTTGACAACTTATGTAAGCCTTTACCGTTGACACTGGTGTCAGTTCATGGTAATTTAATGACACAAATGTCATTGTTAAATGGAGGTAATCGTTTGAACGAAAATAAAAACGAAACCATGAAAAGGGAAAAACGTGCCATGATCCTTGATACAGCAAGAGGTATTTTTGGCCAAAAAGGTTACGCTAATGTGACCATGGCTGATATTGTATCGGCTTGTGGCATTAGCCGAGGTGGCTTGTACTTATACTTCCCTTCTATTGAGGAATTATTTCAAGAAGTCGTGATTGATCAATCTAAGCAAAAATTCGCCATTATTAATCAACGAGTTGCAAATCAAGAACCTTTCGAAGAAATCTTCACACAATATTTAGACTTACAAAAAACACGGTTACTAAATATTGATGATTCTATTTTGGTGGCTACTTATGAATACTACAACTCCCATCAAGAAACAGAACAAATTGCCTTTCAAAAAAGTTATGTTGACTACCTAACTGAAACCATACGAGAGCTCTTGATGCTAGGAAAAGCACAAGGAATTATTCTGAATGATAATATCCCACAGTTAGCCGATATGTTTATTATGTTATTAGAAGGCATTAGCATCTTCAAAACGTTTAATCAAATTGATGAAGAGCAAATCAATCAACAATTATCATTACTCAAACAGCAACTTATTTATGCATATTAATCTTAGGAGGAGATTCACATTAAACATTCAAAAACTAAAGATCTAGTACTACTGTCTATTTTTACAGCGATTATATTTGTCCTAAGTTTTACGCCTATTGGCTATATTCAGCTAGGTCTTATTAAAGCGACAATTATTCATGTACCGGTCATTATCGCTTCAATTCTTTTAGGACCAAAAAAAGGTGCTATTTTAGGTGCTGTATTCGGATTAACAAGTTTCATTAGTAATACGACGGCTCCTGTTGTTAGTTCATTCGTCTTCACGCCTTTTGCTAATTTACCAGGTGAAACTCACGGTTCCGTTCTATCGCTGATTACCTGTTTTCTACCAAGAATTTTAGTTGGCGTTATACCATATTATATCTATCAATTTTCATCACGATTTGTTAAAGAGCAAAAGATGGTAAATTATGCTATCAGTGGTATTGCAGGTTCCTTAACGAACACTCTACTCGTACTAGGAAGCATTTTATTACTATTTAAAGATGCCTATGCCAAAATTAATGAAGTAAACACAACAGACTTATACAAAATTATCGGTGGGATTATTTTTACAAACGGCATACTCGAAGCTGTCGTAGCAGGTATCATTGTCAGCCTGGTTTGTCGCTCGTTAATGAGTAACAAAAAAATCGAAAAAATGATTAAGGACCTAAACTAACTGACCAAAAGGAGAAAACAATTATGAGGATATTAGTCACAGCAGGTGGGACAAAAGAAAAAATTGATGACGTTCGCTACATCGCCAATCATTCAACAGGAAGATTAGGCTCAATCATCGCTGATAGTTTTGCGCAAGATGAAAACAATCATGTTACCTATATTCATGGATACGGCGCTATTTTACCGCAACATAAAAACATTAAAGTTGTTCCAATTTTTACAAGTCAAGAATTAGAAATAGCATTAAAAAAAGAATTAGAAACTTACGCTTATGATATCGTCATTCATAGTATGGCGGTAAGTGACTATACAATGGACAATGCTTTTAGCCAAGATGACTTACTAAACAGTCTGTCTGACGCTCTTTTTAATAACTCTAACGAAATTACAAAGGAATCTTTTGAACAACTATCAGCTAACGTATTATCTAAATTAGGCAAAGAAAATGAGGATAAAAAACTTTCGTCTTCCAATGAACATTTAATTCTTCGTCTGAAGAAAACACCAAAAATTATTAAAATGATTAAAGAAATCCAACCTAATACAACATTGGTCGGATTTAAACTTCTTGTTGATGTGAGTGAGGAACATTTATTAACCATTGCCCATCAACTACTAGAGAAAAATGATTGTGATTACGTTCTAGCAAACGATTTAACTTCAATCGAAGGAGATCAGCATACAGGGTATTTAGTTGCACCAGATAAACAACTGCGTGTTGCTCATACGAAGCCTGAGATTGCTAAATTAATTAAACAAACTCTATCATATAATGACTAGGAGGTCATACAATGGCTAATATTTTAATGGGAGTTTCTGGTAGCATATCTGCCTATAAAGCAGCAGATATTGTCAGCTCGTTATCGAAACAACATCATCACATAAATGTGATGATGACTAAAAGCAGCACAGAATTTATCACCCCACTAACATTACAATCATTATCAAAAAATTATGTTTATACGAATGTTATGGAAGAACAACACCCTGAAGTCATCAGTCATATTGAACTTGCAAAACAAGCCGATGTTTTTATCATTGCACCAGCAACAGCGAATATTATTGGAAAACTAGCTAACGGTATAGCCGATGATATAGTAACAGCCACCGCCTTGGCTTTACCTAATAACGCTACCCCAAAATTTATCGCACCAGCTATGAACACAAACATGTATCTACATCCAGCTGTACAAAAAAATCTTCAAACTTTAGTAAGCTATGGCTATCAAATAATAGAACCTAAAGAAAGCTTATTAGCTTGTGGTGATTACGGAAAAGGTGCATTAGCTGACGTGCAAGATATCGTTGAGGCTATCAATCAAATAATTGCTTAAAAAAAACGTGTTCTCGTAACGAGAACACGTTTTTTTTGATTAGAATAAGTTGAATACTAATACCGCAATAATTGCTCCTATGATTGGTCCAACGATTGGCACGATGGCATAACCCCAATCAGATCCGCCTTTATTTTTCATTGGTAAAATGGCATGTGCAATTCTAGGTCCTAAGTCACGAGCAGGGTTAATAGCATAACCAGTTGGTCCACCTAATGATAAACCGACTGCTAAAATAACTGCACCTACCGCGAATACATTGTTACCAAATTGTAAATCATTTTTACCAAAAGCTAATAATGCAAGAACTAATACAAATGTTCCAATTGCTTCTGTGATAATATTTGCAGGAATATTACGAATAGCTGGTGCTGTAGCAAATGTTCCTAAAATAGCATCTTTATCTTCTGTTACATCAAAATGTGGTAAATAAGCTAACCATACTAAGATAGCCCCTACGATTGCTCCTAATAATTGAGCAATAATAAATGGTACAACTTGACTCCACTCAATCGCTCCTGTCATTGCCATTGCAACTGTTACTGCCGGATTTAAGTGAGCAGGTCCCATAAATCCTGAAATAAATACCGCAATTGTCACAGCCATAGCCCAACCCATAGCAATAACAATCCATCCACCGTTTTGAGCCTTACTTTTATCTAGGTTACACGCTGCACAAACACCGCCACCTAATAAAATTAAAATCATTGTTCCTATAAATTCTCCCAATACTGCTTGCATAAATTATTACTCCTCTTCCTTCAAATGTTTAAGATCAGACTCTGCTAAAATTGTAGCAAATTCTTCTATTTGTTGCACTTTTTCTGTTTCATCCCAATTAAAGTAGTTAGCCATAGCATTGATTACTGGCTCAGTAATGGCATCTAAACCATCACGTTTAAATAAGACATGATTCGTACGACGAACCAAGTAATCTGCAGGCGTCAAGACCATTTCCTCTTCTAAAGCATACGTTAATCTAGCTGATTCCGCTAAAGAAAGACCTTCAAACGGCTTGATTTCTTTTGCAATGGCAAAAATCTTTAATGAATTCATACCATAATAATCAGCGATATAGGTTGCCTCTTCTTTACTTAATCCAGACTCAATCCCTACCTTAGCGTTAGCTTCTACAGTTTCTTCAACTTTAGACGCATCAAACTCGCCACCTGATAAAGCATATTCTTTAGAATTAACTTGTTCAAAATTCAAATCATAACCTGTTGATAACGTCTCTAATATTAAGTTCATTGCTCCCTCAGCCATTTTACGATAGTCAGTAATTTTACCACCTGACAATGTGATTAAACCATCTTCTTCACGTTCTAAATGACTACCTCTTGAAACCGATGAAGGACTTGTTGTTTTTTCTTCTAAACTACTTTCTAGATTATTTAGTACTTCTTCAACATCTAGACGATCCACTTTGTTTTCTTTATAATTCGTTACTACTTCGATTACTTTATTAAAGCTTAAATCAGAAATTTTACCATTGTCTCCACCATTATAATCAGAACCTGCATTACCCGATAATAATGGACGTAAACCAGCCCAGCTAGACTCAATATCAGCTAAGGTGATATTAGCATTTGGATAACGATAATTAATAACTTCTAATAAATAATCAACATCTTCTTGTGTTACTCTTGGTTCTGTGAACTCACCTTGATAATCCGTATCTGTGGTTCCAAAATATGTCTTATCTTCACGAGGAATGGCAAATACCATACGACCATCATGTTTTCCTGTATCAAAGTAAGTAGGTTGTGGAACTGGTAATTTCTTAGCATCAACAACTAAATGAACCCCTTTAGTTGGACGCATTTGAGGAACAACTGCTCGTTTAAAGTTTAAGTTACGAACTTTATCTACCCATGGTCCTGCAGTATTAATAACTAATTTAGCTTTAATTTCAAATACTTCATCTGTTAGTAAATCACGAGCTTTAACCCCAATGATTTGATTATTCTCGTTATATAAGAAACCAACAGCTTTTACTTTACTTGCTAATAATGCGCCGTCTTCATGAGCTTTTTTGATATTGTCAATAACCAAACGTGCATCATTATTTCTAAAATCTAAATATACCCCAGCTCCTTTTAAGCCATCAGCTTTCAAGAATGGCTCGCGTTCAAGGACTTCTTCAGGTGTTAATGTATAATTAGCATATTTAGTTCCTGTTACACCAGCTAATTGATCATATAAATCCATTGCCACTTTTACAGAGAACATATCGAAGGTTGTCGCGCCTTCGCCTTCATAAATAGGTAGTAACATTGGATCAGGTTTGGGAATATGAGGCGCAATATTTTGAACAACTGCTCGTTCAGTGACTGTATCAGCAACTACTTCCACATCGAAGTTTTTTAAATAACGGATACCTCCATGTACTAGCTTAGTTGAACGAGAAGAAGTTCCTTCAGAAAAGTCTTGCATTTCGATTAAACCAGTTTTTAGACCAGTAGCTGCTGCTTGAATAGCAACACCTGCACCTGTAATTCCTCCACCGATAATTAATAAATCTAGTTCTTCTGATTGTAATTTACCAATTGTTTCTTGACGTGTTTTGATTGAAAAGACCATCTATATTACTTCCCTTCTATTGCTCGTTTGGTTTAAACATGCGTGTTGCAGCTACAGCTTGTTTCCAGCCGCCATATAAGTAAGCACGTCTTTCGTCAGCCATTTCTGGTTCAAACATTTTTCCTGCTTCATAAAATTCACGAATTTCATCGATATCTTTCCAGTATCCAACAGCTAATCCAGCTAAGAAAGCAGCACCTAGAGCCGTTGTCTCAAGGTTAGATGCACGTTGGATTGGTGCACCAATAATATCTGATTGGAATTGCATTAAGTATTCATTATTTGCAGCACCACCATCTACTTTAAGAACTGGAATTTTAATACCTGTATCATCTTGCATCGTATCAATAACATCTCTTACTTGATAAGCAATAGATTGTAGTGTTGCTTTAACAATATCGTCTTTTGTTGTTCCACGAGTTAAACCAAACATAGAACCACGAGCATCTTGATCCCAATAAGGAGCGCCCAATCCTACAAAAGCAGGTACTACATAAACTTCGTCATCATTTTCAGAACGTTTTGCCATTTCTTCTGATTCACTTGCTTTTTCCATCATTTTTAGTCCATCACGCAACCATTGAATAGATGAACCTGCCACAAAAATACTACCTTCTAGTGCGTAATAAACTTTTCCATTGATACCATAGCCAATAGTCGTTAATAAATTGTTTTTTGATAATTGTGGTTTCTCTCCTGTGTTCATCACGATAAATGAACCAGTACCATAAGTATTTTTCACCATTCCTGGTTCGAAAGCCATTTGTCCGAATAACGCTGCTTGCTGATCTCCTGCCATACCTGAGATAGGTACTTCGCTACCAAAAAAATGGTACCCTTGAGTGTGACCATAAACTTCAGAGTTTGATGTTGCTTTAGGTAACATTGAACGTGGAATGTTCATGATTTCTAAAATTTCATCATCCCAATCTAGCTCATGAATATTGAACATCATTGTACGACTTGCGTTAGAATAATCCGTTACATGTGCTCCACCATCTGTTAACTTCCAAGTTAACCATGTGTCGATAGTTCCGAATAATAATTCTCCCCTATCCGCACGCTCTTGTGCCCCTGGTACATTATCTAAAATCCAACGTACTTTAGTCGCTGAAAAATAAGAATCAATAATTAATCCTGTTTTACTATGGAATAATTCACTATAGCCATTTTCTTTTAATTGATCTGCTATGCCTGAAGATTGACGTGATTGCCAAACAATCGCATTATAAATAGGTTTTCCAGATTTTTTATCCCAAACAACTGTCGTTTCACGTTGGTTAGTAATCCCAATTCCTGCAATTTGTTGTGGTTTAACACCGCTTTCAATAAATACGCCAGCAATAACTGATTGGACAGAATTCCAGATTTCATTTGGATCATGTTCTACCCATCCGTCATTTGGAAAGTATTGTGTAAACTCTTTTTGAGAACTTGCAAGTTGTTGTCCTTTTTTATTATAAATAATAGCTCTTGAACTAGTTGTTCCTTGGTCAATCGCCATAATAAAGTTGTCAGTTGTCATGAAATATCCCCCTATGTAATCGTTTTCTATAACTTACTATTTCACTATATCATAACAAAAAAATAATTTGAACTATTTTGTATAAATATTTTAATTTTTTTCACAAAAAAACAAAGAAAACATCCATTTTACAGATATCCTCTTTGTTTCATTCACTTATTTCTTTGTTACTGCACTTGTATAATCAAGCATTAATGGGCGTAAATAGCCAACGGTACTTGCCAATGGCACAACCTCTTCAGACAGTTGAACCCCTAACTCTTCTTCTATGTATACACGACGATTTATCACTCGCTTCCAAAAGTCAGGATAAGTATTTTGCAACTCTTTTCTTAATGTTTCATCAGCGATTGCAATGGTACTTTCAGCCGATACGCCATGATGATAAGTTTGTGAAGGAATAAAGTCAATTTGAAAAATCATCCCATTTTTGACCGTTGCTTTAGAACCAAAAAAGAAAGGTGATGATAACCATTCTTCGTCAGCAACTAAATGTCCTGGGCACAAATGCCAGCCATACGTTTCTTTTGAATAATTAGCGTCAAATGTTTGATAAAAATCATGACCGTTCGTGCCTATTTTAATCATTTCTAACCACATGAAATAAGCATTCATATACGGCTTTACTACTTCATCCAAATAACCGGGATCTGTTTCTTCTAATTCCTCAAGTGAGTGAACAGCATACCCACATCGACTACTCAAACCACCTTTATAAGCGACCGTTAACGCCACTTTATCACCACTGCTCAATTTACGCTCTGTTGGATATAAATTCGCCTTCTCAAAACGTTCCCCAAATGCAGAAATCGTCACAATCGTCGGGTACTGCCCTTTTGATTGTAATAAATGTCCAACTTCAAACTCACTCATCCCTACTGCCAAATGATTCATGGCATTTAATAGATTGTCCGATGCTAGTGAGGCACCGTATTCGTAATGAACCAGTTCATTGGCGTTATTAGTCGTTCTAACACCGTACGCTGGGTCGATCATTAAACCTGTTGCATTTATCATACGTTGATTGCCTACAATAGCTTGTAGTGCCTCCACTATCATAAACGGTACATCAAATGTCTGTTGCATTGATGCCGGAAGCAACTTCCATCCAACTAAACCAACTTTGCCTTCTGTATTCCATGTTGCCTCTTCTAGATAGTCCGTTAAGACTTTATCTTGTGCCATCGGTTGATTGGGTAATGAAAAAACTGGACATTTAATTCCCTTACCAGTTAATCGAGCTTTACTTGCCTTATTAGCATTTTCATTTCCTAAAACATACGAAATATGCCCTTCAATTGTCATAATTAACAAAGCTTCTTCAAATCTCGGGATAAAACCAGCTAAATATTCAAAGTTACTCCCATGCTCTTTATCAGCATAAATAACTAAAGTGCTAATATTTTGACGATTCATCGCTATCAAAACTTTTTGCTTTCGCTCTTGTAATGTTTCATCCGTTAGCATTGTCTTTTTATGTGGATTATCTAAACTAGGTTGTTTAATAGTATCAATTCTTAATGTCATATGATTACCTCAATTTTATAAGTTGCTTCCTATTTTACTAAACTAATGACCTAAAAGCCATCTTGTTGTTATTTTAATAAAAAAATACTCACCAATTATGGCAAGTATTTCTAGTGACTAATTAAACATGCCCACAGCAAATGTTACTACTTGAACGAACGAACCAATAGCTAAAATTTTTACTGCACATATAAACGTTTGTGACTTAATTTGAACCGCCATTAATTTTTTCGTTTCTTTCACAACAAAAGGTACTATCGCTAATGTTAACAACATTGTCCATGGTGCAACCCCCATTAACACGGCAACAATAATGGCTAAAAAGGCAAGAATATTTAACGTAACAAATAACTTCTTTGCTCCGTCACGTTTTATATAATGAACCAACGTGAAACGATTATTCTTTTCATCTTCATCTAAATCGCACAAGTTATTAGCAAGCATTAAATTAGCAATCCACAATGTATTTGGTAATGAAATAATGGCAATCGCGCCAATAGTTGCCCAATTCCAAGTGAATGTTTCGTATGTATTTAAGTAAACACAAATTAAAGATATCATGAATCCCATAGTAAACCCTGAAAAGACTTCGCCTAATGGCAAACTAGATAATGGTTTAGGACCTGACGAATAAAAAATACCAACAAAATAACAAAACATGCCCATCCATAATAATGGCCATCCAACTTTAGTTGCTAACATAATCCCCATAATCGCTGATACAACAATCATTACCGTCATCCATTTTAAAACTAATTTATCATCTAAATTCTCACGACCAATAATATTAGTTTTTTCTTTGTAATCATGAACATCTGTTGCTTTATGATAATCATTATAATTATCCAGCATATCTACTGCCATGTTAAAAATAAACATCGCAATGAAATAAATAATGACATAACCAATATTCAATGAGCCATAATTATACCAACTAAAACATAATCCAATTAAAAATGGCAACACACTCGCTGTTTTGGCTTTTATTTCTACTAACTCTAAAAATACTTTTAAAGACACATCAATTCTCTCCTTTATTCTACATGTTTATTATCTTAACACATTTTATTCTTTCAGTATATTTGTAAAACTTTCAAATATCTTACATTTTTTCTTGACACTTTCTTTCTTTTTATGTACTATTTTTTATGGGCACCTCAAAATTTTGAGATGCAATTATGTAGATTAATCGCTCCCTATTTCTTTACTGGAATAGGGACTTTTTTATTTTTAGTTAACATATTTTGAGTGTTGTTTCCTGTAAAATAAAGGTGTTCTAAGAAAGGGAGTTATTATTATGACAAAGTATATTTTCGTAACAGGTGGGGTTGTTTCTTCAATCGGTAAAGGGATTGTTGCTGCATCTTTAGGACGTTTATTAAAAAATCGTGGCCTAAATGTTACAATTCAAAAATTCGATCCATACATCAATGTTGACCCTGGGACAATGAGTCCATATCAACATGGTGAAGTATTTGTAACCGACGATGGGGCAGAAACTGATTTAGACTTAGGACATTATGAACGTTTTATCGATATCAACTTAAACAAATATTCAAACGTAACAACAGGAAAAGTTTATTCAGAAGTCATCCGTAAAGAACGTCGTGGTGAATATCTAGGAGCCACTGTACAGGTTGTGCCACATATTACAAACGAAATCAAAAACAAATTAATGAGTGCTGCAAAACATACCGACTCAGACGTGATCATTACCGAGGTTGGAGGAACTGTTGGAGACATCGAATCATTACCATACTTAGAAGCCTTACGTCAAATGAAAGCCGACATGGGAGCAGATAACGTGATGTACATCCATACAACACTTATTCCATACTTGAATGCTAGCGGTGAGATGAAAACAAAACCTACTCAACATAGTGTAAAAGAATTACGTTCACTAGGTATTCAACCTAATTTATTAGTAGTTAGAACAGAACATGAAGTATCTCAAGATATTAAAGATAAATTAGCGCTTTTCTGTGATGTGCCATCTGAAGCAGTTATCGAGTCTCTTGACGTTGAAACATTGTATTCTATTCCGTTAAATCTACAAAAACAAGGAATGGATCAATATGTTTGTGACCATCTAGGATTAGATACACCTCAAGCTGACATGACAGATTGGCACGCCTTAGAGCAACGTGTATTAAACTTACAAAATAAAGTAAGAATTGCTCTAGTCGGTAAAT
This sequence comes from Vagococcus xieshaowenii, assembly GCF_004792515.1. Classification (NCBI taxonomy): domain Bacteria; kingdom Bacillati; phylum Bacillota; class Bacilli; order Lactobacillales; family Enterococcaceae; genus Vagococcus; species Vagococcus xieshaowenii. The sequence goes on along the minus strand of NZ_CP038865.1, from coordinate 842,802 downwards.
ATGTTGAATTACATGATGCCTATTTATCAGTAGCAGAAGCACTTAAACATGCTGGTTTTGCTTACAATACCGATATTGAAATCGATTGGATTCAATCAGAAGACATTACACGTGAAAATGTTGCAGATATTTTAAAAGATGCTCAAGGTATTTTAGTTCCCGGTGGATTTGGTGAACGTGGCATTGAAGGTAAAATTGAAGCGATTCGTTTTGCCCGTGAAAACAATGTGCCTTTCTTAGGTATTTGCTTAGGTATGCAAATGGCTTGTGTCGAGTTCGCACGCAATGTTATTGGTCTTGAAGGTGCAAATTCTGCTGAAATACAACCTGATACCCCACACAATATTATCGACCTAATGAAAGATCAAGAAAGCGTTGAAGACTTAGGTGGTACTTTACGCCTAGGCTTATATCCATGTGTACTTCAAGAAGGAACAAAAACTTTTGAGGCTTATAATAAACAGAAAGAAGTGTCTGAACGTCATCGTCATCGTTATGAATTTAATAATGATTACCGTGAACAATTCGAAGCAAACGGGATGGCCTTCTCAGGATTATCTCCTGATGGACGTTTAGTTGAAATTGTCGAAATTACTGATCATCCATTCTTTGTGGCTAGTCAGTTCCATCCAGAATTAATTTCCCGTCCAAATAGACCTCAATCTCTATTCAAAGCATTCATTAACGCAACAATCAATGAATAATTTAAAACACCTTGCTTTTTATGAGCAAGGTGTTTTTGATTAAACATATTTAACTACTGTATCCGTTGATAATCTCACCGATTCATAGCCTGCTTCATCAGCTTTTCCGATTGAGATAATTAATACTGGTAAATAGCGACTAGCATCTAACTCAAATGCTTCTGCTAATCCTTCTTTTTTATAGCCTCCGATGGCGTTTGTATCATAACCGTGCGATCTTGCAATTAACATTAATTGCATCGCCATTAAACTGGCATCGATATTTACCGTATCTTTCATTTTGCTTGTAGACATACCTTGATACATCGGCACGATAAAAGATAATTGTTTTTCTTTGACTTCTTCTGGCATTTTACCTGAGGCTACTGCTTCATTGTAAATTTCTTCAGCGTATTCATAACACTTCAAATCGCCAAAAATCACTATCATAGCTGATGATGTATCATTTTGTAATACATTCGAACCAACAAATGGACGTAAACGATTTTTTCCTTCTTCAGAAGAAACTACTACCATTCTCCATGGTTGTAAATTTACAGCAGAAGGTGCTTTTGTCGCTTTCGTTAAAATAGTATCCATTTCTTCTTTTGAAATTTTAACTGTTGCATCATATCTTCTAATAGAATTCCTACCTAACACGACATCATTAAAATCATTATTATTCATATTCCCACAACCTTTCCAACATAAATTATAAAGGAAAAACACCAAAATTGTTAGAATAATTTTGGTGTTTTGTATAAAAATAAGTATCAAAAATCTGTTATTATTAACGATTTCTTCTAAAATAAGATACTCCTAAAATTAAGATAATAGCTCCGATAACAGAAGGAATAATTGCCATTCCAGCTAAATGAGGACCTCTTGCTCCTAACAACGACTGACCAATGACCGAACCTAATAATCCAGCAATTGTTTTCGTAATTAAATTCATCGAACCACTTTTTTTAGTAATAGATCCTGCAATAGCTCCAATCAATGCTCCTACAACTAGTGACCATAACATATAAACGCCTCCTAACGATTAAGTATTACATGATAGTGTTATTTTATTATAAAACAGACAAGAATACTAAAGATTCAACTTACTATCTTAAATTTTCTTAGCATCAGAACCGTTGCTGTGTGTAATAAATAAAAAATCCCCTAATCAGATTAGGAGATGTTGTTATTCATTATTAGCATTAGCTATTTCTTCTTTAAAACAGTTGAAACAGTCGCAATTAACTCTAGCAAGTCGTTATTACTTTGTAATTCTCCTGAATCTAGTGCTTTAGCCACGCGCATACCAATCATTCTAGTAATAGTTGCCGCAACTGTCACATTTAAGACACCACCTGCTACAGAGCCTATTCCTGGAATAAACTTAAAAGCATTACCCACTAACATTTTCCCAATTGTCGAAGCAAGAGTTGCTTGTGTTACCCCTTCTTTTATACCATCAGTAAATGTTAAGCCATATGCTTTATAAATACCACTTATCATCGCCATCTGGATAGGCACTAACAAAGCTGCATCAGAAAAAGGAATCGGCACAGCTGCGACGCCTCCTGCACTAATCGTTGCTGTATGTATAGCTTTCAGCGCTTTAGGTTTAATAGTCATTTAATCACCCATTGTATATTATTTATTGAAACATAAGTATAATAACACATATCATGATTACGCGCATTTTTTACAACTATTCTTAATAATTCCTTATAAAAGATAAGTTACGAAATTAAGACACTCTTTTTAAAATTAATTGTTTTTTATACTTCCCTTCTCCATCCAACAACAGCGATTGATTGCTTATTTTCGCTATCCTAAATTTAAGTGGCTGATTATTATATGTAATATCGAAGAAGAGTTGATTAGTATCATTAGATAAATTTAAGTCATCGCATATAAAAAATTGTTCTAAGTCGCTTTTTTTAATGGACATCCCCACCCTATTATTCGTAGTGATTCCTAATGACAATGAAATATCTTCAATCGAACAATGATAATCACCAATAAAGGATTCAAATTTTGAAAAATCAATACCTGAGATTTTCTTTTGGTTAAAATCAAATTTATGTAAGGTTATCATTTTATCAGGATTATCGCCAAACAAAATACCATCATCCGTTTTTTTTATAAATCCTAGTGATTTTTTCTTTGACTTTAGTTCCCATAACTCATTATCTTTCGAGATAAGTTGAGCAACAAATTCTTTCTTTCCGTTATGTATGACTTCATAAACTTCCATACTCTCCATGATTGTTATGTGTTGTTGATTATAAAAGTCTGTATAACTACCCTGTATGCTATTTAATAAAGTTTTATGTTCATTCGTTAAATTCACTTCATTGTTTTCTTTTGTTAGTATGTGATTGGTCTGTAAATCACTTTGGGATAAATCAGCACTCGTACATGCAGTTAACAGTATCGACCACAGAACTATATTCAACCATCTCCATCTCATATAAGTGCTCCTCCCTTTTTATATCATATGATTTGTCAAATTAAGTTAGAATAAAATGCTTCTTGTACATAGCTCAAAAATATTTCGATAGGTGTTTTGTAATTCAATGATTTTCTTGGAATATGGTTGCGTTGATTGCTGATGCTTGAAATAAATATTTGATCGATTTCTCTAAAATCCATTGATTTTGGTAGTCCATTACGGCGTAGAATCCCGTTGGAATTCTCGTTTAATGGGCGTTGAGAAGGCGTTCCAGGGTCTGCAAAATAAATATCAATATCATGTTGATTACTGACAGCTTTCCAGTTAGAAAATTCTTTTCCACAGTCAAACGTAATGGATTTAAAGAAGTTTTTAGGAAAGCGAGAAAACCATTGGTTAAGGGCCGTTTCAATATCTGATGCCTTACGGCCGTTGGGTTTAATCGTGATAATTACTTTAGATAATCTTTCAACTAACGTAATAACGGCACTTTTATGATAAACGCCAACAATCGTATCACCTTCAAGGTGACCAAACTCAGAATTGAAATCAGGATAATTATCAAGTCGAGCATGGATTGAACGCTTGAACTGTTGTTTTCCCCGTTTATCCTGATGGCCATTGGGTTTTCTTTTGCCTTTCATAGGTAAAGCCCCAACATCAAATATTCCTTTAGAAAATAAACGATAAAGTGTTCTCATACTGCATGAAATAGGGCTTTCTTGTCGCCCAATAATGACGTCAGGCGTCCAACCAAGAGCGACTTTCTCTTTAATATCATCTACTTCATGAGTAGGTAATTGAATGACTTTTCTACCACATTTTTTCTTGTTTTCTTTATATTGATGCCAATAATCAAGAACTGTCATGCCTTGCTTTAACTTATTGACCACATTATAAATAGTTTGTACAGCACGTCCCATTCGATTAGCAATTTCAACCGGTTTATTATCTTGAAGATAATAGGATTCTATCATTGTTAGTTCGTCTATGGTAAGATGTTTATAGGTCATTTATGGTTTACTCTCCTTTGTTTTCTTTCGTCGGAAATACAATTTGAGTGTACCATAAATGCCTTTTTATTTTTCTAGCTTAATTTTACAATTCGCGTCATATTAATTCTATCATTAACTGTTCATTTTTTGAATTTTTTTAACTTATTTAGGATAAATAAAAAAGAACCGCACGTGGCGATTCTTTAATGGTTTAATCTAAATCAACATTATGAAACACATTTTGTACATCTTCTAAATCTTCTAATGCATCAATCATTTTTTCAAATTGTACTAAATCATCGCCGTCTAATGTTACATCATTTTGAGCGATCATTTGAATTTCGGCAATAGAAAATTCTTCAATTCCTTTTTCTTTTAAAGCTTCTTGAATACCATGGAAGTCTGTTACTTCACCGTAAACGATAATTTGTCCATCTTCTTCGATAACGTCGCGAACGTCGATATCTTTTTCCATTAAGTATTCTAAGATTTCATCAGCGTCTTCTCCTGCAAAACCAAAAAGTGCTGTATTATCAAACATATAAGCAACTGCTCCAGAAACCCCCATGTTACCACCATTTTTACCAAAGGCAGCACGTACATCTGAGGCTGTACGATTAACATTATTAGTTAACGTGTCTACGATTACCATAGAACCGTTTGGACCGAATCCTTCGTAACGTAACTCTTGATAGTTTTCATCACCTGAGCCTTTTGCTTTATCAATCGCTCGGTCGATAATATGTTTTGGTACATTATAAGTTTTTGCGCGTTCAATAACGAAACGTAGCTTTTGGTTTGAATGCGGGTCTGGATCACCTGATTTTGCTGCTGCATAGATTTCAATTCCGAATTTAGCATAGATACGACTGTTATTAGCGTCTTTAGCCGTTTTCTTAGCGACAATATTTGCCCATTTACGCCCCATAATTTCACTTCGCTTTCCAAATTTTTAGTTGTAACGCAAAAAACGTTCTGTTTAATTATACTTGTGTTTACAGATTCTGTAAAATATTTTTTTGAATTTTCTTAAGCAATTCTTAGAATTATTTTAATATCAGTTTAAGCATTCTTTATTAACATGATATTAAACTTAAATAGTGGGTGAACGAGGTGTTTTACTTATGAGAGTTCTTCCCAGTTCTCTCTAAGGTGTAGGTTCAAATCCTACCATCCACGTTACTAATTTTTAAAGAGTAATGGCAATATTTTGTCATAGCTTTTTTTTAATCTAACTCAATAATATCTTGGGTAGCTAATAATACAAGCTGAACGGCCGTTACAGGTCGTTTTTTTTCTGCCTCTAGCGCTTGTTTGTATAAGTGTAACTGACCTTTGTAGTTCTTCTTTATTTTTTCAATGGCAGCTTGTTTATTTTTGACATCCACATAATCTGTTTTGAAATCAAATAGAATAAGCTCGGTCTCAGTTTCAATATAGCCGTCAATAATCCCATGAATTAACACCCGATCTTCATTATCTAGCGGGAAGCCTTCGTATATTTCTTTAGCAGGCAGTAACATTGAAAATGGTTGTTCTCGGTAAGTTTGTTCTGCATGTTGTCTGATAAATTGGCCAAAGGGTGTTGTAAAGAAAGCTAGTAACTGTTTACGGTTAATTCGTTTAGCCACTTCAGGTTCTATTGCTTGATTGTTAAGTAACGTTTCTATGACATCCTCAATCGACCTTTCGGTTATATCATTTTTTAAGTCAATCGACTGCAAGACCAAATGTGTTGCTGTGCCGATTTGAGCATAGCTGACTTGTTTAGCACTTTGGATGAACGATGGTTTAGCAAACTCACTTTGTACATAGCGATTAGCTCCTGCCGTCATAGTATTAATATAATCAAGCGGCAGTAATTGTTTGTCATCTGGATCAGTAAAGACACGCTTAATTTCAGAAACCGATTGATAGCTAGCTGTTTTGACAGCCGCATCGAAAGTATAACGATAACCTAGACGCTCAATAGCTTGCGTTACTAACGCTGTATCTGTTTTAACTTCTGGAATATCTGTTATTTCCTCAGCCACTACTCTTTCATCGTTAAGTCCAACTAAATCTTTCATCTGATAAAAAGAAAGTGAGAATGTCGTATCGTTCTCTGTAAATAACGTCTGAACGTCATCTACTAACGACGCGACATCTTCTTTCATTGATTCATGTCTAACTAAGCTCATCCCAATCCAATCGAATAACGATTTAGCCTGTAGGCGTAACGTATCGTTAATAGTCTCCTGCGAATTATCAGCAGACATTGTCCACTTCTTCCATGCTTTTTCTTTTGATTCATACGACCCAACTAAGAAAAGCTTTTCTTCTGCCCTCGTTAGCCCAACATATAGTTTACGCATCTCTTCAGCTAATAATTTTTTACGCTTTTCCTGACTAATAACATGATAAGGCAACGTCACACTTTCAAGACGTGTCATATTATCTAAATACTTAACACCAATTCCTAGCTTTTCATCAAAAACATAACGATTTCTTAAATCCATCATATTAAATTGACGATTTAAATCCATAATGAAGACCACTGGAAATTCTAAACCTTTAGAGGCATGAATGGTCATGACTCTTACCGCATCCTCTTCTTCTCCGACGGCATTTGGTTCTGCTAAGTCTTTATCTTTTTGTTGCATTTTTTCAATAAATCGAATGAACTGAAAAAGTCCTTTAAAACTTGAATGTTCATATTTCATGGCACGATCGTATAAAGCATGCAAATTGGCTTGTCGCTGTTTGCCTGATGGTAGTCCTGCAACATAATTTAATAAACCTGTATCTTGATAAACCATCCAAATTAAGTCTACTAATTTCACACGACGCGCCGATTCACGCCACTTAACTAAATATTCTTCAAAGCGAATCAACTGCTCACGTAATGTTTGATCAATACGCAACGTGTCATCTCTAACAATCGTCTGCACCGCATGATAATAATCGCCACTAGGGACTGTGGTTCTAATTAGTGCTAGATCATTTTCCTTCAGTCCTACAACCGGTGAACGTAAAACGGATGCTAACGGAATATCTTGATGTGGATTATCAATAATCGTCAATAAAGCTAACATAATTTTAACTTCAGTTGCTTGGAAGTAATTTTGTGTGTCATTGACATGTAACGGAATCCCTAATTCCTTGAATAAGTCCAATAAGACCAAGTTATTTTTCTTAGTAGGCGTTAAAATGACAATATCACGAAACTCGAGTGGTCGCATTTTTTTCTCTTTTTTGTTATACACTTGAAAGCCATTCGTTTTAAGTTCATGAATTTTTTGACCTATCAGTCTTACTTCACCCTCTGTTTTATCATCAATGGTAAAGTCATCCGCTTCATCTAGTTCTTCTTTTTCGCCTTCTTCAAATGCATTTTCTTCGTCCTTACTCGCACCATTTTCATAAATCAAAATTTCTGTTTGATAATTATCTGCTTCTGGAAATCCTGTAAAGCCATGGATCAGACGAGCTTCTTCGTCGTACGCAAGCTGACCTACTGATTCATTCATTATTTGTCTGAAAATAAAATTCGTAAACGATAAAACATCACCACGTGAACGAAAGTTTTCAGCTAAAATAATACGTCTTCCACCTTTTTCGGTAGCATAGTCTGTATATTTTTTTATAAATAACGTTGGATCCGCTAACCTGAATGAGTAAATGGATTGTTTAACATCACCCACCATAAAGAAATTACCAGCCTCATCATTATCAGATCGTAACCAAAATAAAATAGTTTCTTGTAACTGATTAATGTCTTGATATTCATCTACCAATACCTCTTTAAACTGTTCACGATAATACTGACTCGCCACAGAAGCGGTTGGCTTACTGTCCTCTGATGTGGTCAATATTTGTAACGTCAAATGTTCTAAGTCATTAAAATCTAGGGTGTTCTTTTCTTCTTTTCTTTGTTTATATTTTTTGGCAAATTGTTTCGTAATCTGTGCTAAATGATGAACGTAAAGTTGAGACTTTGCTAATATTTGCAACTGCTCTTTAGGATCGGTTGCAAATAGGCCTTTTGTTAAATTGACTACCCACTCTTTGTTTTGATTACGGTAGGCTTTTGTCCCTTCAAAGGCTTCCTTTATTAATGGATCAACTTCTTTTCCTCTAGGTCCACTATATGTTTTATACTTGATTCCTTGAAGTAAGTGATAAACATCTTCCAATTGATTCGCCAAAAACAATTCATATAACTGTTCAATCCATAGCGTTTCTTCTCGTAATATCGCTAAAGGTTTTTCTAATTGCGGTTCGCCCTCAATACTAGCTACCGCCTCACGTCCACGATTTAGCGCTTCTGTTAGCTCTTTTATGATGACTGGCTTCAAATAAGATTGATAAATAGGTAAATCTCCTAAATTATCGGTTGTTTCATATAAAATTTCTAAATGATCCAACCACTGATCAGGGTTGGGATTAGCTCGTGAGAACTCATACATTGAAAAGATCATACGAGTTAATCCTTCATCGTTACGATCCCCTGAAAAATTTTCGGTTAAAGGATAAAACCATTCTGCTTCTTGTTCGTATAATGTTTCTCTAAGTGTTTCCCAGACCTCTTCTTTAAGTAACATGACTTCTGTTTCATCTGTTAATAGACGAAACACCGGGTCTATTTCTAGCAGATAATAGTATTTGCGAATGACTTTCAGACAAAAGGCATGTAATGTACTTACTGGAGCTGTGGGAATTTTTGATAATTGATTCAATAAATGTTGTTGTAACTCGATACTATTATTTTCGTCATTGATTGCTTTTTGAACCGCTCCTATTAGTCGTTCTTTCATTTCTTTCGCTGCAGCTTCCGTATAAGTCACGATTAATAGTTCATCAATGTTTAAACCTGCTTTGATTTTTTCAATTACTCGTTGTACAAGAACGGTTGTTTTACCTGAACCTGCTGAGGCAGATACTAATAAGTTACTACCACCATCATAGATAGACTGCCACTGGCCTACCGTGAAATGACTTTCCGGTGGTCTTGTCGGTAAATGAGATTGGGTCATTATTCTGCCTCCTCCTGATCAATTTTTAGTCGTTGAATAACTTCATCTTTTTTCATTGTTTCTAAACGACGATAATTATTTTCTTTAAGCATTGGGTCAAATTGACAGACACTTCTAAACGGGCAATGACCACATGCTATTCTTATTTTTTTACGATAGGCAGGATTTAAGTCTACTTTCCCTGCATATATTTTATCGCCAGCCTCTTTGAAAAGTGTCTTATTATGCTTAATTAACGCTTGAAATTCTTCTTGTTCCAATGTTTGTGCTGACGATAATTGACCATTTTTTTTCTGCTTAATATCATAAACAGCCGAACTTGTCATTGGTTCTAAACTCAAATCCAAACCATCGAGTAACGCTTCGTCTTCTAAAATCAAGCCTTTGTATTTGAACTCTGTTAGCATTTTTTCATCCAACTCATCTACTTTTATTGGTGATTTTAGACGTGGGTTTTGGATATGAAGATAAAATGCCCCACCTGGCTTGACTTCTTCTTGACCAACTAGTGAAACAGCATTTTGTAACGCTACATCTAGATACGTAATCATTTGCATCGCTAAGCCCACATACGCATCTTCAAAGTTAAAACGATGTTCACTTGATTTATAATCGACAACACTTAAATAGGTTTGACCTGTTTTATGATCCACAAAACGGTCCAAGCGGTCAATTTTTCCACTAATTTTCATTTGCTTTTGATCATCTAAATCAACTGTTAAACTTTTGTAACCTTTTTCTTTGGCTATTTCACCAAATAATACTTCTGTCTTAAAAATACTCATGCCAGTGCGCATACTTTGACGTTTTAACGCCCAAGTCACTCGTTTAATCGTTTGACTCAACTGATATTTTATATAATGCATACGACTTGAAGCAGACAAAATCATATATTTTCGTTCATCAAACAATTGAGAAAGAACAGACTCAGATATAACAAGTATTTCAGCTTCCGTCAATTCAGAAAGTGTCTTTTTCTGAAGAATTAATGCTTTAAAAATCAGATCTAATGCTTCATGGAATAATTCGCCTGCGGTAGCAGGGGTCAAGTCAAACACTTCTCGCTCTTTCAAGCGCAAGCCGTAAGTCATAAAATATTTATACTCGCATTGATAGAACTTTTCAATTCGTGAGACCGAACCGTACAACGTATCACCGTATAATGCGTCAACTGTAACAGGTTTAAGTTCTTGCGGAATATTACGATGTGTTAGACTTTTCATCACATTACGATAGCGATTAGTTATAGCTGGTGCACCATTTTTTAATAAATGTTCGTGTAGTTGACGCCAACCTGAGGCAAGTGACGTGTTTAAATCCAAGGCCTGCCGGTGCAAACGAACAGACATTTCAATGAAGGTTTCATCAGTCCCAATATAATCCAAGCTAAACAATTCACTCGCCGGCATTAAGCCTTTCTCAATTGGTTCAATATCTAGACCTTGCGATAGGCGAGCGACATAAGGTGATACTTTGCCGACTGTGCCCTTCTCCCCTGACAATGGATAGGTTAGATACAAACGTTCTTCTGTCGATAAGAACGCCAAATAAGCAACAAACGGTTCTTTTGAAATGTTTTGACTATTACTTGGTAATAAAAACTGTTCTTCAGATAATTGTTCCCCAATTAATAAACGTTCATCATCAGATAACATTGTAGTATTTTCTAATTTTGCTGGTAATACTTGGTCGGTTGCACCAATAATAAACGTTACTTTATTCTTTTTAGCATGGACTTTATCTAAAACAGATATTTTGACTTGATCAAGTGTCGTTGGTACCTTACCATATTCAAAATCTTCAAGCCCAAACATTAATAACGAAACAAATTCTTCCTTATCAAATGGTCGGTCACCAAGAATCTCGACATATTCCTCAAGCAAATGAATAAAAGCTTGCCAACTTTGTTCATGAATTTTAGCTTCCTCTAGCTTGCCTTGGGATAAATAATAATCACGCCAAACAAGCATTTGTTGCTCTACGCCAATTGCTACCAAAAATTGATACAAACATACAGCAGCATCTTTACCCAATGACGCTTGATTTAATTCCTCATAAAATGGCACAAGTGTTTCTCGTACGTGGCGTCTGACGTCATTCGACACACGTTCAATTGTTTGATCACGCGTCTCCTCTTGTCCTTCTTCATTGAGATAATTGATATAATGCCAATCTTCTTCTCTTGTCCAATGACTGCCTTCGTAACCGTAAGCCAACATGACGTTTTCTGTCACATCAATCGACTCACGATATGATAAACGTTCTGCTAACCATTTATCCAACGTTTCAAACGAGTTCCCATTTGGCAAAAATAATTCAGTTCTTAAGAAACGCATAATATCTTGATAACGAAAATAACGTTGATCAATGGCAAATAAAGAATCTAACAATTCAACCAACGGATGATGCTTCATGGTTTGTGATTCATCAAAATAAAAAGGAATATCTAATGCATTGAATACTGGAGAAAAACGAGGACTATAATTGGTCTCATCACGATAAAGTATTTCAATATCTTTATAACGAATCCCTTCTTCAGCGACTAGTCGTCTAATCTCTCGACCAATATGTTCTACTTCAGCCTGAGGATTTTCAGCCTTCCAAATATGTAAACTATCAGGCGATGTTAATTGTCTTTTTACGGGTTTACCATATGATTGTTGACTTTGAACCCAAAAATCATCAATTAACGCTAAATCTTGATTGCGTTGATTTGTAATTATTTTATCAAATTCAACAGGAATATTGGCTTGCCTTGCCAAATGATAGAGTTGATGATACAACTTCCCACTATCATAAAAAAGAGAATGAGGTTCTGGCATCTTGTCTACAGCTGCTTGATTAAGCACCAAATCAAACCAAATTTTACCCGCTGACTTCATCAACGTTTGAATCAACTGTTGTTCTTGAGAAGTAAAGCGCGTAAAACCTGATACAATAAACAACGTTTCAGACAAGTCTTTTGTTGTTAAAAATTCTGATAAGTTTGATAATAAAAGATTTTCTTCAATTTTATTTTCTAACAAATACTCTTGATATCTTCGATAAATACGTTGAATATCGTGTAATTTCAATTGTAAGTCTACTTGATTCTTATTCAAACGATCTTTAATGATTGATAAATCATCCGCCTGTAAATTAGCTTGTGTTAACTCATCAATAAAAGCCGATATTTGCTCCACAAAACCTGTCTGATGAACTTCTCCTCGGTATACCGTCAGTTCTTCCATTTCTTCTGTCAAAATGGTCTTTAACACCATATGTTTACCTGTTTTACTTAAACTATTTGACTGATAATACTGAGTATTTTGTAAAAAATACCAGGCTAAACGAGAGAGACTAAAGACTTGGAGCGACATAGTTCCCACGGTCTCTTCATTCGTTTCATGACGCATTTGAGCCAATACATTCACTTCTGTTTCAAACTTAACATGGTTGGGTACTAAATAAAACACACGGTGATGCTTATTTTCTCCTAACCATTTCTTAGCTTCTTCAATTAATACTTCATCATGATGAGCACTCGCCGTACCATAGAAAAATCTTACTGACATTTTCTCACCTTCTCTACTATTATTACTTTCTAGTTTAGCACAAAAAAAGGAGGTTGTGATAAAAGCCTATTTTAGAAAAAATAGGAGCCGTGACAAAAATTGTCACAGCTCCTTGTTGTTTAATTATTTTCAATTAAACCAAAACGATTCAACGGCCAGAAAATAAATTTAACTCGACCTGAAATATCTTTAATATCAATTAAACCAATGTATCGGCTGTCTTTTGAAATAGGACGATTATCCCCTAAAACAAATACTTTTCCTTCAGGAACCACTGTCGTTTCAATCCCAATAATATCTTGTAACGAGAAATCCGTTTCTAATTCATACGTTGTTTCATCAATTGGTTTTTTATATGATGTATAAGGATTAGTGTCATCATATCCTTTTTTAGCTTCCTCAATATATTTCTCATTGACTAATTCACCATTAACATATAATTGGTCCTTTTTGAAGCTTATTTCATCACCAGGTACACCAATAACACGCTTAATATAACTTTTACCAGGTTGATCTGGTGCTGGAAATGTTACAATTTCAAAACGCTTAGGTTCACCAAATTTTAATTGCATGATGCGTTCTTTGTTTTCTAATGTTGGTAACATAGAATCTCCTGATACTTGAATTGGCGATATAACAAAATGTCTAACCGCAAACAAGATGGCTAACATACCGATAAACCAGATGATGTTACCTAAAAGCTCATTTTTCTTCATTTGAAGTTTCCTCCTATACACTAAATAGTCTGTTGATTATCCAATAAACTATCCATTTTAGTTTTCATTATTCATGATTATTTCATTGTAACATAAAAAAAGAGATAGGAAAAATCAACCTATCTCTTTACTATTTTTTTTATAATTCGTTATATGTTTTAACAACGTTATCTACTGTAAAGCCATATTGTTCAATGACAATATTTCCTGGAGCAGAAGCCCCAAACTTGTCGATACCCATTACAGCACCATCAAATCCAACATAACGTTCCCATCCAAATGTTGCTCCCATTTCGATAGCCACACGTTTGGTTAAACGACGAGGTAAGACTGCTTCTTTGTATTCAACTGATTGTTCTTCAAATAAATTCATACTTGGCATTGAAACAACTGAAACATCTTCACCTTGCTCTGCTAACACTTTTTGTGCTTCAATGGCTAACGCCACTTCAGAACCTGTAGCAATCAAGATACCTGTTGCGTCACCTTTGGCTGGTGAAATAACATAAGCACCTTTAGCAACACCTTCATCAGCTAACTCTGCTGAATTTGGTAAAACTGGTAAGTTTTGTCTTGTCAAAGCTAATACTGTTGGGCGTTCTGTTGAACTAATAGCAATTTTCCATGCTGCACGAGTTTCATTCCCATCAGCTGGACGAATTGTATTTAGGTTAGGTAAACCACGTAAGCTTGATAATTGTTCGATTGGTTCATGTGTTGGACCATCTTCTCCAACTGCTACTGAATCATGTGTTAACACATAAGTAACCGGCGCTTTTTGAATAGAAGCTAAACGAATAGCTGGTCTTAAGTAGTCAACGAATACAAAGAACGTTCCGCCATAAACTTTTGTTCCACCATGTAATGCAATACCGTTCATTGCAGCGGCCATAGCAAATTCACGAACACCAAACCAGATATTACGACCTTCATAATGATCAGCATCAAAATCGGTTTCACCAGCAATCATCGTGTTATTTGAGCCAGATAAATCAGCAGAACCACCCCATAATGTAGGGACTGTTTTAGCTAACGCTTGGATCATTTCACTTGATGTTACACGACTTGCTTTAGCTGCATCTGCTTCTTGATAAATAGGCATTTCAGCATCCCAATTTTCTGGTAATTCATTAGCAAAGCCAGCTAATAATTGTGCCGCTAACTCTGGATATTCAGCTTGATAAGAGGCAAACAATTCGTTCCACTGTGCTTCAGCTGCTTCACCGTTAGCATTAATTGTTGCTTCAAAACGTTCTTTTGCTTCAGTAGGGACTTCAAAGGCTTCATATTCCCAGCCATAAGCTGCTTTAGCTGTTGCAATTCCGTCCATACCAAGTGGAGCACCATGAACTTTATTAGTCCCTGCGTTTGGCGCACCAAATCCGATAACTGTTTTTACTTCAATAATAGTTGGTTTGTTAGTTTCAGCTTTCGCTTCATCAATAGCTTTAGAAATAGCTGCTAAATCGTTGCCATCTTTCACTAAAATATGTTGCCAACCTGTTGCTTCAAAACGTCCTTTTACATCTTCACTAAATGATTTGTCTAAATCACCATCTAAAGAGATATCATTTGAGTCATATAAAACAATCAATTTATCTAATTTCAAGTGTCCTGCTAAGCTAATAGCTTCTTGAGAAATACCTTCCATCAAGTCACCATCACCACAAATAGCATAAGTATAATGATCCATCACTTTATAATTAGGACGGTTATACGTTGCTGCTAAATGTGCTTCTGCCATTGCAAAACCGACACTCATTGCAATCCCTTGTCCTAAAGGTCCTGTTGTCGCTTCGATACCATCTGTATGATGAACTTCAGGATGTCCCGGTGTACGACTTTCCCATTGACGGAAATTTTTAATATCTTCAATTGTCACATCATACCCTGCCATATGTAATAAGCTATATTGTAATGCAGAACCATGTCCAGCAGACAAAATAAAACGGTCACGGTCAATCCAGTTTCTTGAAGTCTTTGGGTTCACTTTTAAATGTTTTGTCCATAATGCATAAGCCATTGGTGCAGCTCCCATTGGTAAACCGGGATGCCCAGAATTTGCTTTTTGAATCATATCCATACTTAATGTACGTAATGTGTTAACGCCTAATTCATCAATTTTATCGAACAACATGATCATCTCCTATGTTTTAGGTTTTTTTTACCTTTATTACATTTTACTATTTTTTTACACTATACGCAATGTTTTTTTGTAAACAGTTTCACTAATCTTCTAAATGACGACCATGAATTTGTTTATCTTTTTGAATACGTTTTAACTTATCAGGCGTTACATCTGTTCCTTCTTGGTCCACTACTTTCATGCCTTCGATATGATGACGCATGCCACCTCTAAAAACTGTTAAGTATTCTTCTCTTAATGCCTGTTGTTCTAAAATTTCTTCCTTTGTTAAACCTTCAGCTTTTTTCTTACGTGCTAACTCATTAATTCTAGCCATTTTTTCTTTTGATAACATTTTCATCAGTCCTCCTATACAATTACCTATTTTAATCGATATTGTCATAAAACACAAACCTCCAACTTACGAACGTGTGTTTGATTACTTCTACTTAATGTGTTAGAATTTAACTAATCAAACTAACTACTAGGAGGATTTCCTGTGACGAATAAAAAAGAGAATCGCCAATTAAGCATTTTACATTATATACATGAAACCGTAGAACAACGTGGTTATCCACCTACTGTCAGAGAAATATGTGAAGCAGTCAATTTATCTTCTACTTCTACCGTTCATGGTCACTTAGCGCGACTAGAACAAAAAGGATTATTATTACGCGACCCATCCAAACCACGTGCTATTGAAGTAACTAAGTTGGGATTAGAACTATTAGGTATTCAACCATCTACTATTCCTGTACTTGGAACAGTAACTGCGGGTGAACCTATATTAGCGGTTGAAAATGCCTCTGATTTCTTTCCTGTCCCGCCAGAATTCAAAAATGAAACCAGACCTTTATTTATGCTAACCATACGGGGCACTAGCATGATAAACAAAGGTATTGTTGACGGCGACTTCGTCATTGTACGTAAACAAGAACAAGCTAGCAACGGGGATATCGTCATTGCCATGACAGATGAAGATGAAGCAACGTGCAAAACCTTTTATAAAGAAGACAATCGTATCAGATTACAACCTGAAAACGATGCACTTGATCCCATCTATTTAGAGTCATGTACTATTCTAGGAAAAGTCGTTGGCCTTTATCGTTCTTTTTAATAATAACCCTTTACAACACGAACAAATGTTTGTATAATAAAAACAAGAACAAACGTTCGTATCAAGGAGGAGTTATTTATGACTGGTATTAGACGATTATTTTTTATTTTTTTCACCTTGCTTACAGGTATATTTTTAGGCGCATTTGGCCTTAAATTAGCCCTTATTATTTCAATTCCACTATTTGCCACACTTATTATTTTGTGGGACGAAAAAAAGTATGAAACACGACAACAACACGTTACTTATTATCAACACCACTATTATGAAGACTACTAAAAAGGAACGAGGCTAAGCCTCGTTCCTTTTTCTTATTCCGCTTCTTTTTCTGATACATTTTCTGTCCTACTATTTTTTTTATCTTCTTTAGCTAACTCTTTACCTAGTTCGATAATAAAATCATGTAATTGATCTTTCACTTCAGCGTGTTCTAAACCATACTCGATACTTGATTTTAAGAAACCAAATTTATCTCCTACATCATAACGTTTACCCGTAAATTTATGACCAAATACGCGTTGTGTTTTATTCAATTCATCAATAGCATCTGTTAATTGAATTTCTCCACCTGCTCCTGGGGCTTGTTTTTCTAATAAATCAAAAATTTCTGGTGTAAACAAATAACGGCCGATAATAGCTAGGTTACTTGGTGCATCTTCTGGCTTAGGTTTTTCAACAAAATGATTCACGTTGTACAACCCATCCTTCACTTCGCTTTCTGGTGCTATAATCCCATACTTAGAAGTATCTTCATGCGGCACTTCCATAACAGCAATAGTAGATGCTTTTGTTTCATTGTAATTATCGATTAGTTGTTTTGTTAAAGGAACCTCATCCGTCATAATATCATCACCAAGCATGACCACAAACGGTTCATCTCCCACAAAGGCTTTTCCTAAAGAAACCGCGTGGCCTAGTCCTAGTGCACGAGATTGGCGGATAAAATGTAAATTAATACCAGTTGTTGCTTCCACGGTTTCTAATAATTCCCATTTACCTTTTTCTTTTAAGTTCATTTCTAATTCTAAATTTGAGTCAAAGTGATCTTCTATAGGACGTTTTGCTTTTCCCGTTACAATTAAAATATCTTCTATACCAGAAGCTAACGCTTCTTCAACAATAAATTGAATCGTTGGTTTATCTACAATTGGTAACATCTCTTTAGCCATAGCTTTTGTAGCAGGTAAAAAACGTGTTCCTAATCCCGCTGCTGGTATAATGGCTTTTCTAACTTTTCCTTCTGTCATTCTAAAATTCCCCTTTTTACTATAATTATTTATCAAATTCTTTTTCCGACTTACTATCTCTCAACATCATTTCTTTAATCACATAGTTCACATCTTTATTCTCATATAAAACTTGATAAATTGCTTCTGTAATTGGCATTTCAACTTCTAGTTGTTGTGCAAGTTCATAAGCTGACTTAGTCGTAGAAACACCTTCAACAATCATTCCCATTGAAGATAAAATCTCATCTAAACTCTTGCCTTTACCTAACATATCTCCTGTTCGCCAGTTTCGTGAGTGAATACTGGTACAGGTAACAATTAAGTCTCCAAAGCCACTTAGCCCGATAAACGTTAATGGATCAGCTCCCATTGCCACACCTAATCGTGTAATTTCTGCTAGACCACGTGTCATGATAGCTGCTTTAGCGTTATCCCCTAAGCCTAGTCCGTGAATAGCCCCCGCACCCAGTGCGATGATATTTTTTAATGCTGCTCCGGTTTCTACGCCAATCACATCATCGTTAGTATAAACCCGGAAATATCCATTGCTAAATAATTCTTGAACATATTCAGCATAGTCTTCATTTTTACTAGCAGCAGTTATAGTGGTTAAATCATGTACTGCCACTTCTTCAGCATGACTTGGACCTGATAAAACCACAATATCTTTTCGTTTAGTTTCTGGAATTTCTTCTGCAAGTATCTCAGAAATACGTAAATGTGTTTCTTGTTCAAATCCTTTACTTGCATGAATAATTACCGGTTGTGTATGAACAACTTCTACAAATTGACGGGCTACGTCTCTAATCGCCTTTGTTGGTACAACAAACAATACTGCATCTGCATCTTTTACAGCATCCCCCATACTTGTTGTTGCTTTAAGCGTGTCAGGAAAAACAATTTCTGGCAGATAAGCTTTGTTTGTATGATACTCATTTAGTTCAGTAACCTGAGAAACATCTCGTCCCCATAATATCACTTCATGTCCGTTTTCAACTAAGGTTTGCGCTAATGCAAGCCCCCACGAACCTGTCCCTAGAACTGCAACTTTTTGTTTCATTTGATACCTCCGTTGTTTTCAAAAACAATCAATTCCTCTAATTCTTTCATCGTTGCTACCATTTTATAGGGGTGATATGGTGCAACATCCTTAATTGATTTACATGACCATTCTACAAATATACCTCTAACATTCGCTCTATTGGCTGCTTCAATATCTTGTGGATTATCACCAATCATCAACGTCGTTTCAGGCGTTGCTTCTAATCTTTCTATCGCCAGATTTAGTGATTCTGGATTCGGTTTTACCTTTGTAAAATCACCGTTCCCTAATATTACATCAAAATAATCATAAATATTAAGGAATTTCAGTCCATGTACTAATAATTCTTTTTTCTTCGTTGAAACAACTGCTAATTTAATACCATGTTGTTTCAAATTAGCCAACACTTCTTGCACACCTGGAAATATTTCGATTAACTCATCATGTTTAGCATGATTATATTCACGATATTCTTTTATCATTTGTTCAGCATTATCATTATCTAATGACCCAAATACTTCTTCTAAAGAGGGACCATTGTATTGAACCACTGATTCTTCTGTCAAAAAGCGTCCAGGAAAATACTTTCCTAATACATGTAAATACGATTGAGCAATTAGATGATTCGTATCTGCTAATGTCCCATCAAAGTCAAATAATACAGTTTCTACTTTTTTCAATTATCTTACACCCCTAATATTATATAGTGATGGTTTTACCACTTTTCTACGATAAATCATCATGATAATCGCGCCTACAAATAAAAGCGCAGAAAGAGCTTGAGATACTCTTATATTACCAAATAAGTAGAGACTATCCGTTCTCATACCTTCTACAAAAAATCGTCCAAATGAATACCACATCACATAACTTAACGCCACTTCACCTTGTCTAAACAAGTCTTTCTTTCTTCTCAATACCATTAATAGAATAAAGCCAATAACATTCCAAACACTCTCATATAAAAACGTAGGTTGACGATATATCCCTTCAATCTTCATGTTATCAATAATAACATTAGGCAAATGTAATGACTCTAAAAAACGACGCGTCGTGTCACCACCAAATGCTTCATGATTTGTAAAATTCCCCCATCGTCCGATGGCTTGTGCAATAATTACACCAGGTGTCGCAATATCTAAAAACTTCCACATAGAGTAATAACGACTCCGAGTAAAGAAGTATGTAACTAACGCCCCTGTTATTAATCCACCATAAATTGCTAAGCCACCGTTACGAATGTTCAATATTTCGGAAGGATGTTGTGAATAATACGACCACTCAAACAGTACATAATACAAACGTGCGCCTACAATGGATAACGGCAACGCCCAAAGCATGAAATCAACAATATCATCATCTTTATAACCCATTTTTTTTGATTCTCTTGTTGCTAACCAGCCTGCTATCACAATCCCGCTGACAATAATCAAGGCATACCAACGTATTTCTAATCCAAACAACTTAAAAGCTACAGGATTAATTTGTGCAAACAACATATTCGCTTAACCCACTTTCTATTGTTCTGAATTTGTTTCAATTAATTTTGACAAATTATCTTCAAATTTTTCTGTTGCATTGTAACCCATCGATTTTGCTCTAAAATTCATAGCTGCAACTTCAATGATAATCGCAACATTTCGACCTGTCTTAACAGGAATCGAAATCATTGGAACATCGACATCAGCGATTCTAAACGTTTGTTCAGCACCACCCAAACGATCGAACTGCTTGTCTGGCGTCCAATGTTCTAGTTTAACGACTAATTGGACTGGTACACTCTTTCTTACCGAACTTGCACCAAATAAATTCATCACATCGATAATTCCAATACCACGGATTTCCATCAGGTGTTCTAATATTGGTGCCGGCTCTCCAATGACTGTTCGTTCATCTTGTTGATAAACATCCACACGATCATCCGCTACTAAACGATGTCCTTTTTTTATTAATTCCAAACCTGTCTCGCTCTTACCAATACCGCTATCACCTTGTATTAATACACCTAAGCCATAGATTTCAACTAACACACCATGAATAGATGTTCTCGGTGCTAATTTCGAGTCTATAAAATTAGACATAAGACCTGATATTCTAGAAGTTGAACGTTTGGTTGTTAAAATCGTTACTCCTTTTTCTTTAGCAGCTTCTACCAATTCAGGTGTTGGTGTCAATCCTCTTGAAAATACAAATACTGGCGTATCATCATTACATAACTTCTTCATAACGATTCTTTTTTCATCAGAAGACATACGTTCTAAAAACGTCGTTTCTTTCTTACCGAACAACTGAATTCTATCTGCAGGATAATAATTGAAATAACCAGTTAACTCTAACCCCGGTCTAGAAATATCCGCTGTATAAATTTTTCTGTCTAAATAGTCATTCCCTGAAAAGACTTCTAGTTCTAACTCATTTACTAATTGTTCAACTGTCACAAATTCTGTCATAATAGCCTCCTCATTACACCTATACTATTCATTTATTCTAACATTAATCACTTGAACTGACTAGACAAAAACCACTACACACAAAACATGTACACGTTTCCATCATTATAAAACAAAAAAGCTACTTTCTAAGAAAGTAGCTTTGACTGGGCTAGCTGGATTCGAACCAACGAGTGACGGAGTCAAAGTCCGTTGCCTTACCGCTTGGCTATAGCCCATTATAATGGAGGGGGGCAGATTCGAACTGCCGAACCCGAAGGAGCGGATTTACAGTCCGCCGCGTTTAGCCACTTCGCTACCCCTCCAGTTATCAGGTGTTGCTCACCTGACCACTTCTATATAATACATAATAAAGTTGACTAATGCAAGTACTTTTTTTAAAAAAATTATTTTTTATTGAAATAAATTCCATTGACGGATAATTTCTTCAAAGGCTTCATCAAGCCCTTTTACTGTACTTATTAGTTCATTATCGTAATAAACTTCAAACTTATTAGCTGATAACACTTCAACTGTGCCAATTGTTTTTTTTCCAATTTTCATTTCATGGACAGTAATAGTTTCACCGTTTTTATTCTTGCTTGACTCTTCAATTAATACTTCAATATCTTTATTTTTTTTCATTTTATTAGCTCCTCAACATAAATAGTTACTAATTAAACATACCATATTATCGCTTGAATTCAATTAAAAAATACTGAGCGAGTTATTTCTTTTAAAGTTGTTGGTAATACGAAGCTACTGCACCAATTAAATTAGCATCATTACCAAATTGACACGCACGAATATCTACATGATAATCTTTTATATTTAATCGATCAACTTTTTCCTGTACGCGCTTGGTGACTTCCTCAACTAATCCTTCTTTTGCAGAAACACCCCCGCCAATAACAATACAATCTGGGTCAAAACAAAACATCAAACTAAACAACCCTTGTGCCAAATAATTATAAAAATTATTGACCTCATCTATTGCCACTTCATCGCCCTCTTCTGCTAATGCAAAGACTTTTTTTGCATCTAATTCAGTTGGTTTTTGCTGTGTACGTAAGGCAAAACGTTCAACCATTTTAACAGCGGTTCCTAGTTCGCTAAAGGTATTGTCTGGCGTTAAATACATCAAGCCAAACTCGCCACCGTAACGATGAGCGCCTACGTTTAATTTTCCATCTTGAATAATCGCCCCACCAACGCCTGTACCTAAGACAACAAATAATACATTTCCAAGTCCTTTCGCTACCCCTTGCCATGTCTCAGCAATACCCGCAGCGTTCGCGTCATTTTCTAATTTAACTGGTAGTTGAAATAATTCTGTTAGCTCTTGTCTTATATCAAAATGATGGATATAAGGAATCGCACTTAACCCCTCAATTACACCCGTTTCATAATTAACAGCGCCTGGTGCACTAATAGCGACTCCTTCAAACGTAAAGTCTTTTTCATGCTGCTCTTTAATTTGTAATAATAGTGCTTTCATTTCATCGTAAGTTTTGGGTGTTTTTTCAATCCCTTGATTGATTAACTGTTCATTATGCCACACACCATGTTTTACGTTAGTACCGCCCCAATCCAATGCTAAAATCGCCATGTTTACGCTCCTTTTCTTTTTATTATGTTATTTTCCCGCCACTTCTTTTGCTAATTGTAAACAACCCATAATGCCACTATCGTCTCCTAATTTAGTTGGAACTATGTACAGATCAAGATCAGGATACGCCACATACTCAGCAACTATTTTTTGAAACTCTTGGCGAATTAATGGAAATAGTTGTTTTTGATGCATCACGCCACCACCTAAAATAATGATTTCAGGTGATAAAATTAAGGTATAATTCATTAAAGCTTGCGCGATATAATGTGCTTGTATTTGCCACACTTCATCGTTCGCTTTAACTTCAATTCCTTTTTTACCCGTTCTCTTTTCAAGGGCAGGTCCTGCAACTAATCCTTCAACACAGTCGTTGTGGAACGGACAAACTCCTTCAAAAGCATCATTTTCTAAACGTTTTATATGAATATGTCCCATTTCTGGATGTCCAAACCCTTGTAATAATTGGCCATTTACAACAGCTCCTCCACCGACACCCGTACCAATGGTTAAATAAACACAACTCTGCTTACCTTTAGCCGCACCAAACGTTAATTCACCATACGCTGCGGCGTTTACATCCGTTGTCCAACTAATTGGTATGTCATAATGTTCTTTTAGCATGCCTAATACATTTACATGTTGCCACTTTAATTTAGGTGTTGAAGTGATATAACCATACGTTGCTGATGCTTCATTCACATCAATCGGACCAAATGAACCCACTCCCATACTCACTAATTCATACTGATCAAAAAAATTATAAACCGCTTGCATTGTCACTTCTGGTGTTTCAGTTGGAATACTTACTCTTTCTACTACTTCTAACGCTTCATTGCTTACCGCACAAACAAATTTTGTACCACCCGCTTCAATTGCTCCGTACATAAGACTTTCTCCTTAATTGGCTAGTCATTTATTTAAAATGAAAGCTTTTTTATTTTATTATAAACTAAAATTTACATTAATCATATAAATTTTTAAACAAAATAACGGAGAAATTTGTTAACCGGACTTAATACGGACCTGGATATTCTTCACTTTTGTTCCTTCTTAGTGTGAATTTTTTTGGCACATAATCAATGCCACCTTTAATAAATGGATGACATCTTAATATTCTACCCAGCCCCATGATTGTCCCTTTAAAAGCACCATGATACGTGATTGCATCAATCATATAAGCTGAACATGTTGGATGGTATCTACACGATTTTGGTGTACCTGCCGATATATACTTTTGATACATTCTGACTAATTTGATTAATATTTTTTTCATCTTTTCACCTTCTAGCATACAAAAATAAGGATGATGCCCAACGACACATCCTTATTTCATACTTCTTTAGCAACAAATTACTGCTATTAGTTTCTATTTAATATACTTATTAGGAACTGCCAAACATCTTTGCCAAAAACTTCCGTAGCTTTACCGTCTCCAATTCCACCGTACCCAATCATAAGGCCCACATAAAAAAGAACGATAAATAACACAAGAAATATTAATACTTTTATTAACTGCTTAATAATGTATTTTTTTGTTAAAGACATTTAATCACCCTACTTCACTAAAGTTTTAATTTCTTCGTTTACTGTATCTGACTCATTAATACGTTCAATATTAGCACCTAAAGCAGCTAATTTCCCATGAAAATTATAGTAGCCACGATCTAGATATTCTAAATGTGTTACTTTTGTTGTTCCTTTAGCCACTAATCCAGCTAATATTAACGCTGCTGCTGCACGCAAATCTGTGGCAGATACTTCTGCCCCTAATAATTTGGCACTACCATAAATATGCGCAACATTTTGATCAATCTTAAAATTTGCACCCATACGATTCATTTCCATTAAATGTTGGAAACGATTTTCAAATACTGTTTCTGATAAGACACTTGTGCCTTCAGCAATAACTTGTAGTGCGCTCATTTGAGCTTGCATATCTGTTGGAAAACCTGGATGTGGTAACGTCATAATATCTGTTGCTTTTATTACTTTTGGCCCTACTACTCTAATGCCATTTTCTTCTTCAGTAATGATAGCTCCAGTTTCTTTTAATTTAGAAATTAGTGGACTATTATGCTCAGCAATAGCTTCTTCAATCAGCACATTGCCTTCTGTCATTGCAGCAGCTACCATAAACGTTCCTGCTTCGATTCTATCTTGAACGATACGATGCTCAACGCCAACTAAACGATCAACGCCTTCAATTCTAATCGTTTCAGTTCCAGCACCAACAATATTAGCACCCATTTTATTCAGGACGTTAGCTAAATCAACGATTTCAGGTTCACGTGCAACATTCTCAATAGTTGTCGTTCCCTTAGCTTTAACAGCAGCCATCATAATATTTTGAGTTGCCCCAACACTTGGGAAATCTAAATAAATGGATGCGCCTTTTAAGCCGTCTTGAGCTACTGCTTCAATGTAACCATCTGTTTGGTTAATAGTTGCCCCTAGTGCTTGAAAACCTTTTAAATGTAAATCAATAGGTCGTTTACCAATTGCACATCCCCCTGGCATAGCCACTCGAGCATGCCCGTTTCTAGCTAATAATGGCCCCATCACAACAATTGAAGCTCTCATTTTACTAACATACTCATAAGGCGCTTCAATGGCCAAAGCAGTCGATGCATCAACGACTACTTCATTATTTTCTTGATTAAAAGTTATTTCAGGATTTAATTTATCAATTAATTCATTCATCATAAAAACGTCCGATAAAATCGGAACATTTGTTAATTTAGTTTTACCTTCTTCTGCTAACAATGTAGCTGCTAAAATAGGTAATACAGCATTTTTAGCACCTTCAATTTTGACTGTGCCTTCCAAACGGTTCCCACCTTGGACAATAATATATTCCATTATTTTCCCTCCAAATAAATTCATAAGCCTAAACAGTATACCATAAATCAGTTTTAAAGGGAAAAAATATGTAAGTTTTCATCTATCCATTCTTCATGCTGAAAACAAAGTTTGAAAAAAGAGAAAATATATCCCACATAGCATAACTTACGGTATAACCTAGAACTATCGATAAAATTAACAAAAACGCTCTAATTTGACCAATAGGAGCTTTTTTAAACCACTTTTCATAATTTAGAGATTGAATGCTCCAAAAAGTTAAATTTATAAATACAAAGTGACTAATTACTCTTATTATAGCCTCTACTCCATATATTTGCATGATATTGCCTCCAATAATTAGTATTTGTATTAGTATATAACAAAAGGGCGTGATTTTGAATCACACCCTTTTACTATATACTATTTTTTTGAAATGTGAATACGATTAATTGCTCTAGCTAGTGCAACTTCTGCTCGTTTCATCTTATCTGATTCTTGGTGTTCTTTAGCATATTGAATATCTTGTTCTGCACGATCTTTTGCTCGCTCAGCACGTTCAACATCAATATCTTGTGCACGTTCAGCACTATTAGCCAAAATACTTACGATATTATCACGTACTTCCAAGATACCACCATTCACAGCTATTTCTGAAAGGATATCTCCACCTTTAACTTCTTTAATTATTAAAGAAGAAATCTTAACAGGTGCAATAATTGGTTGATGGTTTGCCATAATTCCTAGTTGTCCTTGTGGCGTCGTTGCTAAGACAAAGCCCGCCTCACCATCGTACACTAGGCCATTTGGAGTAACCACTTGTACTTCCATCTTATTCATAAGAACACTCCATTTCTAATAGCCTAAATTCGCAGCTTTTTCAATCACTTCATCGATGCTACCAACACTTCTAAAGGCTTCTTCTGGTAAATCATCATGTTTACCGTCTAAAATTTCTTTAAACCCTCTAACAGTTTCTGAAACTGGAACATACGATCCTGGTTGCCCAGTAAATTGTTCCGCCACGTGGAAGTTTTGAGATAAGAAGAATTGAATACGACGTGCACGTCCTACTAATACTTTTTCATCTTCTGATAATTCATCCATCCCTAAAATTGCGATAATATCTTGTAATTCTCTATATCTTTGTAAAATATGTTGAACTTCAGTCGCAACTTTATAGTGCTCTTCTCCTACAATTTCAGGTGCCAAGGCACTTGAAGTTGAAGCTAAAGGATCTACGGCTGGATAAATACCCATTTCAGTTAATTTACGTTCTAGGTTAGTTGTCGCATCTAAATGGGCGAACGCTGTTGCTGGCGCTGGATCGGTATAGTCATCAGCTGGCACATAGATAGCTTGAATAGATGTGATTGAACCTTTTTTCGTTGATGTAATACGTTCTTGTAGTTGTCCCATTTCAGTTGCTAATGTAGGCTGATAACCAACGGCTGAAGGCATACGACCTAGTAAGGCAGACACTTCAGAACCAGCTTGTGTGAAGCGGAAGATATTATCGATAAATAACAACACATCTTGACCTTCTACATCACGGAAATGTTCTGCAATCGTTAAACCTGTTAAAGCAACACGCATACGTGCGCCTGGTGGTTCATTCATTTGTCCAAAAACCATGGCTGTTTTTTCAATTACGCCTGAATCTCTCATTTCATGGAATAAATCATTACCTTCACGAGTACGTTCACCAACTCCTGTAAATACAGAAATACCACCATGTTCTTGCGCAATATTATTTATTAATTCTTGGATTAATACCGTTTTACCTACCCCGGCACCACCAAATAAACCAACTTTACCACCTTTTAAGTAAGGCGCTAATAAATCAATAACTTTAATACCTGTTTCCAGAATCTCTGTACTTGTAGCTAAACGATCAAAGCTTGGCGCTTTTTTATGAATGCTACTTCTTTCTGCTGTTTCTGGAAATGTTTTTTCTAAATCAATTGTTTCTCCAAGTACATTAAATACTCGTCCTAGTGTTTCTTTCCCGACTGGAACTGAAATTGAAGCGCCAGTGTCTAAAACTTCCATACCACGTTGCAAGCCGTCTGTTGATTCCATAGCGATAGAACGAACAACTCCGTCACCTAATTCTAGGGCAACTTCTAAAACAATTTTCTGTTTTGTGTCATTTTTGTATACTACTAAGGCATTGTTTATATCAGGTAAGGCTTGATCTAATGGAAATTCCACATCCACAACGGGACCGATAACTTGCACAATTTTACCAGAATTCATTACGCTTTCCTCCCGTTATTACTCTAATGCTGCAGTACCACCAACAATTTCCGTAATTTCTTGCGTAATTGCTGCTTGACGTGCATGATTATATTTTAATGATAACTCATCGATAATATTTGAAGCATTATCGGTAGCACTTTTCATTGCTGTCATACGTGCGGCGTGCTCAGCCGTTTTAGCATCTAGAACCGCTCCAAAAATTAAACTTGCAGCATATTGCGGAAGCAATTGATCCAAAATTTCATCTTCAGATGGTTCTAATATATATTCTTGTTTATACGTTTTAGCTTCTTCTACTTCTAAGTCTGTTACAGGTAACATTTTCTCAGCTCTAT
This sequence comes from Vagococcus xieshaowenii, assembly GCF_004792515.1. Lineage (NCBI taxonomy): Bacteria > Bacillati > Bacillota > Bacilli > Lactobacillales > Enterococcaceae > Vagococcus > Vagococcus xieshaowenii. Next base: position 814,401 of record NZ_CP038865.1, on the reverse strand, counting down.
ATTGAGAAGACAGTGAATTAATATGATGGTTATAACAAACATATAATTCATCATAAATGCCATCAGAGTACATCTGAATAGCCATATCAACTAATGTACTAACTTCTTTATAACTTGGTTGATCAGAAATACCTGTTAACTCATAGGCAATATTAGCCCCACGTTTTTTAAAGAAATCTGTTGCTTTTCTTCCAACAGTCATCAAGACATATTCGCTATCATCCTCATGATCGCCAAGTAAAATAGATAATGTTTGTTTAATAACTGAACTATTATAGCCGCCTGCTAAACCTTTATCAGCTGTAATGACTATATAGCCAGTTTTTTTAACTTCTCTACTTTTTAATAGATCATGAGCATCAATACCGTCATTATCCATCCATGAATTAGCATTTGCAATATCCAGTAATTGACTTGCAGCTAAGTGCGTGACAACCTCTCTGATTTTACTGGCATACAGTTGATAGCCTCTAGCGGCTGCTTCAGAGCGATTTAATTTAGCACCTGATACCATTTGCATGGCACTTGTAATATGACTTGTTTTTTTTGTTGAGGCTATTTTTCGCTTGATTTCAATTAATGACTCTGCCAAAATGCTTCACCATCCTTCTGTGATCTAATTAGTGTCCTTTACGATCAATTGTTGGGATGAAGATAGATTTAAATTCATTAATTGTATCATTCAGTAACTCTTCATCAGGTAAATCTTTTGTACGTTGTAAACTCAAGAAGATATCTGGATGTGCATTATGAATGTATTCAATTAGTTCTTTTTCAAATCTTAAAATATCACCAACTGGTACATCGTCTAAAAAGCCATGTGTTAAGGCATACAAGCTAACCACTTGTTCACCCATCGACAACGGATTATGCAAATCTTGTTTTAAGATTTCAACAGTTCTTCGTCCACGATTTAATTTTGCTTGTGTCGCTGCATCTAAATCTGAACCAAACTGGGTGAAAGCTTCTAATTCACGATAACTTGCTAAGTCTAAACGAAGTGTTCCAGCAACTTTTTTCATTGCTTTTGTTTGAGCTGAACCACCTACACGCGATACTGATAAACCAGCATCAATCGCTGGACGAACACCAGAATAGAACAAATCGTTTTGCAAGAAAATTTGTCCATCAGTAATCGAGATAACATTTGTTGGAATATAAGCTGAAATATCTCCAGCTTGTGTTTCAACAAATGGTAACGCAGTCATTGAACCGCCGCCTAAGTTGTCATTTAATTTAGCCGCTCTTTCTAATAGACGTGAATGTAAGTAGAACACATCACCTGGGTACGCTTCACGACCTGGAGGACGACGTAATAATAATGAAATTTCACGATAAGCTGCCGCTTGTTTTGACAAATCATCATAAACGATTAATACGTGTTTTCCGTTATACATAAATTCTTCACCCATTGCTGCTCCAGCATACGGTGCGATGTATAAAAATGGTGCAGGTTGCGATGCACTTGCAGTTATAACAATTGTATAATCCATTGCGCCATGTTTTCTAAGTGTTTCAACATATGTACGGACAGTTGATTCTTTTTGACCAATCGCAACGTAAATACAAATCATGTCTTCATCTTTTTGATTTAAAATTGTATCAATCGCAATACTTGTTTTACCTGTTTTACGGTCTCCAATAATTAACTCACGTTGACCACGTCCAATAGGTACCAATGCATCGATCGCTTTTAAGCCTGTTTGTAATGGTTCTGAAACAGATTGACGCGCCATTACGCCTGGTGCTGCTGCTTCGATTGGACGAGTACGTGTAGTATGAATTTCACCAAGACCATCCACTGGTTGACCTAATGGATTAACTACACGACCGATTAATTCTTCTCCTACTGGCACTTCCATAATCTTACCAGTTCGTTTTACTTTATCCCCTTCACGGATGGTTTCAAATTCACCTAAAACGATGATACCGACGTCTTTTTCTTCAAGGTTTTGCGCCATACCAAATGAACCATTTTCAAATTCTAACAATTCTCCAGACATGGCATTATCTAAACCAAAAGCACGAGCAATACCGTCTCCTACATAGGTGACTACGCCGACTTCATCCACTTGTAAAGCGTCTGAATAATTGGCAATTTGTTGTTTAATGAGTGCGCTGATTTCTTTTGCTTTACTACTCATTTACCTCACCTCTTTTTTTTGATAACGCTACGATAATAGCTCTTTATGCATCTCTTTTAACCTAGATGTGACGCTATTGTCAATCAAACGATGGTTAGCATTAACAATCATACCGCCTAAAATACTAGGATCAATTTTTTTTCTTAAAATAACTTTTTCTGATTCAGTCATAACACGAATTTTTTCAGCCAAAGCGGTTTCTTGTTCAGGTGTGATATCAATTGCAGTTGTCACATCTGCGATCAAGATTCCTTTGTCCTTGTAGTAAAAATATTCATATTCATTGATAATTTCTACTAACTCATTCATTCGCCCATATTCATAAATCACTCGTAAAAATTTTGAGACTGTATCGCTAAAATCTTTTTCTAATTCATGTAGAATGTCTACTTTTTCAAAAGGTTCTAAGCGGTCATCACTCAAGATATTGCCTAATTCGGGCACATCTTCAAATATTTCTCTTAAAGTATTCAATTCATCATGAATCTCTTCAATTTTATTCTCATCTTTAGCAGTTTCATATAAAACACGACCGTAACGGCGGTCTGCAACTAAATTTTCAGCTTTCATCTTGACTTCCCAACCCTTCAATATAAGAATTGATTAGTTCTTGATGTGTTTCGGCATTTAATTCTTTTCTAATAATTTTTTCAGCAATTTGAATTGATAAGTCAGCAACTTCATTCTTAGCTGCTTCAATCATTACTTCACGTTCACGCTCAATTTCACGTTTGGCTTGTTCAAGATAACGTCGGCCTTCTTCGTGAGCATTTGATACGATGTCGTGTGCTTCTCTTTCTGCTGTTTCTTTAGCTTTACGTACAATCGTTGTTGCTTCATTACGAGAGTTTGCTAATAAGTCTTCTTTTTCTTTTACAAGTCTATTTGCTTCATTACGGTCTGCTTCAGCACTGTCTAAATCTCCTGCAATTTTGTTTGCACGTTCATCTAACATTTTCGAAACTGGACCCCAAGCAAATTTTTTAATTAGCAACATCAGTAACAGAAACGAAAGTAATACAACACTTAAGCTCGTTAAAAATGTATTAGGAACACTGCCAATCAAGAAGTTTGTGGCAATCATTATTCAACCTTCCCTTCTTTCAATATTTACTTTGTCCATTTATCGGCGAATTTTTTTAAGTGATTACATGAAAATTAATAATAGGGCAATAACTACACCTAAGATAGGAATCGCTTCAATGATACCTACCCCGATAAACATTGTACTTTTCAATTCACTTGATAATTCTGGTTGACGAGTAATTGATTCAATTGTTTTTGAAATAACTTTCCCGTTACCGTAAGCAGCTCCTAATGCAGCTCCAAATACAGCAATTGCTGCGGCGATATAGTTTAAACCTTCCATGAATAGTTCCTCCTAAATATTTACTAAAAATTTATCATTAATGCTCTGTTTCAACTTTGTGAGACAGATACACAGAAGATAACGTGACAAAAATATAAGCTTGCATTGCACCAATAAACAGTGAAAAACCTTGCCAAATCATCTCTAGCGGAATTGCAGGGATGTATGATATCAACCCTTTAGCGTGTGCCATTTTGGCAATTAAAGTTAATAGTACTTCACCCGCAAAAATATTACCGTAAAGACGTAAGCCCAATGTTAAAATATTGGTTAAATCTTCCATTAGCTTGATTGGTAATAAGAATGACACAGGTTGCATATAACCATTATTGAAAAACTTTTTAAATCCGAATTTCTTTATCCCTACATAATTAGTAAGTAAAATAGTTAAAGCACCCAATGTTAATGTTACTATTGGGTCAGCAGTTGGACTTTTCCAAAATGAAACAGCCTCACCATTTTGGTGGATTTCAATTTTTAATATCAATCCAATAATGTTTGAAAATAAAATAAATAGGAACATTGTAAAAGAAAAAAGATGGAAATTGCCCACTTCTTTTTTTGATAGGTTATCACTAAGGATATTCTTCACAAATTCAATTATCCATTCCAAAACATTTTGTTTTCCTTTTGGTTTCATTTGTAAATTTCTTGAACAAATGAACACAAATAAGAAAACTAATAAACAAGTCAGTAACACCATTCCAATTAATGTCAAATCAAAATAGAGCGGCCCGACCTTAACTATTTTTGATACTTCATCCACAAAACTTCACCTCACTTCTTAACATGCTAAATTTTTTTACATTTGTAGCACAAGCTAGAGTTATTGCCCTCTAACAAGTCATATCATAGCACCATTGAACCAAAAATACAAAGATATTTTTTACATAAAACGCTTACTTTGAACAAATGTATAAAAGATTCACAATTCAAAGAATCCCTTAATCAAAATAATAAAGAAGGTTAACTTGATATTAATCATTCTAACAAATCAACCTTCTTCACAAACATTTATTAACGATTTTTTAATGCACGTTCTACTTCACGATTAATATCTTTTCGTTTTAAGTCTTCACGCTTATCATATTGCTTTTTACCTTTGGCAACACCAATTAATACTTTGGCAAAGCCATTTTTAATGTAGATTTTCAATGGAACCAGTGTAATACCAGCGTTTTTGGTTTCGCCTACCAATGAATGAATTTGTTTTTTCTTCATTAAAAGTTTTCTTGCTCGTAACGGATCATGATTAAAAATATTTCCTTGATCATATGGACTAATATGCACATTATGTAAATATGCCTCTCCGTTCCTAATAGTAGCAAAACCATCTTTCAAATTTATTCGACCGTTACGAATTGATTTGATTTCGGTTCCCTGTAGAACCATCCCCGCCTCAACTGTTTCTAAGATCGTATAATCATGCATGGCTTTTCTATTTTGAGCAATTGTATTACTGTCCTTTTTCTTCATCACTCCACCTACTTCTTATGACTATTTTTTCTTCTTTTTCCCTTTGGCTACTTTATTATAAAAAGGCGCTGTTTTTTTCTTTCCTTTATTCGTTGAAGAAGACATAGCGTCTTTCTTTTCAGGATATTTTCCTGATTTAGTTACGCGATCATTACGACGTTCTTTTCGTTGACGATTTGATTGTTTAAGCGTAATTGACTCATCACTAATGACTTCTGATGATAAAATTTCAAAATCAATTTCACGATTATCAACATCTACCTTAACCACTTTAACGACTACTCGCTGCCCAATTTTATATATTTTTCTTGTGCGTTCTCCAACTAATGCTAAATGACTTTCAATATATTGATAATAGTCATCTTTTAGTTGATTAATATGTATCAAACCTTCTACCGTATTTGGCAACTCCACAAACACGCCAAATTTTGTCACAGAACTAATAACTCCTTCAAAGGTTTCTCCCACAAATTGTTCCATGTATTGTGCTTTTTTCATTGCGTCTGTTTCTCGTTCTGCTTCAACAGCTCGTCGTTCCATTTGAGAAGAATGTAGGGCAATATCAGGTATTTTCGCTTGCCATTTAGCTTGAAGTTTTTCTGACACTGGGTTTTCTTTTGCATATTCTTTAATTAAGCGATGAACCAGTAGATCAGGATAACGTCTAATTGGCGACGTAAAGTGGGTATAATACGTAGCTGCTAAACCGTAATGTCCCAGTGATTCTTCACTGTATTTTGCTTGTTGCATACTTCTTAATAACATCATGCTAATAATTGGCTTTTCAGGTAAATCAGCTGCTTGTTCCAAGACTTTTTGTAGCTCTCTTGGTTCAATATCATCTTTTACTCCTTTAACTGATACGCCAAAATTACTAATAAATTCAAAGAACGTTTGAATTTTTGATTCTTTTGGATGTTCATGAATTCGGTAGATAAATGGTAACATTCTTTCATGAAAATGACGTGCAACCGTTTCATTGGCGGCTAACATAAATGATTCAATCATACGTTCTGCGATACCACGTTCTCTTAAGACAATCTCAATAGGATTTCCTTCATTATCTAAATAAATTTTAGATTCCTTGTCTTCAAAAGAAATAGCGCCACGTTCTTTACGCATTGCTTCTAAAATACCATGTAACTCTGTCATATCATCAATCATTGGGTATAGATGTTGATATTTAGTAGTTAAGACATCATCATCTTTAGCAATTAACTGATTGACATCTGAATAGGTCATACGTTCAGTCGATTTAATCACACTCTCAAAAATTTCGTAATCCACGACGTGTCCTTGTTGATCAATCTCCATACGACAACTCATCGTCAGACGATTAACTTGTGGATTTAATGAGCAAATACCATTTGATAAACGTGTTGGTAACATTGGAATTACACGGTCTGTTAAATAAACACTTGTCCCACGTTCTTGCGCTTCTATATCTAAAGGTGACCCTTCCGTTACATAGTGAGAAACATCCGCAATATAAACGCCTAATTGATAATTTCCATTACTTAGTTTTTTCACTTGTACAGCATCATCTAAATCTTTAGCATCCGCTCCGTCAATAGTGATGATTAATTCATCTCGTAAATCTAATCGATCTTTCATATCTTCTTCTGGTACTTCTTCTGGCACTTTTTCAGCATGAGCTAATGTATCTGCTGAAAACTCTGTTAAAATACCATGTTGCATTGCAATAGTTAAGATATCCATGCCTGGCTCATTTTTATGACCAATCGTTTGTTTGACAATACCTTCTATTTGATCCTCATAGCCCTTTTCTGGATAATGAGTGATTTCAACCACACATATTTCACCATCTTCTGGGTGAATGCCTTCTGCGGCAATGTAGACTTTATAATGACTCATCAATTTACTTTTAGGTGAAATGTACCCATACAGCCCAGTTTCATTGATTAGGTCTTCATCATATGCAACAAACTCTCCTACTAGCTGTGTCATTGCACGAGCGATAACTTCAACAATGCGTCCTTCTGCTGCTTGATTATCAATTGGATTACCTGGCTTGATAATATCAAGTTTAACGGTATCCCCGTTTAACGCGAAATTAGTCATCTCCTTAGCAATATACACATCTGGCTCTTCTGGTGAGATAGTGACAAAACCAAAGCCTCGGTCATTAGCTCTAAAAGTTCCTTCTATTGTTAGCTCCATAGGTAATTTGATTTTACCTTTACTTGTAAATTCTACTTCTTTGTCTCGCTCCATACTGGCAATTGTTTGAACTAATAACTTAAAATTTTGGCTTTGTTCTAATTCTAAACCAGCCGCTATTTCTTGAATAGAAAAACTCGCTTTATCCGATGTTTCCATAAAAGAAATAATACTTTCTCTAATTGTTTTTTTCATTTATTCACTCCTAGTCCAATCTAACGAATTAACAAACGTTAGGACATCCTCTTGAAATTGATTTTTTTCAGGACCGACTGTCACTACATGACCACTCTTTGGATAATAGTGCAATTCTATTGTGGTTGATGTAAATAGTTGCATCGTTTCTTTTATTGCATTAGGGTCTACTAGTTGGTCTAATTCCCCTTGCGCAAAAAAATACGGTGCTTGAATTTCACTAATACATCCCTCGACATGCTTTTGTAATTCGTTGATATCTTTTAATTGTTTGGTTAATTGATAGTTAACGTTTTCCATTCTTCTTCTAACTTCTAGCTCTGTTTGACTATGTTTCTTAATTAACGTTTCAGCGTAGTTTAAAAATACTGGAAAAATATTGTTTTTGGTTGTAGGTGTTAATGGCGAGCAAAAGGCACCACCACCTATAAAAACATCTGAATAGTTAGCTAAACTTTTGGTTGCATAAACGCCACCCAGCGATAAGCCAAAAATAGCTAGTTGTTGAATTCCTTTTGCTTGCATAAATGCTATGCTGTCACTCACGTCTTGTTGCCAATCGATTGTACCCTTCGCAAGTATATTTTCAGGTTGTTCCGTTGCATGACCTGCAAAAGTAGGTAAACAAACTGAATATCCTTTGCTATTCAAATATCTCCCTAATGAACGCACATCATTAGGACTACCCGTGTAGGCATGTAATAAGATAACGCCTCTATGACCACCCTCAAAAAATAATGGTTCATTATTTTCATTATAACTCATTTTCCCACCTCAATTAACTGATATGTTTAACATCTGATTCTCTAAAAAAAAGCCTCCTAAAGAAGGAGACTTTATCATTGGGTTATTATGCTATGAATGCTAATGCAACCGCAACAACCATCCATAAAACGGCTAATACTGCTGTGAATTTTTGCATAACTGCTTCAAAACCACGAGCTTTTTGCTTCCCAAATAATTGATCTGCTCCACCTGTAAAGGCACTAGCTGCACTATTTTGTTTACTTGGTTGCATCATTACCGCGATGATAATTAAGATTGATACTATAATCATAACACCTACTAAAAAATTATACATGTAATGAACCTCCTATACTCCCAGAATAACTCTTTATAATCATAGCATAATATCCTATGATTGGCTATTGATTTCTTCATTTACAACATGAGAGCACCAGTGATAAATATTAAATGGAGCAGTATGATCTGATAGTTGAATATTGTCTCTTCTTGCAACAAATTCAAAGCCCACTCTTTCATATAAGTCCATTAATATGTTTTTTTCAGCCATACAGTCTAAACGAATAGTGCTACCTTCTGGGTACTTCTGTTTCATGTGTTTTTGGAGGGATAGAAGAAAGGTATCTGCTTTGCCTTTACCTTGATAACCATCTGCTAAAGCTAACTTGTGCAAATAATAGGTTGGGAAATCATGAGGCGTTGAACGATTGCCCCAAAGATTACAATCCCAATCGGACATTCTTTTCGTCAAATAACACACACTGATTATTTCATTATCCATAATACCTACCATTACTTCTTGGTTTAATAAATGTGTTAATAACTGCTGATCTTCTTTTCCTTCTAAAACATGTGCCCATTGTGTAGAACCTGTATTTTTTATCCTTGTTGCAGCTTGCTTTAACAATTGTAAAATATGATTAAATTCTCCATGATTTGCTTGTCTTATTTCCATATGCTACTCCTAAAAAAATGAGAGGCATGATGATAAACATCACACCTCTTCACGACGTTATTTAGCTTCGTTTATTAATGAAACAAACGCTTCTTGCGTAATTTTTTGATCGAATACGTTATCTCCAATAATCATTGTTGGAATAAAGCGAATACCCGCTTGAGTTGTTTCATCTAATATAGCTTCTTGCATTTGTGTATCTGCATCTTTCACAAGACCTAATGTCCCTTCAGCATAAGCACATACATCTCCTAAACTATTTTCACGGTCCATTGGTCCCCACTCTGTTTGAGAATCATAAATAGCTTCTAAAACAGCGACTGTTTCCTCATAGGTACCATTTTTAGGAACATAGTCATGCATTGCATTAGCGTAATGTAAACCAAACTTTTCTTTGTTAAATAATTTAATGACACGTCGTACGGTTCCATCGGCAATTAATTGTGCGTAAGTTTCTTTTGAATCATGAAACCATTGACGACAATACGGACAACGTAAATTAACATATTCTTTAACTACAACTGGTGCATCAGCATCACCTAATTGAATACCTACTTCGTTTGTCACTGCTGGTTGAATATTTTCCATTTCACTCACATCCTACGCTTTTAGATTTTTACTACTTTCCATAATTTCATCAACTAAACCATATGCTTTTGCTTCTTCAGCTGACATAAAGTTGTCACGGTCCGTATCTTTTTCAATCACTTCAATCGGTTGACCAGTACGTTCTGATAAGATTTTATTTAAACGTTCGCGAGTATTTAAAATATGACGAGCGGCAATCTCGATTTCTGTTGCTTGACCTTGCGCGCCTCCTAGTGGTTGGTGAATCATAATCTCTGCATTTGGCAAAGCGTAACGTTTACCTTTTGCCCCAGCAGCTAGTAAGAAGCTACCCATTGAAGCAGCCATACCTAAAACGATTGTCTGAACATCTGCTTTCACGAAATTCATAGTATCAAAAATAGCTAACCCAGCAGAAACACTACCACCTGGTGAATTAATATATAAATAGATATCCTTTTCAGAATCTTGCGCATCTAAAAATAATAGTTGAGCAATCACTGCATTAGAGACATTATCATCGATTGGGCCACTTAACATGATAATTCTATCTTTTAGCAAACGTGAATAAATATCGTAGGCTCTTTCACCTCTTGAAGATTGTTCAATGACTGTTGGTATTAAATTCATAATAGTTCCTCCTAAATTCATCTGTTGTTACTTATTGTAACATAAGAAAACCTTTATATAAATAAAGTTTACTCTAAAGGTCAATTTTGGTCAATCTTTAGGTTTGTCTTTTCGTTTCGCGGTTAATTTGATATATTTAATATAGAATTATTGGGAGGTTTTTTTATGACAGAGTTGTTAGGTGTTTTGATTGGAGCTTTTATCGCTATTATTGCTGTAAAAATTAGTATTCGACAATTTTTATCTGAAATTGATCGACGAGAAGAAATAAAAAATAAAATGAAAGAAATTGATATTTTAGTTTTATTAAATAAAAAAATAAACGAAGTACTTCAAAAAAGAGATATAGAAATCAAAGAAAGCGCCTTGTTAAGTGATTACGAACGAGCGGTTAAATTTGATGATGTCAAAATATCAATTGATGACTTTATCTATATTCAAAGTTTTTGTGCTCAAAACCATTATTATTTGCCTACTTTTTTAGTAGAAGAATTTTTCAAAAATATTGCGCAACGTAAAGTTGTTTTGGACCCTAAAGTAATTCGTTCAGAAGGCGCCTATGTCTACCAAAGCGGACGAGAAATTTTCGAGAAATTCTCAGATCAATTAAATGAAATGATTGAAGATCGCAAAATTGAATTAAAACAAATTACTAATAAATATCGCAGATAAAAAAGAGAGTTAGCCAAAATGGTTAACTCTCTTTTCATTATTATCCTTGTTCTCTTAGCTTATCGGCAAACTCGATAATTTTTCTAATACGGTGATTCACGCCTGACTTAGAAATGGGGCCTGAAGGAGCAATCTCTCCAAGCTCTTTTAAACTAATTTCTGGATGCATCAAGCGTAGTTCTGCCACTTCTCTTAATTTATGATTCAATGATTCTAAACCAACGCGTGACTCTATGTATTGAATACTTTCAATTTGCTTAGTTGCTGCATCAATTGTCTTAGACATATTGGCCGTTTCACAGTTAACTAAACGATTCACAGAATTACGCATATCACGGACGATACGTACATCTTCAAACTTCAACATGCTTGTTGTTGCCCCTATCAAGGTCAAAAAATCAGAAATATCTTCTGCTCCTTTTAGATAAGTAATGTAACCATTACGGCGACTTAATGTTTTGGCATTTAAATCAAAATATCCCATAATTTCTTGTAATTCTCGGCTATGATTTTCATACAAAGAATAAATCTCTAGGTGATAACGACTGGTTTCTGGATTATTAACTGAGCCACCCGCCAAAAATCCACCACGTAAATAAGCTTTCATACGCTCATTGTTACCAATAATCATATCTGAAATTTGATCAGATAAACCGTAATCATCAAAAATATCTAAATCCGTTAAGATAGATTGGGTATCTTGTTTTAAGCGAACAATATAAATATTATTTTTCTTTAATTTCATTTTTCTTCTAACGATAAATTCTGCTTGGACGTCATAATGATCTCGTAATAACGTATAAATGCGTCTAGAGATAGCTGCATTTTCCGTTTGTACATTCAGAACAAAGTGGCGGTTTGCCAAAGACAAGGCACCATTCATTCTAATCAGAGCTGCTAGTTCTGCTTTAGCAGATTCGCGGTGAACATCCAAGGTCGTTAGTTCTTTTTTAACATCTGATGCAAAAGACATTCACTAACACTCCTTATTTTTTCTTACGGTCATATAATAATGTGAACAATTCAGACACTACCTTATCAGAGTCATGAAACACACTTGCTTTTTCTAATTTCAATAAATCAGCTGAGATAACACGACACTCTTCTGCTCGCAATGCATTAAAATCATGTGTTACTTGCACAAGATACTCATCATACTTCTCATTATCAATGTAATTTTCTGGCACTTTTTGAATATTGACAATCACCGTATCAATAAATTTATTTCCTAAATGCTTGTGTAACACTTGTACATGATTCGCATCTGAAAAATGTTCGGTTTCGCCTTTTTGCGTCATGATATTACAAATATATACAATTTCTGCTTTAGTGTTATTTAATGCTTCTCCGACTTCTTTAACCATTAAGTTTGGTAAAATACTTGTGAATAAACTACCCGGCCCTAAGACAATCATATCAGCATCTAGAATCGCTTGAACTACTTTTCTAGCTGCATTTGGTTGTTCATCATCATACGCATTTGAAACATAAACTTTTTCGATACTGCCACGATGTTTGGCTATTTTTGATTCACCAGAGATAACCGTGCCATCATCAAATTCTGCATGTAACGTTAATGACTTTTCAGAAACCGGGTATATATTACCGTCTACTTGCATGATTTTTCCTAATAATTGAACGGCTTCATACATACTGCCACGCATCTCGGTTAAAGCGGCAATAATTAAATTACCTACTGAATGATTAGCTAAAAAATCGTCTTCTTTTTTGAAACGATACTGAAACAAATCTTCATAAAGTTTAGGCATTTCAGATAGAGAAACGAGTACATTTCTTAAATCCCCTGGTGGTGCTATTTTAATCGTTTCTCGTAACGAGCCACTGCTTCCACCATCATCGGCTACGGTAACGATTGCGGTAATATCCGCCCCTTGATTTTTTAATCCTCTTAAAATGACCGGCAAACCCGTTCCCCCACCTATCACAACTATTTTAGGCTTGTTAATACGATAAGTTCTCATGAACGATTCACCGATTCTTTACGTTTGCCTTTATCTCGGTGGGTGATGTTTACTGGATAAATCTCTGTTTCTTTGATTTCTTTTGCTAAGCGTTCCGTTAACGCTACTGAGCGGTGTTGACCTCCCGTACAGCCAATAGCAATCGTCAAGCTTGTTTTTCCTTCTTTTTTATAGCCGGGTAAAATTGAAAGAATTAAGTCTTTAAATTGTTGATAAAATTTTTCCGTCTCTTCAAAACTCATCACATAATCATAAACTGGTTGATCCATTCCTGTCATAGGGCGTAGTTCTTCAATATAATGAGGGTTTGGTAAAAAACGGACATCCATCGCAATATCAGCATCTATTGGTAAGCCATATTTAAAACCAAACGAGACCATTTCAACACGGAATGTGTGTGTATTATCCCCTTTGAATTCCAACATGATGCGATCACGCAGCTGACGAGGGCTCAAATTTGTTGTATCAATAACCATTGCTTCGGCTTTAATTTCTTCTAATAACGCGCGTTCCTTACGAATACCTTCAGTTACTAAGCCATCCATGGCTAACGGATGTGTTCGTCTTGTTTCTTTGTAACGAGAAACAAGCTCTTCATCCGAAGCATCTAAAAAGACAATACTTGTTTCAATCATTTGTGTATCTTCCATTTGAACCAGTACTTGCTGTAATTCTTCAAAGAAATTACGTGAGCGTAAATCAATAACTAAAGCTAATTTTGTCACTTTACCATTTTCTTTTATTAATTCCCAAAACTTGGGTAATAAGCCTGGTGGTAAATTATCAATACAGAAATAATCCATGTCTTCAAAACTTTGCATTGCTACTGTTTTTCCTGCACCACTCATCCCTGTGATGACTACTAATTTTAAACTATCAACCATATTCTCTTTCCCCCTTATTAATCATTCATATCATTATAACACATTCCGGGCGTGTCTCAATCATTAAAAAAGAAAAGACCGAAAATTCAGTCTTTTCTGCTTGTTAGAAGCTTACTTCAATACTTTTTTTAAATAATACCCTGTAAAACTTTCTTTCACTTGCATAATTTCTTCAGGGGTGCCTTCAGCGATTACCATGCCACCACCAGCGCCACCTTCTGGACCTAAATCAATTACATGATCGGCTGTCTTTATAACATCCAAGTTATGTTCTATAACTAATACGGTATTACCGGCGTCAACTAAACGTTGTAGCACTTCTAATAATCGACGAATATCTTCAGAATGAAGACCTGTTGTTGGCTCATCTAAAATATAAAAGCTCGAACCTGTTTGACGTTTATGTAGTTCACTAGCGAGTTTCATACGTTGTGCTTCTCCACCGGAAAGAGTTGTAGCAGGTTGTCCTAGTGTTACATATCCTAAGCCCACATCTACAATTGTTTGTAGCTTACGCTTTATTTTAGGAATAGTTTGGAAAAACTCTACTGCTTCTTCTACTCGCATTTCCAAAACATCCGCAATATTTTTACCTTTATAACGAACTTCTAATGTTTCAGAGTTATAACGATGTCCATGACAAACTTCACAAGGAACATAAACATCTGGTAAAAAGTGCATTTCAATTTTAATAATCCCATCGCCTTTACAAGCTTCACAGCGTCCACCTTTCACATTAAAACTAAAGCGACCTTTCTTATAGCCACGAATTTTAGCTTCGTTCGTTTTAGTGAACAAATCACGAATATCATCAAACACACTCGTATAAGTTGCCGGGTTACTTCTTGGCGTACGTCCGATTGGGCTTTGGTCGATATCGACTAAACGTTCAATCCCCTCATACCCGGTTATCTTCTTATGTTTACCCGGTTTATGCGTATTTCGGTTTATTTTTTGTGCGAGACTTTTCTTCAGAATACCATTAACAAGCGTACTCTTACCTGAACCAGATACTCCTGTTACAGCCACGAATTTCCCCATTGGAAAATCAACCGTAATATTTTTCAAATTATTTTCTGTTGCTCCGTGTACGGTAACCACTTGACCATTACCTTTGCGACGCTCTTCAGGCACCTTGATTTCTCGTTTACCTGCCAAATATTGTCCCGTTAAAGAAGCATCATTATTCATCACTTCTTCAGGTGTTCCAGCTGCTACAATTTGTCCACCGGCATCTCCTGCTCCTGGACCAATATCAATCAAATAGTCCGCGGCCATCATCGTATCCTCATCATGCTCTACAACAATTAACGTATTCCCCAAATCTCGCATTTGTCGTAACGACTCGATTAAGCGATCATTATCACGTTGATGAAGACCTATCGAAGGCTCATCTAGGATATAAAGAACGCCTGATAAATTAGAACCAATTTGGGTTGCTAGACGAATACGTTGTGCTTCTCCACCGGAAAGTGTCCCCGAAGCCCGACTTAAATTCAAATAATCTAGGCCGACATTTATTAAGAACGTCAAGCGATCATTTAATTCCTTAAAAATTGGACGTGCAATCATTTGATTTTTTTCAGATAACTCAATTGAACGAATAAACGCCAGCGAATCATTAATTGCTAATGAACTTAATTCGCCAATATGCTTACCGCCAACTTTAACGGATAAAGCTTGTGGATTTAGTCGGTAGCCATGACAGCTTTGACAAGGTAACTCCGTCATATATAATCGCATTTGTTCGCGTGTGTAATCACTTGAAGATTCTCGGAAACGACGATCAATATTGGTCAAAATCCCTTCAAATGTCATATCGACATCCCGAACCCCACCAAAGTCATTTTGGTAATGGAAATGAAACTGCTTATCCCCTGACCCATAAAATATCAATTGTTTTTGTTCGACACTTAATGTTTCAAAAGGTTGATCCATTGGAATTCCAAACGTCTCACACGCCTGTCTTAATAAAGTCGGATAATAATTAGAACTAATGGGATTCCAAGGTGCAATTGCCCCTTCTTCCAAGGTTTTGCTTGTATCTGGCACAACCAAATCTGGATCGACTTCCATTTTGACGCCTAAACCATCACACTCACTACACGCTCCAAATGGTGCATTAAAAGAAAATAATCTGGGTTCAACTTCTCCAACAGTAAATCCACAATAAGGACATGCGTAGTGTTCACTAAATAATAGCTCTTCAACCCCCATTACATCAGCAATAGCATAACCATCTGCTAATCGCAACGCTGCTTCAAACGAATCAAATAGACGAGAGCGAATACCTTCTTTTACCACAATCCTATCGACAATAATTTCTATGGTATGTTTCTTGTTCTTATCTAACTCAGGAAGTTCACTTATATCATATATTTCGCCGTCAATTCTAACGCGAACATATCCTTCTTTTTTTACTTTTTCAAGAATTTTTTTATGTTGGCCTTTTTTTCCTACAACAATAGGTGCCAATATTTGAACTTTGCTACGTTCTTCAAGAGTTAAGACACGATCCACCATTTGTTCAACGGATTGACTTTCGATCACTGTCCCATCATTAGGACAAACAGGTACACCTACACGGGCATAAAGTAAACGTAAATAATCATTAATTTCTGTCACTGTCCCCACTGTTGAACGTGGGTTTTTACTCGTTGTCTTTTGATCAATCGATATTGCTGGACTCAGACCGTCAATGCTATCTACATCGGGCTTATCCATTTGTCCTAAAAATTGACGTGCATATGAAGAGAGACTTTCAACATAACGTCGTTGTCCTTCGGCATAAATCGTATCAAACGCTAACGAGCTTTTCCCTGAACCAGAAAGACCGGTCACCACCACTAATTTGTCTCTTGGTATGGTGACATCTATATTTTTCAAATTATGGGCACGTGCCCCACGAATTACAAGTTTGTCATTTGCCACTTTTTCACCTTCCTATAAATCACCTTTTAGTTCTAATACTGTGTCACGCAATGTTGCCGCTCGTTCAAAATCAAGCGCTTTGGCAGCATCTCTCATTTCTTGTTCGAGTTTCATGATAATCTCACGTTTTTCTTGTTTACTTAACTCATGATATGAATTAACCGATGCTGCCGTTTCTTCATGATCTGCTTCTTTTGTGATACGTATCAATTCACGAATATCTTTTTTGATGGTGGTTGGCACTATACCATGTTCTTCATTGTATGCTATTTGTATCGTACGACGTCGTGTTGTTTCATCTATTGCTTTTTGCATAGAATCGGTCACTTTATCGGCATACATAATAACACGTCCTTCCGAGTTACGTGCTGCACGCCCAATCGTCTGTATCAATGAACGCTCACTACGTAAGAAACCTTCCTTATCAGCATCTAGAATAGCCACAAGTGATACTTCTGGCACATCTAATCCCTCACGAAGTAAATTGATCCCCACCAAGACATCAAATTCACCTAAACGTAAATCTCGAATGATCTCGGTACGTTCTAATGTTTTAATGTCGCTATGTAGATATTTAACTTTGATACCCAATTCTTTCAAGTAATCGGTCAAGTCCTCTGACATTTTTTTCGTTAACGTTGTGATAAACACGCGTTCATTTTTTTCAATACGTTCATTAATTTCACCAACCAAATCATCAATTTGTCCCATAATTGGACGAACTTCAATCACTGGATCTAAAAGACCTGTCGGACGAATAATTTGTTCGATTACTTGATCGGTTCGTTCCATCTCATATGGACCAGGTGTTGCTGAAACGTAAATAATTTCATTGACACGTTCCTCAAATTCTTCTAAACGTAACGGTCGATTATCTAAAGCACTTGGTAAACGAAAACCATAATCAACTAACATCTGTTTACGGGCACGGTCTCCATTATACATCCCTCTAATTTGAGGCAGTGACACATGTGACTCATCGGCCACAATCAAGAAATCATCTGGGAAAAAGTCAATCAATGTGTACGGTGGCTCACCTTCTTTACGGCCATCCATATGACGTGAATAATTCTCAATACCTGAGCAGTAACCCATTTCACGAACCATTTCAAGATCATAATTAGTCCGCTGTTCTAAACGTTGCGCTTCTAATAACTTATCCTCATCACGAAGTTCACTCAGTCGTTCTTCAAGCTCTGCTTCAATCTTCTTGATAGACTCTTCCATATCATTCTCATCTGTCACAAAGTGAGTGGCCGGAAAAATGGCGACATGTTCACGATCAGCGACAATTTCACCTGTTAACGCATCCACTTCACGAATTCGCTCAATTTCATCGCCAAAAAATTCAATGCGTAATGCCCGTTCATCACGTGAAGCAGGAAAAATCTCAACAACATCTCCGCGCACACGAAAACGACCACGTTGAAAGTCGATATCATTGCGCTCAAATTGAATCGCCACTAAACGACGTAACAACTCACTATGATCCATTTCGGCTCCTACACGTAAAGACAAGACTTTTTTGCGGTATTCGTTAGGATCACCTAATCCGTATATACAAGAAACCGACGCTACGACAATAACATCATTACGTTCTAATAATGAACTAGTGGCTGAATGACGTAACTTATCAATCTCATCATTGACACTTGAATCTTTCTCAATGTAAGTATCACTCGATGGTACATAAGCCTCCGGTTGATAATAATCATAATAGCTTACAAAATATTCAACCGCATTATTAGGAAAAAACTCTTTTAACTCGCTATATAATTGTCCTGCTAACGTCTTATTATGTGCAATGACAAGCGTGGGTTTATTGACTTCTTTAATAACATTTGAAATCGTAAATGTTTTACCCGTTCCAGTTGCACCAAGTAAAATTTGTTCTTTCACATGGTGATTAAGGTTATCAACTAAGCGATGAATCGCAGCAGGTTGATCGCCATTAGGTTGATATTTCGACACTAAATCAAAGGTGATATCGGTCTGTCTTTCTATCATCTTATCATCACTTCCTTCTCATTTGCTTATCCACTTATTTTACCATACCGAACATACTTTCGCTATTATTTGGCTGATTAAAAATACGAAACATGTACAAAAAACGATAAAAAAACCAATCAGATCACGCTGACTGGTTGCATCTTTTAGTAATCGTAAACTTCTGTTTTGCCGCCTCGATGCTCATAAAGTTGGTCTACCATAGATTTAGGTAATTGTAAGTTTGTATAAAGCGGTCCGACTTCTGTTCTAAAACCAATCTCGACCAATTCGAGATTATTCAACGTA
The DNA here is from genome assembly GCF_004792515.1 of Vagococcus xieshaowenii. Taxonomy (NCBI): domain Bacteria; kingdom Bacillati; phylum Bacillota; class Bacilli; order Lactobacillales; family Enterococcaceae; genus Vagococcus; species Vagococcus xieshaowenii. The sequence continues at coordinate 795,376 of NZ_CP038865.1, read as the reverse complement.
TAATTAAAGCCTATAAATTGTGGTTTCTCTATGCCCTCAACAAATTCAATAAAATCAGCATTTTTACTCACGTTATAAAGTTTTTTATACACTTTAAAATAATATAAATACTCTGTTTCCCCGATATACGTTAAACCATCCGATTCTTGAATTGCATGACGTGTATAAAGTCCTGTTGCTTCTATTTTAGCTTTATCATAGACTTTAGGTGGGGTAAACCCTTTCAAGTGATAGCCAAATATTTTCTTTTGGCGATCACGAATGGCTGTGGTAACATTTAGACTTTCTTGTCGATACCAACCGTATTTAGTATTGCCAATATTCAAGTACAAGACCATTGCTGCCATTATCGCTAGACTACCTATCACGAATTGCCACTTCCATTTAAAGTCTCTATTCTTTACATACAACAGCAAAAAAACCATCATAAATAATAAAAAAACGCCTATTATAAACAAAATTGGTGTCACATTATACAAATATTGTTCAGCCTTTAGCCATGCTTCTACACTTTTTGCTTTACTCATCAGCTATCCCCCTAACTCACATGAATAAATTATACCGTATTCCCTCATAAAAAACTAATTGATTTCTAATAAAAAAGCATTGAAACCTATTTAGTTTTCAATGCTTTTTGCTTAAAATTTATTCATAATCGCTTCAACATTTTTGATCATCACAGAAATCGTGCCATCTGGATTGTTGATGAACTCAATCACTTCTTTGTCTTGATAAATATCAATTGGAACAGATAGTTCGATACCATTTGCTAATTTCAATTTTTGCTTACTAAATTTTTTCTCTAATTTAGGCACATTAGTCGGAACATCTTCATGAAAATTAGTTTTTGAAAGATATTCTTTGTATTCTTCTTTTGCTTGGTGATTATCTTCAAAAACAGCTTCAGCAATCCGTTCATTACTAATAATTCCTTCTTCTTCAATACTTTCATATATTGCCTGTTGAACGTTTGCTAAACTTTCATAAGCCTCAACATTGTATTTATCTGCTACTGATTTCACCGCTTTTTTTACAAGTTTTATATTATCAATCGCACTAGGTAACGATTGAACTTCAAATAAGCAATCACTTAAATAATTTACTCTGCGACCATCCAGTTTGTATTTTTTCTCAATGGATTGATAGTTTAACGTTTCCAGGGCAATCACAATGCCTTCATCTACTCGTTGACTCATGCTTGGTAAAATTGCTTTGTTCATGATAATATTATTGACCATTTGATCGTCCACATAATCAACAAAATGGGTATAGGCTGGCTTGTAATTAAGTTTAAACATTCCTATAAATGGTTCTTCATCATTACCTAATCCTGCCACAACTAACAAATCACCATTGCTCACTTCTTCAGCAGTTTTTAAGCCATCAAAATAAGCGTTGGCTAACGTTTGGCTCATCTCAATAAATGTTTGCTCAGTATTTCTAACACTTTGAACAATCTCATTGTCCGTTGGCAACTCTCCTGTTTTTAAATCACCTTCTAAAAACTTTGACACTAACTTATCTAAATATTGTTGAATAACAGGTTCTTTAACAGCTAACTCACCTTGAGATAATACGGTTGAACTATTTTCAAAGTCCAACATATGTAAAATAGCATTTTCTATTTTCATGAAATCTTCCTTTCCTACGTGTTTTCGACGTTAATCATCTTACCATATTTCCAAGATAAATCGCTAATAGTTAACGTAAAAAAGCCACCCATCCAAAGATGAGTGACTTCGTATGCTATATTATTCAGAAAAATCATATAAAGCAGTTGATAAGTATCGTTCGCCATTGTCTGGAACAACGACAACAACGTTATGACCTTTACCTAATCGTTTAGCTACTTGAACAGCGGCGTTAATCGCTGCGCCAGCTGAAATCCCCACTAAAATCCCTTCTTTTTGAGCCACTTCACGACCAGTTGCAATCGCGTCATCACTTGGTACAGGAATAATTTCATCATAAGCGTCTTGATCTAACACTTCAGGGATAAAACCTGCGCCAATCCCTTGAATCTTATGTGGTGAGTGAGCCCCTCCACGTAAGACTTCTGATTCTGCTGGTTCTACTGCATAGAATGTTGTTTCAGAATCATGTGCACTTAATACACGTTGAACACCTGTAATGGTACCACCTGTTCCGACCCCTGCCACAAACGCATCAATTTTTTCACCTTCAAAAGCTGCTAAAATTTCTCTACCAGTTGATTCTTCATGCTTAGCAGGATTTGCTGCGTTATTGAATTGTAATGGCATAAAGAAGCCATCTTGCGCTGCTAATTCCGTTGCTTTTGCAATTGAACCTTTCATTCCCTCAGCACCTGGTGTTAAGATTAAGTCCGCACCGTATGCTTTCATTAATTTTTGACGTTCGATACTCATTGTATCAGGCATAATAATCACTGATTTGTACCCTTTTGCTGCAGCAACCATTGCTAAGCCAACACCAGTGTTCCCACTTGTTGGTTCTACAATGGTATCACCTGGTTTAATTAAGCCTTCCTTTTCAGCTTGTTCAATCATTCCAACTGCAATACGATCTTTCACGCTTCCACCAGGATTAAAAAATTCTAATTTCATATAAACGGTTGCATCGTTCTCATCAACTAAATGATTTAATTTCACTAAAGGTGTTTCCCCAACTAATGCTAAAATATTATCTACTTTTCTCATAATAAACCTCCTACAGTTTTGATAGCTCACTGTTCATTTTATAAGAAAGAGTCGTTTCAAGCAATTCATATGTTTTATACGTATTTACGGGGAATTCGTGTACTAATACCGCATAGCACTTCGTAGGAAATAGTCTCTAAATAATGTGCGATATCATTAGCATCAATTACTTGTCCATTGTCTTCACCCATCAGCGTAACTGTAGTGCCCGGCGAATAATATTTAGGTAATCGAATCATACACTGATCCATACAAACTCGCCCAATAATTTCACAGTAATTTCCATCAACTAACACTTTAAACCCTTGTAACTTACGGTTCCATCCATCCGCATAGCCGATTGGAAGTGTTCCTATCCATTCGTCTTCACTTGCCTGATAGGTCGCCCCGTAACTCACTTTATCTCCTACATGTAACTGTTTAACAAAGACTAACTCGGTTGTTAAACTAGCAGCGGGTTTTAATTCATATGGTAAAGATAGCACATCTCCTGATGGATTCAATCCATATAAACCTATCCCTAAACGAACTATATTAGTAGGACAGTCTTCATGCCAAATAGCAGTTGCACTATTAGCGCAATGAATATATTTAGGTTTAACTGGACTTTTTTTGACAAATTCAGTGAATGTTGCTACTTGTTCATCGAAGTAAGTTGTATCTTCTTCGTCTGCTGTTGCAAAATGCGTAAAGATTCCTTCATAAGTCAATAATGGGTGAGATTGGATAAACTGTACACTTTTAACCATGTCGTCTATTTTATTAAATCCTATGCGATGCATGCCTGTATCAATTTTTAGGTGAACCTTTAATGGTGCTTTTTGAGTATCTAAGTCATTGTTAGTTGCGACATATCTTAACCACTCTTCGTTGGCTACCGTTAGTGTCAGATCATATTGTTGGGCAAGTGGCGCCAATGTTGGGGAAACAACTCCCAGGATTAATATAGGTAATAAAATACCTGCTTCACGTAATTCAACCGCTTCATCAATATTAGAGACACAAAAGCCATTAACGCCCTGTAATAAAGCTGTTTTTGCTACTTCAATTGCGCCATGACCATATGCATCAGCTTTTATCACTGCAAAAAGTTCTTGCCCCGATTTTAATCGCTTTTGCTCCTGTGCTATATTGAATTGAATCGCTTTTTTATTTACTATCAATGTGGTCGGTCTGTTCCAACTTGTTACCATCATACAAACACCTTCAATTTCTTATTAATTTAACATTTACAAAAATTTTCCTTTTCATTTTACCATAAATATTTGTGAAACAACATTTGTTAAGACTATTAATCCATGGTAAAATAAATCCACAACATAGTGAGGAGAGAACAATGACTATCATTATTTTACTACTTGCCTATCTCTTAGGTTCGATCCCTTCAGGCGTTTGGATTGGCAAATTATTTTATCAAAAAGATATCCGTGAATACGGAAGTGGTAATACTGGAACAACCAACACATTTAGAGTGTTAGGAAAAAAAGCTGGCGTTGTCGTATTACTTGCGGATGTACTTAAAGGAACATTAGCTACTAGCTTGCCTTTATTATTCCATTCAGATTTGCCTATATTATGGGGAGGCATTGCTGCTATAATCGGGCACACATTCCCTATCTTTGCCAGATTTAAAGGCGGTAAAGCTGTCGCAACTAGTGCGGGGATGTTACTAGCATATTCACCCCTATTCTTTCTTTATGCCGTAGCTATTTTTGTGGTTTGCTTGTTTATCACGAGTATGGTTAGTTTATCTAGTATGATTGCAGCCGTTATCGTCACGCTTTCAACCATTTTATTGCCATTCATTTGGCCAACTATTTTACCCGATTTTAATTGGGTCTTAACAATTGTTGCAGCTGCCGTCAGTGCGTTTATCTTCTATCGTCACAAAGATAATATTTCAAGGATTAAAGATGGTACTGAGAACAAGGTCCCTTTTGGCTTAAACAAGAAAAAATAAACTCAATCATTCACCTCTAGTAAAGAGCGTGAATGATTGAGTTTTTTTATTTAATCACAATTTGGTAACTCGATGTAGACACTTGTGCAGCATCTAACATCTGAATCCCCATTTTTTCTGTTAGTTCACCCGAAGCATCTATTGTATCAGCAATTCCTAACCATGGTTCAATGCAAACAAACGGTGCTTCTTTAGGATAAGGACTCCAAATACCGACAAAAGGTAGTCCTTCATAAGAGACGGTTAATTGATGAGAACTTTGTTCAGAATGCAATGTAAATGTTTGCTGTCCTAAGTCAGTCATATAAACTAACGCATCACCTTTAAATACTTCTCTCAATAAAGGAATAGTAAATGTCGGTTCAACAACTTCCTTCTTGTTCATTGCAATATTTGGCCCTTGCAATGGTAAAAACAAACTTTCAGTTGAAAAATTGACAGTTAAATTATAATCCTCAAACGCCCCATCGCCATTAATCGGCACATTAAACGCTGGGTGCCCTCCAACCGAATAGTACATCTTATCGGAACCTAAATTTTCAACTCTATAAGTCGTTGTTAATTGATTACCCTCTAACCGATAAATAATTTGTAATTCAAAATCAAATGGATAATTGGCTTTTGTTTCTGCCGAACTCTTTAAAGAGAAAGTAATACGCTCCTTACTATGTTCCAACACATTAAATACTTGATCACGTGCAAATCCGTGCTGAGGCAAATGATACGTTTTCCCTTCAAATCTATAAGTATCATCCTTTAAGCGACCCACAAAAGGGAATAAGACTGGCGCTTGTCGACCCCAAAATTCAGGATCTCCTTGCCATAAAAACTCAACATCATTTTCATTCAACTTTAAACTCGTTAATTCAGCCCCTTGTGCTTTAAACGTAGCAGTGACTTGATTGTTTCTCAGAGTATACATTAGGTTGCCCTCTTTCATTTATTTTTTATAAAATAAAGCGTGATAAATCTTGATTTTGAACGATATCTCCAAGTTTTTCATTCACATATTGTTGTGTAATCATGATGTCACCCATTTGCATTTCAGCCGCTTCAAATAATAAATCTTCTAGTAATTTTTCTAAAATAGTATGTAAGCGACGCGCTCCAATATTATCTGTTTCTTCGTTTACTTTGTAGGCAATATCTGCTAGTTCTTCGATGGCTTCTTTTGAGAAAGTAACATTCACATTCTCAGTTTTTAATAAGGCCATATATTGTTTAACTAGAGCATTTTCTGGTTCGGTTAAAATACGGACAAAATCCTCTTTACTCAAGTCATCTAGTTCAACTCGAATCGGGAAACGGCCTTGCAGCTCTGGAATCAAGTCACTTGGCTTACTTAAATGAAAAGCACCTGATGCAATGAATAAGATATGATCCGTATTGATAGGACCATATTTGGTCGTCACTTGAGAACCTTCAACGATTGGTAAAATATCACGTTGAACACCTTCACGAGATACTTGACCATTGGTATCCGACTTAGAGGTAATTTTATCAAACTCATCAATAAAAATAATACCAGTATTTTCAGCAACTTTAATTGCTTCGCTATGAATATCTGCTTTATTCACAAGTTTTTCAGACTCTTCTTGAATTAAAATCTCACGCGCTTCTTTAACAGTTACCGTACGCTTCACTTTTTTCTTCGGTGTTAACGCACTTAAAGTATCCCCTAAATCAAAGCCCATTTGTTCTAAACCTGGATTTCCCATTGGCATTTGAACTTTTGGCTCTTCAATTTCAATGGTAATATCACGATTATCTAGCAAGCCTTTTTGTAACTGATCTTTCACTGTTACACGATTAGCTTTAATACTTTCGGTGACTTCTTCTTTTTCTTCTTCTGCATCATTCATACTTTGCATCGCATTCATCATTTTCATCATCATATCCATCTGGTTACGTGACTCTTTTTGTTCTTTTTTGATACCAGGGACTAATAATTTCACCAAACGGTCTTCCGCAATTTTTTTTGCTTCTGAGTAAACATCACTATATTTTTGTTCTTGAACGATGCGGATGCTTGCTTCAACTAAATCGCGAACCATTGACTCAACGTCACGTCCAACATAACCTACTTCTGTAAATTTAGTCGCCTCAACTTTAACAAACGGTGCATTAACTGTCTTAGCTAATCGTCTAGCAATTTCTGTTTTACCAACACCTGTTGGGCCAATCATTAAAATGTTTTTTGGTGTTACTTCTCTTTGCATTTCTTCATCTAATTGCATACGACGGTATCTATTTCTTAAAGCAATTGCCACTGATTTTTTGGCATTTTGTTGCCCAATAATATATTGATCTAATTCTGATACAATTTGTCTTGGTGTTCTATTCATATTTCCCATTATCATCAGTCCTTTACAGCTCTTCTACAATAATATTGTGGTTGGTATAAACGCAGATATCGCCTGCTACGTTTAGAGCCGCACGGGCTATATCCGCTGCAGTTAAATCCTCTCGACCATCTCGTTTTAAGGCACGGGCAGCAGATAACGCATAATTGCCACCTGAACCAATCGCAATAATTCCATCATCTGGTGTAATAACTTCACCTGTTCCAGAAACCATTAGCATTTCTTTGTCATTCATTACAATTAATAATGCTTCTAACTTCTGCATCATTTTATCACTACGCCATTCCATCGCTAATTCGACGGCTGCTCGGGTTAAATTTCCTTTAAATTCATGTAACTTTGCTTCAAATTTATTTTCTAAGTTAAAGGCATCCGCAACACTACCTGCGAACCCTACAACGACTTGATCGTTATATATTTTACGTACTTTTTTAGCAGTACCCTTCATGACAACTGATTCTCCCATTGTCACTTGGCCATCGCCGGCCATGGCAAATTTTCCATTTTTTTCTACCGCACAAATGGTTGTACTATGAAATGTTGTTAATCCCATTTTTTACTATCTCCTTTGATATTATCGCTCACTCACTAAGCACGTGGGTGAAAATTACGATAACTCTTTTGTAAATTTTCTTTCGTCACATGCGTATAAATTTGTGTAGAAGATAAACTCACGTGACCTAATAATTCTTGAACGGTTCTCATATCCGCTCCATTATTTAAAAGGTGTGTTGCAAATGTATGTCGAAGCATATGTGGATGAATATCCGTTGTTAAAGAACTTTTTTTAATTAGTTGTTTTAAGATATATTCAATACCTTTAGAGGTGATTGGGTCACCGTAATGATTGACAAATAACACGTCATGCGATTTACCATATTTGCTCATCAAGGGATTGCGAGCGTTCTCAATATAATCAGTTAGCGCATCTGAAGCGTATGAACCAAATGGAACATAACGTTCTTTATTACCTTTACCTCTCACTAATATAACACCTAAGTTGAAATCCAAATCGCTCATCAAGGCTCCTGAGCATTCACTCACACGGATACCCGTCCCATACATTAATTCTAAAATAGCAAGATTACGATAATCAAGCGGTGTATCACCTTTAGCCGTTTCGAACAATGCATCCATCTCTTTTTCAAATAAAAACCGTGGCAACCGTAATTGACCTTTTTTCATCTGTACATAGGAAAAAGGATTCTCAGTGAGTTGCTCTTGTTGTAATAAAAAATGATAAAACGAACGCAAACTTGAAATCTTACGACTAATAGACGTTCGACTATAATTCTTATCATAAAGATACGATAAATAGACTCGGACATCTTGTGGGGTTACGCTAAAAAAATCAGCATCTCCAGTTTCTTCCAAAAAATTCATATAGTCAGTAATATCATCATGATAAGCTTTTCTAGTGTGCTCCGAAAAATGTTTTTCTATTACTAAATACGTCAAAAAACTCTCTAACCATGTTTCTTTCATCTACATTACCACCCTTACTTGTTAACCTTATCATAAGAATTTTTACCTGACAATCCGACTTGCGTATTAATTAATAAAATATTAAAAAAAATATTTAGTAATCAATCAGAAAAGACCTACGATTTCTCGTAGGTCTGATTACCGATTATTAAATTTTTTCGATAATTGCTAAAGCCCTTTCTGCAATTGCAGTGTAACGTTCTTTTTTATCACGAATTCGTTCATCTAAAGGCGCAATAATACCAAAGTTAACATTCATTGGTTGGAAATGTTTGCCTTCAGCATGCGTAATATAATATGCCATAGCACCGATAGCTGTTTCACGAGGTAAAATAATAGGAGCTTCTTCTTTGATTAATTTAGCAGCGTTAATTCCTGCTAACAAACCACTGGCCGCACTTTCAACATAGCCTTCAACACCCGTCATTTGACCAGCAAAGAATAAGTTTTCACGTTCACGTGTTTGGTAAGTTGGTTGCATAATCTTTGGTGAGTTCATAAACGTATTACGGTGCATCACACCATAACGAACGATTTCAGCATTTTCTAAACCTGGAATCATTTGGATAATACGCTTTTGTTCGCCCCATTTCAAATGTGTTTGGAAACCAACCATATTAAATAGTGACCCTGCTGCGTTATCTTGACGTAGTTGTACCACCGCATAAGGTCGTTTACCTGTCTTAGGATCTTCTAGACCAACAGGCTTCATTGGTCCAAATAGCATCGTTTTTTCTCCACGTTCAGCCATCACTTCAATTGGCATACAGCCTTCAAAGACTTTCATATCTTCAAAACTATTTAGTGGAGCCGCTTCTGCTGAGACTAAGGCTTCACGAAAAGCATAAAACTCTTCTTTGTTCATTGGACAGTTTAAGTACGCTGCTTCACCTTTATCATAGCGTGATTTCAAGTATACTTTGTCCATATTGATAGATGATTTCTCAATGATAGGTGCCGCCGCATCATAAAAATATAAACCTTCAGATTTAGTAAATGCCGCAATATCTGCTGCTAATGTATCAGAAGTTAGTGGACCTGTTGCTACAATGGTCACACCATCTTCTGGTATGTGTTGTACTTCTTCATCAAATACAGTGATATTCGGATGATTTCTAATTTTATCTGTAATATAGTCAGCGAACAAATGACGATCTACCGCCAAAGCACCACCCGCTGGAACCTCCGTTGCATCAGCTGCTTGCATAATTAATGAATCGAAATGGCGCATCTCTTCTTTTAACAAGCCAACTGCATTGGTAATACTGCGACCACGCAATGAGTTTGAACACACCAATTCTGCAAATTTATCTGTTGATTGCGCAGGTGTTCTTTTTTCTTTTTTCATTTCATATAAATGCACTTTGACACCAGCTTGCGCAACTTGCCAAGCGGCTTCACTACCGGCTAAACCGGCACCAATTATTTTAACAACGGGTTCCATACTTCACCTCTAATTTTATTTTTGAATTTCTTCTTTATAGTCACAATGACTACAGATGACTTGTTTGCCACCTTTTACTTTTTTCTCAACTAAGAAATGATTACATTTTGGACAATCTCTTGGAATTGGTTTATCCCAAGAAGTAAATTCACATTCAGGGTATCGACTACATCCATAAAAAATACGATTTTTCTTCGTCTTACGTTCAATAACTTCGCCTTCATGGCAGGTTGGACACTTCATCCCAATTTCTTTAACAATTGCTAATGTATGACGACACTCAGGAAAATTACTACAAGCATAGAATTTACCAAAACGGCCTAGTTTTATGACCATTGGTGAGCCACATAATTCGCAATCAAAACCAGCTGGTTCATCCTTGATTTGTACCTTCTCCATTCCAACTTCTGCTTTATCCAGTTCTACCTTAAATGGCTTGTAAAATCTATCAATAACATCTACCCATTTTTCTTTTGCTAAGGCAATATTATCTAGCTCTGTTTCCATTTCAGCTGTAAATTTCATATTAACAATTTGGGGGAAGAACTCGACTGTTAACTCATTAACGATTTCGCCTAATTCTGTTGGTTCAAATCTCTTTTGGACCAACTTCACATAATAGCGACGTTGGATGGTTTCTAATGTCGGCGCGTAAGTTGAGGGGCGTCCTACACCGTTTTCTTCTAGCGTTTTAACTAAAGTTGCCTCAGTATATCTTGCAGGTGGTTGAGTAAAATGTTGCTTCGGTTCAATATCAACCGATTTAACCATTTCTCCTACAGACAAATCAGGCAAGATATTTTCTTTTTCTTCTTTGCCATCATCTTTACCTTCAATATAAACTTTCATGAATCCAGGGAATTTCACTTTAGAGCCATTAGCGACAAAAATGACTCCGTTTTGTGTCAAACTAACGCGCATTGTATCTAAAACGGCAGGCGTCATTAAACTAGCCACTGTACGAGACCAAATTAAGCTGTACAACTTCATTTGATCTTTGTCTAAATATTTAGCTAATGATTCAGGTGTTCTAAAAATACTAGATGGTCTAATCGCTTCATGGGCATCTTGAGAACCAGATTTCTTCTTACCATCAGCCTTCATCCCAACAGAGTATTCCTCGCCATAGGTTTCTGTAATATATTTAGCTGCCTCTGTCTTTGCTGTATCAGACAAACGAGTTGAATCCGTACGCATATATGTAATTAACCCGACAGTACCTTCTTTACCTATAGCAATTCCTTCATAAAGCTGTTGCGCGACCATCATCGTCTTACGTGTTCTAAAGTTAATTTTTCTTGCAGCTTCTTGTTGTAAACTACTTGTTGTAAATGGTTTAGCCGGATTACGTTTTCGTTCTTTTTTAATAATATCCGTTACTTCAAATTGATCATTGTCTATCTTTTTAAGAACATCTTGCACTTCATCTGTATTTTTTAATGCCATTTTTTTGTCATCAATCCCATAAAAGGCTGCTTTAAATTTCTTACGTCCTTTTAAGAAATTACCTGTGATAGACCAATATTCTTCTGGAATAAACGCTTTAATTTCATTTTCACGATCAATGATCATTTTAAGTGTAACCGATTGAACACGTCCCGCACTTAGACCTTTTTTTACTTTTTTCCATAATAATGGACTTATAGAATAACCAACAATTCTATCTAAAATACGTCGAGCTTGTTGCGCATCGACTAAATCTAGATTAATTTTTCTTGGTTCTTTAAATGCTGCTTTAACCGCGTCTTTGGTAATTTCATTAAATACTACACGATTATCATCATTTAAATCCAAATCTAACAAATGAGCCAAATGCCACGCAATGGCTTCCCCTTCTCTATCCGGGTCACTTGCGAGATAAACTTTTTGGGCTTTTTTTGCTTGTTTTTTTAATTCTTTAATAATTGGGCCTTTACCTCTAATTGAGATATATTCTGGCTCATAATCATGTTCAAAATCTATGGCCATTCGGCTTTTTGGTAAATCTCTTAAATGACCGACACTTGCGACCACTTTATAATTTTTTCCTAAATACTTTTCTATAGTCTTTGCTTTTGCAGGTGATTCTACAATCACCAAATATTTAAATACCATGCCGACTAACCACCTTTATTTAACGATTCTACTTTTAAATCGTATCATATATTATTATTTCGTCAAACGTTTGTCAACATTATCTAGTCGAAATTGTTTAATTTCTTCTATTATATGGTTGGCAGATGTCACAAGTTTTGCACCATTTTGGATCAATTCATGACAACCTTCCGAATTAGACGCATCAATTGGTCCTGGAACTGCAAATACTTCTCGATTATTGTCTAAAGCTTGTTGTGCTGTAATGAGTGAACCACTTCGTTGCTTGGCTTCTATCACACAAACACCATGTGATAGACCTGCAATGATTCGATTGCGCATAGGGAATTGATGTTTCTTTGGTAAAGTCCCTTCCTTATATTCGGATAAAACTAAGTGACTAGTGGACAACTTCTCAAAGAGTTCTGCATTTTCTTTAGGATAAATTTTATCTAAACCATGTGCAACAACCGCGATAGTTTGACCTTGAGCTGCTATTGCTTCTTGATGTGCAAATGTATCAATACCTTTAGCTAGTCCACTTACGATAGTATACTGTTGCTTAATTAAATCCGCAACTATTTTATTAGTTAGCTTTTTACCATAGGACGTTGCTTCACGTGTACCAACTACTGCTAAAGTGGCATTTCTCAATAGTTTTTTATCCCCTTTATAAAATAAACCAACAGGCGGATTGTATGTTTCTAATAATAACATCGGATAATCTTCATCCATAATAGTTAGAAATTCGGTACGATAAAACGCTTCTAATAATTCATCCTGATGATTCCAAATCATCTTAACACTTTGTTCAAATAGTGGTTGATAACGTGTTGAAACGCCTGCTATCCTCATTAAGTCAGTTGCAGCATAATTTTTAATTGTTTCTCCGTTTAATATAATATGATTGAGCAATTTTAGTAGCCCTTTATTACCAATACCATGTAAATGTTTTAATAAAAATAATTCAAAACGTTGATTAGTCATAAAAAAAGCCTCCCTTTCACTAATTATATTAGTGATTAAGAGTGGCTTTCATTTTTTAAATCATATCTTTAATAGGTGCAAAGGTACGTCTATGGATAGGTGTAATGCCTAATGTATTTAGCCCTTCTAAATGCTTAGCTGTTCCATAGCCTGCATTATCAGCAAATCCATAACCTGGGTATTGTTGATCATATTTGCTCATCAATTGATCCCTTGTTTCTTTTGCCACTATACTTGCTGCAGCAATTGAAATACTTTTAGTATCTCCTTTAATGATAGATTCTTGTGGAAGAGCAATAGTCGGTAGCTTCATCGCATCTAACAATAAATAATCTGGCGTTGGCTTAAGTTGTTGAATCGCTTTAATCATCGCTACTTTTGTTGCTTCATAGATATTAATTCGATCAATTTCTTCTGGTGAAACAATCCCAATCCCAATTGCCAACGCTTGTGCCTTAATCTTATCTAACAAAATTTCACGCTTTGCATGACTTAATTGTTTAGAATCATTAATACCTACTAAATCTACTTCTTCTGGTAAAATAACCGCTGCAGCTACCACGGGACCAGCTAACGGCCCACGGCCCACTTCATCAATTCCCGCAATTAACTGATATTGATGATGCCTAGCCTCACGCTCATATGTCTGCATATATTCAAACAATTCTTGGGCTTTTTTCTCTTTTTCAATACGACGATCATATTGAGCCAATAATGTTTGTACGCCTTTTCTTTCATCTAAACGTAAGTCTGCAATGACTTGGTTTGATGTCTCACGATCAAGCAAAAGCGTTTTTACTTCTTTAATCGTTAGTGTCAAGCTGTTCTTCCTCCCATGTTTCCACACGATCTAAGGTATAGCGTCCCACTTGACCTGTACGAATTTCTTGGATCAACATTTCGCTAGCACGTTCATAATCATCTCTAAAGCCTCGTTTTTTAGCAATCAACATCAATTGATCGACATTATTTAGCGCATAATCATCTTCTGAAAAGGCATAACGCTTACCTAATGATTCACGGTAATAATCATTAAAAAATTGAATAGCATATAATGCAATATCATCTAGATGAAGTAAATTATCTTTAATCGCACCTGTTAAAGCAAGTTTTCTCCCTATTTCTGGATCCTCAAATTTAGGCCATAAAATACCTGGTGTATCTAATAACTCTAGCTCATTACCAACTTTCAACCATTGTTGGCCTTTAGTTACACCCGGCTTATTTCCAGTTTTTGCGATATTTTTCTTAACTAAACGATTCATCAATGTAGATTTTCCAACATTAGGTATACCAATAATCATTGCACGGATGGGTTGTTCTTTAATCCCTTTTGCTTTTTGACGTTCACGTTTTTCTTTTAATGCTTCTTGGGCAGCAGGAACGATTTGTTTAACGCCTCTTCCTTCTTGAGAGTTTAATTTTAATGTTGAATATCCTTGCTTTTCAAAATGTTGTTGCCATTTTTGTGTTTGAATAGGGTCCGCTAAGTCAGCTTTATTTAATAACATTAAGCGCGGTTTATGTTGTACAATTTCATCTAACATAGGATTACGACTTGAAATAGGTAGACGAGCGTCCACTAGTTCAAAGACAATATCGACATATTTCAACTTTTCTGTTACTTCTCTTCTAGCTTTGGCCATATGACCAGGGAACCACTGTATTACTTTCATAAAAAACTTCCTTTTCTACAATAATTTTATATCTTTCAATGGGTAGTATATCATTCGTGCTCGACCAATAATTTGATCAGCTGTTACTTCACCAAATGATCGGCTATCCTTACTCACACGACGATTATCACCAAGGACAAAATATCCATCTTCTGACAAATTGTCTTTTCCTAAAATTTCTTTACTATCAAAATTTGTCGTGTAGTGATTGGCTAAATGGTTTAATTTCACCTCATCTAGATAAGGCTCAGCTACTTTTTTATTATTGATCAATAACTCATCATTATAATAAGCCACATGTTCCCCAGGTAGACCAATAACTCTTTTAACCATTACTGTTCCGTCGCTTGCTCTAAACAAAATAATATCAAAGCGTTCAATATTCGAAAATTTCTCATAAATTATATGATCTTCTTGATGAAGGGTTTTTTCCATCGAATTGCCTTCTATAGTCATCGGAATAAAAATAAAACCTCTTACTATTAGAACAACAAAAGCTGCGAATACGGTAATTTTCAGCCAATAAATCAATCTTTCTAGAAAATCATTATTCATTACGGCCACTCTTTTCTTCTAGGATTTACTTAACTCATTTATCGCTTCAGTTAATTGATTATCATTTTCTTTAATAAAAGCATATAAGACTTCTTCAATTTTAGTAGCTGTCTCTTTATTAACTATACCATTCACTTCAATCTTGTGTTCTTTTTGGAAACTTATTACAGCTTCTGTCGTTTGTTCACTAAATTTATCACTTGTTTTATCCACACTGTAACCTAAAGCATCCAGCATAATATTTAGTGATTTAACGCTTTCTCCAGATGAACCTAATTGCATGGAATTAGTTTTATCCATTACCTTCACTGAATAATAATCAGGTGTTTTTATCTCAATCGTAGGTTTCAATCCTTTTTTATTAATCCAATTTGCATCAGGCGTTAGCCATTTATTAACGGTTAACTTTAATTCAGTATCTTCAGTTAACGGCTGAACCGTTTGCATCGTGCCTTTACCAAATGTCTTAGTTCCCATAATTTCGCCACGTTTATTTTCTTTTATTGCTGCTGCAAATATTTCCGATGCACTCGCACTATTCTCATTGACTAATACGACAATAGGTTCATTAATTTTTTGACCCTTATCTAGTGATTTACCGGCTTTGACTTTTTCTTTGTTACCTTGACTATCTTCTACTTGGAAAATGATTTCACCGTCTTTTAAGAACGCACTAGACATACTAGAAACTTCTTGTAAGCTACCACCTGGGTTATCTCTTAAATCAATGACAAATTGCTTGGCACCTTCTTTTCTCATCTTTTCAATAGATGTAAAGAAATCTTGCGCTGTATTACCATTAAACGTGGTGACTCTAATAACAGCTATATTCTTATTATCTTTCGCAAGTTCTGGATAAACGGATTGAATAGGAATCACATCTCTGGTTAAAGTGACGTCCATTAATTCTCCCTCACGTTCAATTGTCAATGTAACGTTTGTTCCTTTTTTTCCACGAATTTTACTCACAACATCGGTTAACGTTTCGCCTTCAATTTCTTTTCCATCAACTTTTATTATTTTATCATTTACTTTTAATCCTTCTTTTTCGGCAGGCGAACCTGGTATGGGTGGTTCAACAATAAAAGGTAAGTTGTTGGCATAAGACATCGTTGCACCAATACCTTCAAATTCTCCATCAATAGTTTCATCAAGCGAGTCTTTTGACAAACCTGTCAAAAAATTAGAATAAGGATCACCTATTGCATCAGTCATTCCCGTTAATGCGCCATTGATTAATGTTGTATCGTCAATCTCACCTACATAATTTTGTTTAATAAAATCAAAAACATTCTCTACCTGTGAAAATTTCTCGTGTGTTACCGTATTACTAGACGTACTAGTCAATAATTTTTGGCCGTCTAAAATTAAATAACTACCACCAAGGGCTACCCCTGCTGAAAGAAGTGCAGTCATTATTATATGTTTATATGAAAATTTTTTATTAGAATCCATTACTATCACGTTCCTCTACTAAGTTCCTAAGCTTTAGTTTAACACGCATAAGCTTAAAAAAAAAGAATAGAAACTATTCAGTTTCTATTCTTTAATGTCTAACTATTAGAATATATTATCCTAAGAAAACGTCGCCTGCTTTAGGATCAACAGAGATTAATTTTCCTGCTTCGATTGATGAAGTTGCTCCAGCAGCTCCAACAATAACAGGAATACCTTTAGCAATTGCTACTACAGCTGCATGAGATGTTAAGCCGCCTTCTTCTACTACTAAAGCACTAGCTAAATCGATTGCTGGCATGTAATCTTTATCAGTTGTTTTCACAACTAAAATGCTGCCTTCAGTCATTTTTTCTGTTGCTTCTTCAGCAGTTGTTGCTACTACAGCATGAGCAGATACTGGTTTGTCACCAATTCCTTGTCCAGAAACTAATTTAGAACCAATTAAATGAATTTTCATTAAGTTAGTTGTTCCACGTTCACCTACTGGAACACCAGCAGTAATAATAACTAAATCGCCTTCTTTAGCAAAACCTAAGTCTTGAACTAATTCAGCTGAACGAGCAAACATATCATCTGTTGATTCAGGTTTTTCAGCTACTTCTGGGAATACACCCCAAGTTAAAGCTAAACTACGTGCTTTTCTTTCATCGAAAGTCATTGCTACGATATGAGATTTTGGACGATATTTAGAAATCATTTTAGCAGTGTAGCCAGATTCTGTTGCTGCAACAATTGTTTTGATTCCTAAGTTACGTGCTGTATGTCCTACTGATTGACCGATTGCTTCAGTTGTATCAGTTTGGCTAAAACGTTTCAATGCAAATACATCTTGATCAACTAATGCGTCTTCTGTACGTAATGCAATACGCGCCATTGTTGTAACAGCTTCTACTGGATAATCACCGGCAGCTGTTTCACCAGATAACATGATTGCGTCAGTACCATCGTAGATAGCATTGGCAACGTCACTTGCTTCAGCACGTGTTGGACGTGGATTATGTTGCATAGAATCTAACATTTGAGTCGCTGTAATAACTGTTTTACCTACAGCGTTACATTTTTTGATTAATTCTTTTTGTACAACTGGTACTTCTTCTGTTGGGATTTCTACGCCTAAGTCACCACGAGCAACCATTAAACCAGCTGAAACTTGTAAGATGCTGTCGATATTATCAACACCTTCTTGGTTTTCGATTTTAGAAATAATTTGAATATGTGTTGCATCGTTTTCTTCTAAAATTTTAGTAATTTCTAATACATCGCTTGGACGACGAACGAAACTTGCTGCGATAAAATCAACATCTTGTTCGATACCAAAACGGATATCAGATGCATCTTTTTCTGTAATACCAGGTAAATTAATTGAAGCACCTGGCACATTAACACCTTTTTTATTTTTTAATGTACCGTCATTTGAGATGCGCGTAACGATTTCTCCATTAGCATGATCCAATTCCATTACTTCTAGATCAACTAAACCGTCATCTAAAAGAATATGTCCACCAACCTCAACATCGTTGATTAATTCTGGATAAGTAACTGAAAAACGCTCAGCATTTCCTAAAACTTCTTCCATAGAAATACGGATAGTTTCGCCAGTAAGTAATTCTACTGCACCGTTTTCCATGTTATTTGTACGAATTTCAGGTCCTTTTGTATCTAAAAGAATCGCGATGCGTTTTCCTGTAATTTTTGCTGCTTCACGAATGTTTTTAATACGGTTCCCGTGTTCTTCGTAATCACCATGTGAGAAGTTCAAACGACAAACGTCCATCCCAGCGTTAATTAATTCTACAAGTGTTTCAACTGTTTCACTAGCAGGCCCAATCGTACATACAATCTTAGTTTTTTTCATGTTATGCGCTCCTATTTCAATATATTTTAAAACGAAATTTCTTTATTTAATTTGTATAAAGAAAGATCTGGTTGATGCTTACCATTTTCAAGTGTATCAATAATATCAGAAGCAATTACTTCTTCATTTCTCATTCCAACACATAAGCCACCTTTTCCTTCTAAAAGAAGTTCAACAGCTTTGGCACCAAATTTACTTGCTAATACGCGGTCGCGAGCAGATGGAGAACCACCACGAACAACGTGTCCTAAAATAGATACACGTGTATGGAAATCACCATGCTCTGCTAATTCTTCTGCAAATTCATTACCGCCTTTAACACCTTCAGCTAAAATGATTAAGCAATGTTTTTTACCACGATCACGACCATCTTTCACACGTTGTGCTACTTCAGCCATGTCAAAGTCATGCTCTGGGATGATAATATCATCTGCACCACCTGCTACACCCGCCCAAAGCGCGATGTCTCCAGCATTACGTCCCATTACTTCGATAACAAATGTACGTACATGAGAAGTTGCAGTGTCACGAATTCTATCAACTGACTCTAAAACTGTGTTAATAGCTGTATCAAAACCGATTGTATAATCAGTTCCTGGAATATCATTATCAATTGTTCCTGGGATACCAATAGCTGGGAAACCATGACGAGTTAACGCCATTGCTCCATGGTATGAACCATCTCCACCGATAACAACCAATCCTTCAATGCCGAATTTTTTAAGTTGTTCGATTCCTTTTAATTGTCCTTCTTCTGTCGCAAATTCAGGGTAACGTGCTGAATATAAGAATGTTCCACCTCGTTGAATAATATCTCCAACGTCTGCAACATCTAAACGGCGAATGTCACCGGCTACCAAACCAGCAAACCCATAATTAACACCGTAAACTTCTAATCCTTCAAAAATTGCTTTACGCGCAACCGCACGAACTGCAGCGTTCATTCCTGGTGCGTCTCCACCACTAGTTAAAATAGCAATACGCTTCATTTTTTCCACCTCAACATATTTTTTAACATCTAAAAATAAATGTATAAATTACCAAAATTCAATTCCTATAGTATTTTACCATTTTTTGACACAATTGTCTTACTAAATATCAAAAAAACACAGAAATTTTGTCTTTTCTTATTAAACTGACCCTTTATCAAAAACAACATTTTTTTCACCAAGTAGTGCCACTAAGTGTGTCCTTACCTCTTGATTATGTTCTATCCATAACGATTGATTCAACATACTTCGCTGATTTGTTTGTTCATTATATAAAATAACTGGATTATTACCTTTATAATCCTTAATTAATTCTTTTATTTCAGCTAGTACTTTTGGGTGATTGATATCTTTTGAAAGTCTAAGATAACAAACAGATGAACCAATTTGTTGTGACAATGTTTCGATTGGCTCTAATTGTTCAACTAGTAGTTGACGTTCTTGATTGTAACGACTTTCTTCAACTTTACCACTAACTAAATAAACATTGTGTTCTTTTAGTTGACTATAAAACTTACGATAAGCACTTGGGAAAACCGTTAACGATAAATCGCCACTTTCATCAGAAACTTCTAAAAATGCCATTGTCTCACCTTTTTTCGTTCTAATTTCACGAATTTTTTTTAAATAGACTAAAAACGTTTGATGCTTACCAACTAATGATTGAGAAATGTTTATAGCCTGTTTGACTAGTTTGATACTCTTATATTGATTCACCGGATGTCCTGATACGTATGCACCTAGTAATTCTTCTTCAAACGTTAATTTCTCTTCAAGCGAATAATCTGGTAGTTGGCTTTCCTTGAGTTCAAGTGTTGCAAGCATATCAAAGCTTCCTCCACTAATTAATACATTGGCAATATTTCCATCTAGATTCTTCATCAATTCTCGACGATTTTTTTCAATCTCATCAAATGCTCCAATCTGAATAAGAGGCGTTAGCCACTCTTTTTTAAGCCATTTATTGTCATTTCGAATTAAGAAGTTATCAAAACTAGTATAAGGGCCATTTTCTTTTCGCTCGGCAATTAACTCTTTTACAAAATCACGTCGCAGGCCTTTTAAAGAACTAAAACCAAACAATATTTTGTTATTCTTTGTTAAAGAAAAACTATACGATGAACGATTAATCGTTGGCCCTTTAATTACCACGCCGTATTTTCTTGCATCCGCGATGTATTCTTTGATTTTTTCTAAATTATGACGAACCGAGTGTAATAAGGCAGCAAAAAATGCCGCTGGATAATGCACTTTTAAGTAGGCCATTTGATACCCGACAAAAGAATAAGCCATCGCATGCGAACGATTGAAACCATAATTAGCAAATTTTTCAATGTATTGATAAACTTCTTCTGCGACTTCCAGTGTATAACCATTGGAAACGGACCCATCAATAAAATGTTGCTTTTGCTCGTCTAAGACCCGTTTAACTTTTTTACTAACAGCTCTCTGTAAAATATCTGCTTGTCCTAAAGTGAAATTAGCCATTTTAGCAGCTACTTGCATAATTTGTTCTTGATACACAATAATGCCATACGTCACATCTAAAATATCTTTTAAACTCTCATGTGGATATTGAATGTCTTCTTGACCGTGTTTTCTCTTAACAAATGTTTCAATATTTTCCATCGGACCGGGACGATATAAAGCATTAACTGCTGCGATATCTTCAATTGATTCAGGTGATACTTTTCGTAATACATTACGAATACCTGCAGATTCAAATTGAAAAACACCTGATGTTTGCCCTTTTTTAAATAAGGCAAGCGTCTTGGGATCGTTCATAGGAATCATCTTTTGTGTTAATTTAGTACCCGTAGTTCGTCTAATATGACGTAAGGCGTCATCAATAATTGAAAGATTTCTTAAACCTAAGAAGTCCATTTTCAAAAGACCAATTGCTTCAACATTTCCCATTGCAAATTGCGTTAGAGGAATATCTTCTGACCCTTCTTGCAGTGGAACGACATCGGTTAACTCAATATCACTAATAACGACACCTGCCGCATGAGTAGAGACATGTCGAGGCAGTCCTTCTAATTGCCTAGCCACTTTAAAAATCAATTGGTTACGTTCTGAACTCTCTACAAGTTTTTGTAGTTTTTTTGATTGATTAAACGCATCATTAAGCGTAATTTTCAACACATTAGGAACGGCATTTGACCATTCAGAAGCTTCATTCTGAGACAGACCGAATACACGACAGACATCTCGCAAAACCATCTTAGCAGCCATCGTACCAAATGTGGCAATTTGGGCCATGTGCGTATCACCATATTTGTCATGTACATAATGCAAAATTTCATCCCGACGATTATCAGGAATGTCTATATCTATATCAGGCATACTATTTCGCTCTATATTTAAAAAACGTTCAAACAACAAATGATACTTGATAGGATCTACATCTGTAATCGATAAAACGTAAGAAACCAAAGCCCCTGCTGCCGAACCTCTTCCGGCACCTGTTACGACTTCTTGCTCTTCAGCAAAACGCATCACGTCCCAAACAATTAAGAAATAATCGTCAAAGCCCATCTCATGAATCACACCAAGTTCTTTTTCTAAACGTTCAACATAGCGTTCATCATATTCTGGTATCCGTTGTGGTAAAAATTCAAAACATAATTGACGTAAATACTCGCCTGCTGACAAATTGTCAGGTGTATCAAAATGAGGCAATAAACTTTGACTAAAATCCATCTCAAATTGACAAGCTTCGGCAATAGCATGGGCATTTTTATAAGCATCTAAATGTTCACTTGCGTCATAATAATTCCAAACTGATTCTGGACTTTGCAAGTAATACGAACCCGCTTCTTGGTACTCCAAACTTTCTAAACGTGTTCCCAAATCAATGTGATGTAAGATTTCTACAGAAAAATGATCACTGGGTAGTAAATAACGACTATCTTCAAAAGCGACCATTGGAATCTTCAGTAAGCTATATGCTCCCTGTAAACTGTTTAATTGGGTATCATTCAAATAATTAGCTACTCCTCCATAAATAGAAGCATTATCCGCAACCGCTGTTATAGATGAAATGAATGAAGCCATTGCTTGTTGGTTATCTTTTTTTAAGTGATAATTCAGTTGTGATTCTTCTGCTGGAATAACAACTACTAAATCTGAAAAATAAGGGAGTAATTGCTCTAAAAAAACAGCTTGATGTTGATGCATCATTTTCAGTGTTGATAGTTTGATTAAGTGTTGATAACCTTTTTTATTTTTAGCATAAAAAACTAATTTAAATGTTAAATGTTCAAGTGTTTCGACGGTATATTCTATAGTTACACCAATTATCGGATGGATGTTTTCAGACTTGCATGCACGATAAAAATCTGCCACACCTGACATGGTATTAATGTCTGCTATCCCAAGTGCTGAATAACCTAGCTTTTTCGCTTGTTTTACAAAGTCCTGAATACGATTGGTACTTTTCAGTAATGAAAAAGCTGTTTGATTATATAATTGTACGTTTTCCATTGACATCCAACCTCCTTTTACATCTTATAGTATATCATGAAAACTCTTAGCTAATATATTCTCTCTTCTTAATAAATAAAATTAACTATACAAGTCTAGACTTTTAACAACTATGTGATAAAATAAACTTGAGGAAAGAGGTGTCGTTAATGAGATTTATTATCGTATTACTTTCAGGTTTAATTATTGGCCAAATGATTGGTTATTTAGGTGCAGCATTAAGTCATACTGCTTATACACCTATGTCAGCATTAATCGGTTCACTTATTTTAGTCGCAATTGTTTACATTATAGGCGAACTGACTTCATCAAAAAAAGAAGCATAATAATAAAAAACATCAGCTAATAATTACACTTGAGTAATTATCAGCTGATGTTTTTTATTATTTGGCTGACCAAGCAAAGCCTATTGTTTTTTCTCCAACATGCGTGCCCACAACTGGTCCTAAATGGCCAATCTCTATATGAATACCAGGGCATTTTTCTTCCAATTTAATCTTTTCAATTTCAGCGATTTGTAAACTGTTCGCATGAATTAAATAATAAATATGCTCTTGTTTTGCTTTTTTATAATGTTTAACGATTAAATCTTCCGCACGAGCAAATGCTTTTTTCGATGAACGAATTTTTTCAGATAACACAATGGATCCTTGATCAAATTTTAATACGGGCTTAATTTTTAATAAACTACCAATAATTGCTGAACTATTTTTTAAACGACCGCCACGTACTAAATGATTTAAATCATCCACAATTAGATAGGCTTCTGTATGCTCACGAACAAACTCTAAACGTGAAACAATCGTGTCTAACTCTTCCTGATTTTGAGACATTTCTAATGCTACACTGACCATATGTCCCATTGGCATACTTGTAATTTTAGAATCAAAAGGAATAACCTCTATTTCTTCAATACCTGGAGACATTCCAATCAAATTATTAATAAACCCAGAAATTCCTGATGATAAATGAATACTAATCACACGTTCATAACCTTCTTTAGCAAGATGGCTATACAACTCTAAAACTTCTCCAATCGATGGCTGTGACGTGCTAGGTAATTCCTTACTTTCTCTTAACAATTGATAAAACTGACTTTCATCAGCCACATCAACACCTTCATTATAAATTTTTCCATCTATAATAATTGGAATAGGAATCACATATACATCTGGATGATTCTTAACAGTTTCAGGTAAGAACGCCGTGCTATCAGTGACTATAGCTGTTTTCATTGTATTCTCCTTCCTAATTTGCTAATCATCACTATATCATACTTTAATAACCCCTTAAATAAAATTTTAGTTTATTCAAAAAAACTTAATAATTCTGCTTGATGAGATCCTAAAGGCGTGTTAGCCTCAAGATGTTTAAAGCTTACGTTTTTTTGATCTTCAAACGTTAAATTTTTAGTTAGTGATGTTAATTCTTTAATGTTAAAATCATTTTCTGAGTATCCAGATAGTACGCCCAAAGCTTTTGGTAGTTTTAACAAATGAGCCATTGAAAAACCATCTGTTAATACATGTGTCGTTAAGGTTTCTATCGATTTTTGACGCGTGTTTCCTTCCCCTTTTAAGCTCTCTTTGACTAGTCGTTTGGCCTCGTCTTTAGGAAATTCTTTTGAAACAAAATGTTCAACGATCAATTGAGCAGAATATGGCGTGCTAACTACATAATGTTCAAGTTCAATACCCGTACTCTTTTCTAGTTGTTTAATCACCTCAGAAAGGCCTTTTTGAAAATAAACGTCCTCAAAAGATGTGCCATTATTAGTAAATGATATTTCAGATGGCATTGTTAATATGCGTGTTTCATTTTCATGTTTATCGTATTTAAAAATAGAAACAAATGATAATTGTTTTATCTTCTGTTCTTGATTAATCACTAAAGTATATACTTGCTGATCTTTATTATCAGATAACTTAGGCGCAGTCACTTCTGGTCGAACGTAGTCTATATCATATTTTGCATCTTTTAATCCCGTTCTATATTCAAACAGCACAAACCCCATGACTATAACAATCAACATAAACACTAGTTGATTAATAACATAAACAAAGGCTGCAAAAGCAGACATTTTTTTTAGATTTTTTTTTGATTGTCTTTTCATTTTTCCCCTCAATTCATTAGGACATTTCGTAGAGCTATTTACTTTATGGGATTAGTCAATAATATTCCGCTTGATTTGATTAACAATTTGATTAACTGATAACCTATCAACTTCTACAATAAAGGTGGCAACGTCTTCGTATAGTGCCCGTCGATCATTCTCAATTTTTTCTAGCTCTTGTTTTGTCCGTTGAACCACAATAGGTCGAACATTTTTCTTGTCTGCTATTATTCGTTGATACATCGTTTCAAACTCTGCTTTTAGCCAAATGATGTGGCTAGTAGACTTATTTAATAATTGACGATTTTCAGAAGATAATACCACACCTCCTCCTGTTGAAATAATGGAAGATGTTTGTAAACAATCTCTTAAACACGCTGTTTCAATTCTTCTAAATCCGGATTCGCCATAGCGTTCAAATAATTCTGAAATGCTTTGCCCCTGAGAATTTATTATTAATTGATCCATATCTACTAGAGGAAGATTACTTTGTGTTTGAAGCGCTTTTGCTACAGTCGTTTTACCACTTCCCATAAACCCTACTAAGACGATGGAAGTCATTGTTTTTCTCCTATTAAGCTGGCTAAATCTTCAAAGAAACGTGGATAAGAAACAGCGACAGCTTCCGAATTTTTAAGCTCAACTTGCCCGGTTTCAACTAATAAACTGGCAATTGCTAACATCATTCCTATACGATGGTCACCGTGTGAATCAACAACAGCGGCGTGTAGTGGGGTCGGTCCATGAATAATCAGACCATCTGAAGTTGTTTCAATGTTAGCCCCCATTTTATTTAATTCAGAAGCGGTAACATCAATACGATTGGTTTCTTTAACCTTTAACTCTTCCGCATTCCGAATAACTGTGGTCCCGCTAGCTTGTGTGGCCAATAAAGCAATAATCGGTAATTCATCTATTAATCTTGGAATTAACTTGCCCTCAACGGTCGTTGCTTTTAAACTACTATTTGTAACGGTCAAAGTGGCCGACTTGTTTAACTTATCTTCATTAGTAATTGTCAAGTGGCCGTTCATTTGACGAATAACATCTATAATACCTGTTCTTGTAGCAGAGATTCCGACATTCGGTAACACTATCTGACTTTCTTTAGTTATTAATCCAGCCACCATGAAAAATGCTGCTGACGAAATATCCCCCGGCACCACAACAGTTTGGGCAATTAGTCGTTGGGGACCTTTTAAACGAATGACTTTACCAGTTACTTCTAATTTGCCACCAAATTGTTTAATCATATCCTCCGTATGGTCACGAGTCTTTTCCTTTTCAATAACGGTAGTTTCTCCCTTAGCATGAAGGCCGGCTAATAAGAGCGCCGATTTAACCTGTGCACTGGCAACAGGCATCTGATAGCGAATACCTGTTAACGTTTGATTACCTTTAATATGAATTGGTGCATAGTTACCATCCTGTGTTGAAACACTTGCGTTCATCTCTTTTAAGGGAGTCAATACTCGCCCCATTGGACGTTTAGCAATAGAGGCATCACCATATAATGTCACATCAACAGGCCCCCCCGCTAACAGACCTGTTGCTAAACGAATCGTGGTACCCGAATTTCCAATATCAATAGGTACTTTAGGCTGTTTAAAGGATTCAATCCCACAACCATTTACTAAAACATCCGTTCCCTCATGTACTATTTCGACCCCTAGAGAGCGAAACAAATGAAGGGTAGACAAACAATCTTCTGCTTCTAAAAAGCCTTTAACTCTAGTCTGTCCATGTGCTATTGCACCAAACATGATACTTCGATGTGAAATAGATTTATCACCTGGCACATAAACATGACCTTGTAATTTTTTTTGGTTAATCAATAACTTCATGGAAGGAAACTCCTTAATATTTTTTTACCGTCTCACGATAATCAGCTACTTGTATTTTTAAGCGTTCAAAAGAATCAGCTTCAAATTTATTCAGTAACTCTTTTGCCACTTCAGTTGCTACTACATACTCGGCAATCACGCATGCTGCAGGTACCGCACAACTATCAGAACGTTCCACACTTGCTTTGTAGGGTTCTTTCGTATCAATATTGACACTCATTAATGGTTTATATAATGTTGGAATTGGCTTCATCACACCTCGAACGATAATTGGCATACCATTAGTCATACCACCTTCAAAACCACCTAAGTGATTGGTTGTACGTGTGTAACCATCTGTTTCACTCCAGATAATTTCATCCATAACTTGACTACCGTGTAAATTAGCTGCTTCAAATCCTACACCAAATTCTACACCCTTGAAAGCATTAATACTCATCATCGCTTGGGCAATCTTTCCATCAAATTTATTATCCCAATGCGTATAACTTCCTAAACCAACTGGCACACCACCTACAACAACTTCAACTACACCACCAACCGTGTCACCATCTTTTTTAGCTTGATCGATAACGTCTTTCATTTGTTGTTCAACTTGTTGATCTAAACAACGTACTTCAGATGCTTCAGCTAAGCGTTGGATATCATTTACTGTATAATGCGGTAACAAATCAGCATGTACTCCGCCTATCGTTACCACATGGCTAGCCACCTCAATCTCTAATTCCTTTAGCAGTTTTTTGGCAATAGCTCCTACTGCCACGCGCATTGTTGTTTCACGAGCTGATGAGCGTTCTAATACATTTCTTAAATCATCAAAGGCATATTTTTGACCACCGACTAAATCGGCATGTCCAGGACGTGGTTTAGCCACACGACGTTTTAATTTTTCTTTATCTGTTACTGACTCACTAGACATTACTGATTGCCAATTTTTCCAGTCCTTATTTTCAACGACTAGTGTGATTGGAGAGCCCAGTGTTTTACCATGGCGAATGCCTGAGGTAATACGTACGCGATCTTTTTCAATCAACATACGACCACCTCGTCCATAGCCTTTTTGTCGACGAGATAAACCTTCATTTATGTCTTCTTCTATTAATGCTAAACCCGCTGGGACACCTTCAATAATCGTTGTTAATTCTGGTCCATGTGATTCACCTGCTGTTAAAAATCGCATTTTTTCACCTTCTATTTTGTTATTTCTAAAAATTCTTTCATCTCGGTTATCGGCAACTGATGGATAACGGCTTGACCAATTGTTGGCACAAGAATTAATTTCAATTGACTTCCTCGTGTTTTTTTATCATGTGTTAAGGCACCATATAATTGTTCTCTATTTAAATCTGGCCATTCAATGGGTAGATCAAATTTAGTTAACATTTCTCGTAAGGAAGCTGTGACACCTGATGCAATCAAGCCTTTTTTTTCAGCAACTTTTGACAGCTGCACCATACCTATTGAGACAGCTTCTCCATGTGTTATTTCCCCATATCCTGCTTGATTTTCAATGGCGTGACCAATCGTATGTCCAAAATTTAAGATTAAACGATTGCCGTTATCAAATTCATCCTCTTCAACCACTCGTGCTTTAATTTGACAGCAAGCATGAACGATTACTTCGGCTTCTGAGACTAAAGCTTCTTTATTATCGAGTTGTTCTAGTTTAGACCATAGACTCATGTCTGCTATAGCTGCTGATTTTACGATTTCAGCTATTCCTTCACTAATTTGGCGGCTATTTAGCGTTTGCAATGTTTGAGGATCAATTAATACGCCATCTGGTTGAGCAAATGTACCTACCAAATTCTTTGCTACCTCAGTGTTAACGGCTGTTTTCCCCCCAACACTACTATCAACTTGCGCCAATAAAGTGGTAGGTACTTGAACAAACGATAGACCTCTCATGTAGGTAGAAGCAACAAATCCACCTAAGTCTCCTACAACCCCTCCACCCAATATAACCACGCCATCCGAGCGAGTCATACCGAATTCAGCTAATTGCTCATATAAAAGACTTGCGGTTGTAAGAGATTTACTTGCTTCTCCTGGAGTCACACTAAATAGTTCTGTTTCAAAACCCGCCTCAATTAACGAGGTCTTTACGATGGATCCGTATAGAGCATTCACCGTATCATCCGTAATAATCGCTAGTTTTCGTTTATGCCACAGATTAGCCAACCAGTTACCAATCTGGGAAAGGCTATTAGTTTTTATTGATATCTTATAGCTATGATGTTCTAAATTAACTGGAAGTTCCACTCTACTTCACCTCGCGTTTAATATTAAACAAGTTTAATGGCACGAATTTTTTCCATAGCATCATTCATGATATTCACTTGTTCCATCATATTTAAATAATTTTTTTCGTTTAATGATTGTTGCCCATCAGACCATGCTTCTGCTGGGTTAGGATGTATTTCAACGATTAAACCGTCTGCTCCTGCTGCAACTCCTGCAATCGCCATCGACGGTACGTAATCCCAAACACCTACCCCATGACTTGGATCAGCAATAATTGGAAAATGACTTAATTTTTTGATAACCGGAATAGCGCTTAAATCAAACGTGTTTCGCGTAGCTGTTTCATAGGTACGGATACCTCGTTCAACAAAAATAATCTTCATATTCCCTTGATTTGCAATATATTCAGCTGCATTTAACCATTCATCAATTGTCCCTGAAATCCCACGTTTTAACGCAACAGGCATCCCTGTTTTCCCAACTGCTTGTAGTAATTTAAAGTTTTGCATATTTCGGGCACCAATTTGTAGGATATCAGCATATTGACAAACTAATGGCAAGTTAGCTTCATCCATTACTTCTGTAATAACTTTCATATCATAATGATCAGCTGCTTGGCGAATATATTTCAAACCTTCTTCTTCTAGCCCTTGAAATGCGTATGGAGAGGTTCTTGGTTTGAAGGCACCACCTCGTAAAACCGTGGCACCACCTTCTTTAGCAATGCGAGCACACTCCATGATTTGGTCCAAATCTTCTATCGAACAAGGACCTGCCATCATGACGAAGTGACCTTCACCAATCTTCAAATCGCCCACTTCCACAATTGTGTCACTTGGATGGAATTCTCGGCTTGTTAATTTATAACTACTTGAAATTTGAACAGTACGTTCTACACCCTCATAGATATTAAAACCACCTGTACTCAGTTTTTGAATATCTCCTGCTATGCCAATAGTCACTTGATTATCAGCTTGACTCAAATAGGCAGTCATGCCTTCTGATTCAATACGTGCTATCACGGTATCAATTTGTGCTTGTGTTGCTTCTGGTTTCATTATAATAATCATTGGTTATTTTTCTCCTCAATTAAATCCATTAGTTGTTGAAAAATCGGTTCTGGTGTTACTCTTTTTCCCGTCCATAATTCAAACGAAGCTAGCGCTTGGAATAGTAACATGCCAATACCGTTCATGGTTTGGCATCCTTTTTCTTTTGCTTCTATCAACAATTGTGTTTCTAATGGTTGATAAATAATATCTACAACAAGCTGATTGTCAGATAGCCACTCTTTTCTTAGTAAACTCTCTGATTGTATCATTCCGACATTTGTTGTGTTCACAATCATTGTTGCCGTTTCGCAACGACTGATTAACGCTTTTTCATCAAAGGTAACTAATTCGATAGTCATCCCCGTCTTGTGGGATATCTCATGTAATTTATTCTTTACGAACTCAAACGTCTCATTTTGACGCTTAGCAACAGTTAATGTAGCAACTCCTTCTTTAGCCAAGGCATAAATGATTGCCATCGCTGCACCACCTGCTCCTAAAATAAACACACGTTGATTTCTTAGTTTAATTTGTTTGTACTTTAAGCTTTCGATAAAACCTATACCATCTGTATTGTAACCAGTTAATTGGCCATTACGATTTACTATTGTGTTAAGAGCGCCTAAAAATTCAACTTCTTCAGAAAGTTGATCCATATAAGGTAACGCCAACTGTTTGTATGGCATTGATAAATTAGCACCATACATATACCATTGACGAATAGTTTGTAGACTTCCTTCAAAGGACGTTTCATTAATCTCAAATGCTAAATAAACGCCATCCTCACCTGTTTGCTCAAATGCTAAATTATGAATAAAAGGTGACAAACTATGTTTAATAGGATTGGCAATTACCGCAGCGAGCCTTGTTTTTCCAGATATCATTTTCTCACCTCTATAAAAAAAGACGTTAATCCAAAAAATAAATACGGATTAAACGTCTTGTTATAATTCTTACTAAGTATTTGTGATGTTCATCTTTTTTTCGACGCTGATTGTTACATAAATCCATCAATAACTCTCCTGTAAATTATAGGCGTTTCTTGAGGAAAAGTCAATCATGCGAACGGCTGTGTCACAATGACTTACACTTATTTATTTGGTATTTTATTAGGTAATGAAATCACAAAACGACTCCCTTTAGGTTGATTATGTTCTGCATAAATTTTACCCCCATGACTCTCTGTGATCCACTTAGCTATAGATAAGCCTAATCCATGTCCGCCTGTATCACGTTGCCTAGCAGAATCTTCACGATAAAATCGTTCAAAAATTTGCGAGAGATCTTCTTCTTTAATCCCGATACCTGTATCTGCAATCACGATTTCCCAATTTTGAGACGTCTGCCTACTTGTAATAGTAATTTTGTCACCCATCTCGGTATATTTCAACGCGTTATCAATTATAATCACTAATAATTGCTTCATCAAATTATGATCAAACATAAAATCAAACGCTTCGTTCTTATCAATCTCCATTTTTTTGTCATCCAGATCAGCAATTTCAACAAAAGGATTCATGACACTTTCAATAAATGTTTGTGTGTCTTGCAACTCTTTATTTACGACCAATTGATTGCCATCAGAGCGAGCAAGCATTAATAAGCTATTCGTCAATTGACCTAAACGTTTGGCTTCATTTAACGCAATGGCAATCGTTTCTGACTCATCCATTACTGTATGTTCTGGATGAATAAATAGTTTTTCCAATTTCGCCTGAATAATAGTTAAAGGCGTTCTCAATTCATGAGAGGCATTTTCTACAAATTCTTGCTGTTTTTTCCATGATTTAATAATCGGTTGAATATTCAATTTAGCAAGATAATAACTAACCCCTAACGAAATCAACCAGAAGAATAACATACACGCAATTAATATTTTTTGGAATGATCGAAGCGACTCTTCTAATGAATTAGTATTAGATAACAACTGAGCATAAGGAATAATTTGATTACCTGTCTCCACTAATAATGAACGAAAACGTAATCCTTTAAACTGCTCGGTATCTAATGTAATTGTCTCAATTTTACTTGCTTTTGATGGGGTTAATTTTAGATTCGAAAAAATCTCCATACGATTACCTAGTGCAAGACTATTAGCAATTATTTTATCTTTATCCCACAATACAACTTCTGTTTGAAATAAATTAATACTGTTAATCTTTTGACCGGTTTCTAAGTCATAAGACAGACTCTCATCACTTGAATTTAATGACTTCATTAATTCTCTAGCAATTAAGTACTTGTCTTGAGAGGTTCGCACAAGTTCTTCATCAATATTTCGATATAGCGAACTAGTAATTAAACCATTCACAATGAAACCTAAAAACAAGAAAATCAACGCAAACGATAAAGCATTTCTAAAAAAAAGTGATTTTAAATGATGTGTCTCACTAGTCATGATCCTTCACCGCTAAAATATATCCGACGTTTCGAATCGTATTAATTAATAAATTACTATTTGCTTTAGATAGTTTTTTTCGAAGGTGGCTCATATATACTTCAACAACAGAATAAGACGTTTCTGAATCAAAGCCCCATATACGTTGGAAAATCTGTTCTTTAGTTAAAATACGATTTTTTTGTTGCATCAAATAGACCAGCAAATCAAATTCTTTACCATTCAATTCGATTGACTGCCCTTCTACTTCAACTTGATGAGCATTAAGCGCCACCGTGGTATTACCAAGAAGCAATTGATTATCTCCAACCAAATTCAAACTACGTTTAAGCATCGCCATAACACGTAACAATAATTCCTCACGATGGAACGGTTTGGTTAAATAATCATCTGCTCCTTCTTGAAACCCTTTGATTTTATCTTCTAAACTATCCTTTGCTGTCAACATTAGGACAGGCATGGTCTTGCCTTGTTCTCTAATCTTTTCCAAAATTTGATAACCGTTTAGACCAGGTAACATCACATCTAAAATTAATGCATCATAGTCATTTTCCATTACTTCATAGTAACCTTCATCACCATTATAAACAGGCGTGACCTCACCAACTTCTGAAAGAATTTCAGCCACACTATCTGATAGTAATTTATCGTCTTCAATTAACAACAATTTAATCATGCTACCACCTCTTTCTGTACATATTCATTAATAGTCTATCAAATAAAACCTAAAAATACCTTAAAAAATTAACATCGACCATCGCTACATACTATTTTAAATTTTATAACGATAATTATTTCATAATAATTAAAGACAACATGCTATAATAAAAACTATAAAATTTTTTATTGTTAAGGGGGTATTATTGAGTATTATGTCTAGTTATTTATTTTTGAATGTGTTTTTATTAATCATCCCACTATTACTCTTTATGTGGTCAGTGATTAAACGACCAACAAGCTTATTCACAGGTGCTTTATTTTGCTATATTTTAGGTGTATTAGCTTTTGTTGGTATTATCCAATTAGAAAAAATTTCTTCAACACTCGCCTATATCATTGCAGTGCCACTAGCTATTTTATTGGTCTTACTAGCTATTTTTGGCGTCTATGCAATGATTATTGCGTTATTTTGGAACGAGCGTGTCTTGCTCAAATACGAAAAAAAATCATTTGCTAATTATCTGCCATTAATTCTAGCGACAGGATTGTTAATATTATCCATCACTGAAATTATACAAAATTATTATTTCAATGACATCGCATGGATTGCGACACCGTTTTCTTTTGTTTTAACCATTGCGTCTTATTTTATCGCTGTATTTTTCTTTTTTGGTATTACAGCTTTCCTTTATAACATCTTACCCATTAGAGGAAAAGTCGATTATATTATCATTTTAGGTGCAGGACTTAATAAAGATAAAGTGACTCCGCTATTAGCATCACGAATTGATGCTGGTGTGAAGCTTTATTATGCACAATACAAAAAACATCAACACAAACCGACGATTATTCTTTCAGGTGGTCAAGGTCATGACGAAGCAGTATCGGAAGCTTTTGCAATGTCGGAATATATGAAAGAAAAATATCCCGATATTACTAATCTCTTATTAGAAGACCAATCTACCAATACCGAAGAAAATTTACGTTTCTCAGAACAAGTCGCAAAAAAAAATGGAGAAACACGACCATTTAACAAATGTCGCTTAGTTTTAGCAACTAATAATTATCATTTACTACGTGCTGGCAAGCTTGCAAAACTACAAGGGTTAAACGTGCAAGGTGTCGGAGCAAAAACGCGATTATTCTATTTACCTACCGCTTTTATTAGAGAGTATATCGGCTATCTAGTCTTAACTAAGAAGAAACATATTATCATTATCTTACTTATTTTTGTAGCAACTGTCGGAGCAGAACTAGTCGAATGGTTATTAGGCAAAATAGTCTAAATAACAAGAAGAAACTAAAATTTATGTTACACTATAAATAGATTAATCAACTTTTTTATGGAAAGGTAGATGTTTATGGAGCAAATAAAAGATCATCAAAAAATTATTCTTATTGGAAATGGTGCGGTAGGTTCAAGTTACGCCTTCGCCTTAGTTACCCAAAATATCGGACAAGAATTAGGGATCATCGATGTAAATACCGATAAAGCTGAAGGTGATGCGATTGATTTATCACATGCCCTAGCTTTTACTTCTCCGAAAAAGATCTACGCTGCAACATACGATGACTGCCACGATGCTGATATCGTTGTTATCACTGCCGGTGCTGCTCAAAAGCCTGGAGAAACACGTTTAGACCTTGTTCACAAGAACATGAAAATATTCAAAGAAATCGTAACCAATGTGGTCAATTCCGGGTTCGATGGTATTTTCCTAGTCGCAACCAATCCGGTTGATATTCTAACCTATGCGACATGGAAATTTTCTGGTTTTCCAAAACATCGTGTCATTGGTTCAGGAACCTCACTTGATTCCGCACGATTCCGTCAAGCTATTTCAGAATTAGTCGGAGTTGATGCGCGTAATGTTCATGGTTATATTTTAGGTGAACATGGTGACACTGAGTTTCCTGTTTGGTCACATGCTAATATTGCAGGATTACAAATTTATGAATGGGTGAAGTCACATCCGGAAGTTGATGAAGAAGCATTGGTCAATATGTTTTTTGACGTACGCGATGCTGCTTATACTATTATTAATAAAAAAGGCGCAACATACTACGGAATCGCTGTAGCACTAGCACGTATCACTAAAGCCATCTTAAACGATGAAGATTCAATCTTACCATTATCCGTTTATTTAGATGGTGAATATGATCAACAAGACATATATATTGGTGCGCCAGCTGTTATCAATCGTCAAGGAATTAAAGAAGTATTAGAAATTCCTCTAAATCAAGCCGAAAAAGAAAAAATGGTTTATTCAGCCGACACTTTACGAAGTGTACTTAACGAAGCGTTTGATAAGTTTGAATCCGAATAATAAATCGTTAACATAGTAAATCCCCTCGGATTAGAAGCTCACGCTTCTGATCCGAGGGGGTTTCTATATTAACATATTAAATTTTATTAGTTTTTGTATTATTTCAATTATATAAGGAGGCCAATCATAATGAACAAAATAATTATTAGTTCTTTGCTATTACTTATTTCACCTTCATTGGTGAGCGCTTCACTCAATAAAACAACAGAAGAATCCACTAGTCAAACAGTCGTCACATCGGGGAGTAACATTTTTAATGACACCACCACAGAAACCGTCTCAACTAGCACATTAACAACTGAAATTATTAAAGAATATTCTTATGATAGCCAACAAAACGCTGAAACCGATACTTCCAACAGTCAATCATTAATAATGGAAACAACTAATGAAACTATTGAACAACCAATACCACCCACTACTAAACCAGCAATAACTGTTACTAAAAAAGCAAAACACTCCGCAACTATTGTACCTAAACAAGAAACTCAGTCATCCAATAAAACAGGAACAACTAAAACAAACGTAACGACAACCACCATAAAAAAAATGGCTAATTCAACCTCAACAACACCTAATACAAAAAAAGTTGTCAAAAAAACAAACACACCACCACAAGGAAAGTACTATGCATTTAATCGCTACGTCACTGTATTAAAAGGTAAGACCAATACTTGGCAAAATTTTAATTGGGTTAAAAAATATGATAATGCTAAAATCGCCAATAAAACCTACCTCGCAAAAGGCTATTATAAACATCAAAACGGTACTACTTATTATTCTCTTTACAACAATAAAGGAACTTGGATGGGATATATCAGTGCTGGTGCTATTCAACAAGCCAGCGGCGCTCAAGGAAAATATTTTGCTTATAACAAATACGTGACCGTATTAAAAGGAAAAAACAATACTTGGCAAAACTTTAATTGGGTTAAAAAATTTAATAACACTAAAGTCGCTAATAATTCTTACCTGGCTAAAGGTTATTATAATCACGCTAACGGCTCTACTTATTATTCTCTTTACAACAATAAAGGAACCTGGATGGGATATATTAAGGCTTCGGCAACCAAACCTACTCCACCAAAAGCAG
Source organism: Vagococcus xieshaowenii (assembly GCF_004792515.1). Lineage (NCBI taxonomy): Bacteria > Bacillati > Bacillota > Bacilli > Lactobacillales > Enterococcaceae > Vagococcus > Vagococcus xieshaowenii. The sequence goes on along the minus strand of NZ_CP038865.1, from coordinate 758,636 downwards.
CACCTATTAAAGAAACAAATTTTGCGAAATTAAAAGAAAAAACACCTACTTACTCAGCTTCGATGAGCAAAAAATTCGAGCAAGCCGTTAATAACTATCGTCAATCAAAAAAACGTTATGTTTTACCCATCAAAAGTTCTTTACAAACGACTGCAAAAAAAGAAGCTAGCAAAAACACCAACACCAATTACTTAAAATGGACAGCCAATCATGGTCGAGATGGCATTTCAACCACCTTTACCATTATCGGTGCAACTAATGAAAAAAAAGCAGTTGAAAAATGTCTATCTAACTTTAAAAATAGTCCACAACATAATAAAAATTTGCTAGATGCTAACCGTCAATATACAGCGAGCTTTGGTGGTGCTGTCTACGTAATGAAAACAACGATTAACGGCACACCTGTTTATCAATTTGTTTTTAATGGCTATTTTGGCACTAATTATTAAATAAAAAAAGAGTTGGAACAAACGTCCCAACTCTTTTTCTCATGTTATTAGTTGTTGATAATAGTAGTGCGTGGCATTTGTGGCGGTAAGCTATTCGTCATAATAGGTAATTCTGGTAATTCTAACACGACTTGTTCGTCCTCTTTTAGTTGACTCACTTTATCGTTACTGTCAAAAGTAAACACGATTTCATCTTTATAAGCTATTTCGTCGCCACCTTCTATAATTTTCCCTGTAAAACGGCTATCCCCTACACTAATGACCTCAACTAATGCTTGATTTTCTTTTAAAACAACTTCTTTATCTGCTGCTTTTCTCGTCATGATGAATCCTCCTGCAAGAATTAGTAACGCTAATAATAACCACATAATTTTTTTCATCTTGATATCCCCTTACATATCTTATTAAATAACAAAGTTATTCCTATCAAAATTATAGGCCTTTGCTTTGTTATTTGTCAAAATTAAGAGAATATTTTTTGAAGCCAAATAACATCTAACCAACGATCAAACTTAAATCCTATATTTTTTAGATAGGCAGCCTGTTCATAGCCTTTCTTTTGATGGAATAAGACACTTTCCTTATTTTCAGCAGTGACTGATGCAATCATTGTTTTGATCCCTTGAGACTTCAATTGTCGCTCTAAGGCTTCATATAATCTCGTACCAACCCCTTGTTGTTTAGCATTTGGTTTCAAATAAACCGTTACTTCAACTGAATACTGATAGCCAATTGTTTTACCGAATGGCTTGGCATGGCAATAGCCTATAATCTCTTTCTCTGAAGTTTCTGCTACGAAATATGGGTAGCTCTTAGTAATTTCTTCTATACGCTCTTTCATCATATCTACGGTAATACTTTCTGATTCAAAAGAGCTTGTGGTTTCTTTAATATAATAATTATAAATGGTCGTCAATGATTCACTATCTGAAACAGTCACCGGACGAATAATAACATCCATACAAACACTTCTTTCATATTTTTTATCAGTTTATCATGTTTTTGTTTATTCTGACATATCAAACGGCTCAAAAAAACAACATAACACGCTTATTATGTCATAAATAAGACAAACTAATGATAAAATAATAATAGAATAAAACTTAGGGAGTGATCATTCATGAAAAAAATGTTAATTTTTGGTGGGACTCGTTTTTTTGGAAAAAAAACAGCCCAACATTTTGTAAATTTAGGCTATGAAGTAACCATTGCCACAAGAGGTCAAAGTAGCGATGATTTAGGAAATACCGTTAAACGAATAATTGTTGATCGTACAAACGGCAATCACCCAGGTTGGGAACTAGTCTCTAATACACATTGGGATATTGTTTTCGATAATATTGCTTATGATTGGCAGTCACTTGCATTGAGTCTTGATAAAATCAAACATGCTAGTCATTATCTATTTACCTCAAGCATGGCTGTTTATGAAGGAGATAATGGTTTAAAAGGGTTTAAAGAAAGTGATTTTGATCCGACGAACTATACGTACAATTCAGAGGACGTTGATGTTTCTTATGGAGAAGGTAAAAGACAAGGCGAAACTTATTTAACTCACCATGCGACATTTCCTGTCACTTTTTTACGCTTTCCAATTGTCTTAGATACCGATGATTACACGGAACGTTTAAAATTTTATATTGATCATGCGCTAGCTCATGACACTATTATATTCAAACGAGAAGAAGGTTTATACGGTTTTGTTCATGCTAGTGAAATTCCACTTGCAATTGAACATGTAATAACTAAACAATTAACAGGTCCTATTAATATTGCTTCAACAGAACCTTATGACTTCCCACAATTTATTGAGGTTTTATCCAAAGCTACAAAGCAATCCATTGATTACATGATTGATGAACATCAATCTCCTTCACCATTTAGTCATTACGATACCATTTTAAATGTCGACACACTCATTGCATCTGGTTTCACTCCTAGCTCTCAGGATAGTTGGCTTCCTGAAACGATGCGTTATTATGTAGAAAATCTATAGAAATATTGCATATATAAAAAAAACGTGTTATATTATAAGGCTGGTCTCATCCAGTAATAATCTACACGGAGGAACTATGAAAAAAAAATTAAATACGAACATATTAACCACTCTTTCTATTTTTATTACGCTGTTACTTGGGATTTTTTTTACTCTACTATTTCCTGATATCACTCGAATTATAGCATTAGTTACTTTTCTTTCACTTGTTGTTTATCAATGGTTATTACCAAACAAAACAACTAAACGATCAAAAATAGTATGGCATATACCTCTTAAATTATCACTGTTCATTGTCATCATGTCACAAAGTATCATGTTTTATGAACGTGTAGCACCTAGTTTAGCAGCTAAGCTGGCAAGTGATGCCGCACAACAAACTAGTACAAGTGAAACGTTTGTCAAAGAATCATCCGAAGAAATCCACTTATCAGAATCTGAAACAGCATCTTTATCTTCAAGTAGCTACATTGAAGAATTTGACGAATCATCAGATAATGATGAGTTGATGACAAAACAAACTGCAACACTCATTCAAGTCGTAAATGCTAATACGGTCTATCTAATGGTAAACGGACAACAAGCTAAGTATCGCTTGCTCGTCATCGATTCACCTGATACAACTGATCATTATACACTTTCGCAACAAGCCGACCAACGTCTACGAGATATTTTAACTAACGCAACCACTATTGAAGTGTCCTATGACCCATCAACTCATTCTACAGACGACTTTAATCGTGAGTTAGTTTATCTTTGGGCAGATGGTGAGTTAGTTCAAACAACCTTGCTTAAAGAAGGTTTAGCAGAAGTTAGCTATATCGATAGTGACGATTTACTTTATTTAGAAGACATGAAGTCAGCTGAAAACTACGCTATAAATCATGAGATTGGCATTTGGGAAAACGACAATGAACAAAGTTCTCCTTGGTATAATCAAGAAAGTAGAATAGAATCTGAGTCACATGGTAAGAAGCATGAGTCAGATTATCCCACTGATTATGAGTCTGATAACTCTTATACTATGCCACAAGAAGGGGCTCGTTACGAAACGTTTGACAACTGGTTGCAACAAAACAAACAAAAACGGAACACTTATTCAACTAACAGATAAAATGGTATAGCTATTTTTAGCTATACTTTTTTTATTAATGTGGTATATTATAAGAAAGGTGGCGAGACTAATTGAAAAAATATTACCAACTACTCAAAAAAAATTTCAAAGAAAAAGAAAGCGTTTTAACAGAAATTATTAATCTAGAAGCAATTTCAAACCTCCCTAAAGGAACCGAACACTTTGTTAGTGACATCCATGGTGAGTACGGATCATTTGATCATGTAATGCGAACCGGTTCAGGAAGTATCCGAGAGAAGGTAAAAGAAGTTTTTCTCGATCATCCTCTTAACCAAATCGATGAATTGTGTGAATTAATCTACTATCCCGAACGAACAATCGTTAAACAAATAAGTAAGCGTAACACTCAAGAAATAAACAATTGGTATATATCAAATCTATTGACATTATTACCTATCGTCAAAAAAACTGGGCAAAAATATACTCGCTCCAAAGTAAGAAAAGCCTTATCCCCTCAATTTAGTTATATCATTGAAGAGTTATTAAATGAAATTGACAATTTGGAAGCAAAACAAGCTTACTTTGATGCGATTATTATGAAGTTAATCGAGCTAGAACAAATGGATGACTTAATGATTTCACTCTGTTATACCATCCAACGTCTAAGCGTAGATCACCTTCATGTAGTAGGAGATATTTATGATCGAGGTCCCAAACCAGATGATATTATGGACACACTGATGGCTCATCATTCGGTCGATATCCAGTGGGGAAATCATGACATAATTTGGCTTGCAACTCTTGCAGGGTCGCCACAAGCGATGATAAACGTTATTCGTATTTGCGCACGTTACGGTAATCTATCGATTATTGAAGACAGCTATGGTATCAACATTCGACCACTTATTGATTTTGCAACAGCTCATTATCCACCTACACGCAATTTTGCTCCTCACCTAGATGATAAAACATTGCCTGAACTGGCTAAAGAACAAGCCAACTCTGTTCAGCAAGCCTGTGCAATTATCCAGTTTAAGTTAGAAGAACAATTAATCCAGCGCCGACCAGAATTTTTAATGAACGAACGTCAAATGTTATCCAACATTGATTTCACTCAGAAAACTATTCGTATAAATAATCAAACTTATCCGTTAGAACATTTTAATCCGATTACTATCGATAAAAATCTCCCTACACAATTGACTCAGCAAGAAGACCAACTTACTCGGATATTACTAAAAAATTTTCAACATTCTGATAGATTAAGAAAACATATGAATTTTTTAATAGAAAAAGGTTCGATGTATTTATGTTATAACGATAATTTACTTTATCATGGTTGTATTCCACTTCATTCAAACGGAGACTTTAAATCCTTGCATATAGAAGAAAAAAATTATTTTGGGAAAGCGTTATTAGACTACTACGAAAAACATGTGCGTTTTTCTTACCAACATCCCGATTGTTCAGATGACTTGTCAACCGACTTATTATGGTATCTTTGGACAGGCGAATGTTCATCTTTATTTGGAAAAAAAGCTATGACGACTTTCGAACGCTATTATTTGACAGATAAACAAACACATAAAGAAGAAAAAAATCCGTACTATGAGTTAAGAGAACGTGAAGAGATATGCCAACGTATATTGAAAGAATTCAACTTATCTACCGAGGGACATATCATTAATGGGCACACACCGGTTAAAGAAAAAACGGGAGAAAGTCCAATTAAAGCCAATGGCAAAATGTTAGTAATTGATGGCGGTTATGCTAAAGGGTATCAAAAAACAACCGGTGTCGCTGGATATACCCTTCTTTCAAACAGCTACGGCATTCAAATTGCCACACATCATCCTTTTTCAAGTATTGACGATGCGCTGACACATCAAGAATGCTACTTATCTATCAGGCGACTTGTTGAAACCGTTGATCAAAGAAAAACGGTTAAATCAACTACTATAGGAAAAAAAATACAAGAAGAAATCAATGATTTGATGTATATCTTTAACCATTTTGAAGAATTATAAATAAAAAAATCACTTATATAAGAAATGCAATAGGCATAAAACAGAGAATAAGATACAATTAGCTTAACCATATATTTTAGGAGGAACCTACATGACAACGAAAGAACAATCACTTGTAATGATCAAACCCGATGCAGTAAAACGTCTACTTATCGGACAAATCATTCAGCGCTTTGAAAATAAAGGACTAACCATCAGTAACATAAAAATGGCGACATTAACACCTGAATTAGTCGCTGAACATTACCCCCATTTGGTAGAAAAAACTTTTTTCCATGAAATCAGTGATTTCATGACATCTGGCCCTTCAGTTTTTATGATCGTTGAAGGTGATAACGTGGTAGAAATTATCCGTACCATGATTGGCGTTACTAATATTGTCGACGCTGCACCTGGTACCGTACGCGGTGACTTTGGCAATGCTGCTGTTTATCATGAAAATGTTATACATGCCTCTGATTCAGTGACATCGGCACAGGAAGAAATTAAACGGTTTTTTAACTAAAAAGAAAGTGTGACGTTAAATGTCACACTTTCTTTTTTATTAGCTATAGTTTAGTGTCTCAATTAACTTACCACTTCAGGAAAAGTATCTAAAAGCAGTGCACAGTACATCATATTTGCCCATGAGAACCATTCTCTTGTATATTGAGATGGATCATCTACATATACACCTTCATGCATATAATTGGTACCACCATCATTATTAGCCATCATGTCTAATAATCTTATTTTTTCATCATAATTAGTACTTGTTAATCCTTGAATTGACAGTGCAATCGGCCACACATAATTAGGCGGTGTATGGAAACTCCCTACTCCTTCCAAAAACTCACCTTGATAAAAATAAGGGTTATCTGTTGATAAAATTAAATCACGTGTTGCTAAATAACATTCGTCGTCTATGTCACAGTAACCTAAATAAGGTGCCGCTAATAAACTTGGGACATTAGCATCATCCATCAACACATAGTTTCCTAAGCCGTCTACTTCATATGCATACACACGTTTTCCTTCGTGTGTTACAATGCCATATGTTTGAATACCTAAGTCTATTTCATTGGCAAGACATGCCGCTTCTTCTGCTGTGATAGCATCTTGATAAATAGTTAACATTATTTCGTTTAAATATTTCAAAACAACTACAGCAAACATATTAGCAGGTATCAAATAATTATATCGACAACTATCATCACTCGGTCTAAAACCAGACCATGTCATACCTGTGTAACCAACCGGTTCTCCTAGCCCGTTATTAGTCAACGTATCTTCTGGACGCTCACCAAATCTTTCAAAATGATATGGCGAATGTTCATGGTGTTGTTCAACTTTAAATGTTTCTATTATTAATTTTGATGCATTAAAAAAGGCTTGATCAAAATGGGATGTTTGTCCTGTTTCTTTCCATAGCAAGTATGCTAATTCAATGGGGTAGCACAATGAGTCAACTTCATACTTACGTTCCCAAATCCACCCCGTCATTTCCGTTTCATCTTGATGATAGCAATGTCCATTATCTTCTTCATTAAAAGCATTTGCGTAAGGATCAATCAATATACACTTCATTTGACGCTTAATTAGACCTGTTATTATCTGTCTAATTTCTGAACTTTCTTTAGCTAAAAATAAATATGGTTTTAATTGTGCAGAAGAATCTCGTAACCACATAGCTGGAATATCCCCTGTAATAACAAAGGTATCCCCTTCATCTGTAATTTTTACAGTTGTTTCTAATGTATTATCAATACATTGATTAAAGACTTGACTTAGCTTATCATCTTTTACAATAGTTTTAACTTTTTGTTTTAGTTTACCCAGAGTTATCTCTAATTCTTTATTCATAATCTTTCATCCATTTCTCTTCTTTTAATATCTGTTCAGACTTTACCCAAGATTTCAAAATATCTTCATGGTACATCGTTAGTATTTCTGAATATATAGCATCGATGGTTAATAATACAGGAATTTGAGGTGATATTATCCCTGTATCTCGTTTGTCCATGGCACTTGTTACGCAAACTACCGTTGCAAAATCTTTTAACTCTGTTGCGTTATTTGCTGTTATTAACACAACATTGACCTTCTTAGTTTTCAACACATTCACCGCTTCAATCATTGACTGACTATTGCCTGATAGTGTTGAAATAACAACTAAGTCACCACTCTGAACAGAATGTGCCGCCATATTGATGGATTGTTTATCTTTAATAATATTAACAACTTTACCTAATCGTGAAAATTTAAATTTAAAATCTTCTCCAGCAAACGCATTATAACCTAATCCCCAAAAATGAATAATTCTTGACCCTTGAATTAACATGGCAGCTTTTTTTATTTCAGAAATTGATAGTCGTTCACAAGCAGCTTTAATAATTAAACCGTAATTTAAATTAATGTATCCCAAACTTGACTCAACTAATTCTTTATCAACTGAGGAAACAGAATTCTTATATAGATAAACTAGTTCTTTATAATTTGACAGCCCAATTTTTTTACAAAAGCGAGTGATCGATGAATTAGAAACATTTAATTTTTTTGAAAGTTCTTGGATTCCCAAAGCAGGCTTTTGGTCTAAAAAATATTGAGCAATTATTTTTTCTACTTCCGTTAACTTCTCAAAATTAGCCCCAATGATTAAATCAATATAGTCGTTCAAAAGATTTCACTCCTTTTATGAGATTAGAGACTCTTCTTGTGCCTTCATATTCATTCGAACAAACGGCGCATATAATAACGTATCTAAAACTACCAATACAGCGGTTAAAACGACTGGACTAAGTTTAAAGGCACCTAAAATCCATGTACTAATGAATATTGGCTCATTACCTGAGTTAAGAACTACTAGTGGAACTACCCAGCCAATTTTCGTAACAACATAAGCAATCACAGCATTAATAACTGGAACAAAAACAAACGGAATAAACATAATTGGGTTTAGTACGATTGGAAAACCAAAAATAATTGGTTCATTAATTCCGAATAAGCCTGGAATAAATGATAACTTCGCGACTTCCTTACCTGTGTAATGCTTAGGTGTAAATAATAATATCGCTAAAATTAAACCAAATGTTGATCCAGATCCCCCAATCATCGCATAAACATTCGTCATTGTATTAGGGGCAATAGAAATATCTACAAAGCTTTGTGTCTCGGCAAACTTTGCAACATTTTCTAAGAAAATTGGTAACCAAAGGGCAGATACCACACCCCATACAATATTAAATCCATGTAATCCTAAGAACCATAAAACTTGTTGCAACAGAATAACAACAATAATTGCTGGCAAGCCTGTACCAACACTGGTTAATGGTTGAACAAAGAACTGACTAATAAGTGACATTAATGAATTAAAATCAAATGCTTCAATGATTACACGAATAATTGAAAAGACCATTAAAACAATTGATACTGGAATTAATGAGAAAAATGAATCAAAAACATTTGGCGGTACATTACCAGGCAAACGGATAGCAATTTTTTTCTTTGCTAAAATTGAATACAAATAAACTGCAATTAAACCAACAATTAAACCAGTAAACATGCCTTCATATCCAAAGAAATTATTGGCAAAGCCTTGAATAACATCCGCAGAACTATCACTAAAATTCACGTTATTAGGAACCATTACAAAGTACGCGGCAAAAGCTAATAATGTTGCTAACAATGGATTAATATTTGCTTCTGGTTCTTTTTGTTGAATTACTTTAGCGTAATTATATGCTGTAGAATATACAATCAATAACGCTACCATTCCTAATGTCGCTTGATTAATATTACTGAATAATTTAGATACTACTTGGCCCCATCCTGTATCACCAAAAAATGCATCAATCTGCATACGGATTAAATTTGAAAAAGACCCTACTACAGTAAACGGAATACTGCTTACAAAAGCATTTTTAATAGCTTGTAACACATTATTATTATCAACTTTTTGAGCAATTTTTAATAACGGTTCTTGAAATTTTTCGGCATTGATTTTCATCTTACTTGATTCCTCTTTTCTTTCTCTTAATCGCAAAGGTTTTAATTTCTCCTGGTTTCATCTGAACTTCAATAGACTTTATAACACCCAATTGTTTGATAGATTTTCCGTATAAGTTAATCCATTTGACTTCGAATTGATCTGATAATTGAATAGTTTCGATTATTGAATCAGTCAATGATGGATTATTTAAACGAATCTCTAACCATTCACCATCTCTAGATAATTCTAATGAACTAAACACTAAACTTGAAGTTGCAAGATCAAGGTAATTAGTTAAAGCTTCTAGATGATCTACTTTATTTGATTGGAAGTACTTAATCGGATTTGTAAAACGATTGATTTCTTGTAATTGATAATAAGGTGTTTCTACTGAATACATTTGATAGTTTTTTTGAATAGATGCTGGTTGATAATTTTCTTCAATCACTAAAGCTACCTCCATTACTAATTCACCATGTAATTGGCTATCCGGTGTAGGAATGTAGCGGAATTGATTACCCGAAGCATCACCAGGTCTTCTTAATAATTCTGGTCTACCTAAGTATCCAACGCCTCTGAACAATGTCATAAACAATTTATTATCACATACTTGATATTCTTTAATACCTTTACTTAACATTGACACACTAGCCATTTCATCATGAATATTAGCAAAGTGAATCATTGGATAAATTTCAGTTGGTTCTTCCTTCCAACCTAGCTCTTGCCAATCATTAATATGTGGATCAACGTTTAGTCTCTCAATTGTTCCAAATAGTGTATCGGCATAACTAAACTCTGAAGCAATATCTGAAGCAAAAACCAAGCGCATACGATGATCATCTGCTTGATTATTTATCACTAACTTCAATTCGATACGATTAGTTGCTTTTTTTACGCTCACTTCTAGTTTATAATTTATTGATTGGTCTATTAAACCATTTTTTCGAGAGCTTAAACTTTGAGGTACTTGCCAAGTTCCTTCTATCCAAATAGTTGAATGAATAACCCCTTCTTGTACTGTGGCTTTTGCGTCACTAAAACTTAAATTCAAAATCATATCATGATAAGCAGGAGAATAATCATACGTATCTCCCTCATCACCAGATTCTTCTACATACAAACAATTTTTATATACTTTTTGATTATATTTAGAGGTTATATCAAACGCACCCTCTACAAACGAAACTTTGTAATAATCGTTTTCAATCATGATAGACTCATTATTACCGATAACTGACGGTTCCAACACATTTTCTTGTTCATTGACGTGTAAAATTTGATAATTAAATGCTGCCAACGAATAATCAATAGCTACAGTATAAATATAGTAATAAAGATCCTCTTGATAGTCTTTTTCTGAACGTCTAATCTCTCCAGCATAGACTTTTTCAACATTTAATACCTCAAATGGGACAATATTATCCTCATTATCCACCAATGAGATAGCTTTAGATTTGCTACTTATTTTGAAGGTAAATGGTTCAGTTCGCTGATACGGCATAGTATTAAACAGTACAATATCATTTTCTCTAGTACTAGTTAACGATTCAGAAATCTTGCGTACTAAATAATCAACGTTCGAATAAGATAATTGATCTGCTTCTTGATAACGAGCCATTATCATTTGATTTGTCTTATCTGTATTACAACCACCAATACTATCGTGGGCATGATTTTTCAGTAATAACTTCCAAATATAGTCAATCAACTCTGTCTTATATGGTATTCCCATTTCATCAGCCATTGCCGCTAAAGGTTGCAATTCAAAAATTAAACGATTTTCAATCGTATCATTTATCTTTTTCAAATCATAACGTGAAGAGTATATTGAACGATGGATTTTTGAGACACTACCACTTATAAACTCACCTGATACGGTAGGAAGCTTCTCTTTAGATTTTTCCAATAACTTAAAAATATGAGGATAATTACTTTCAACTAGTTCATATTCTTCACCTAATTCTTGATTTGCTTGATGAATGATTTCTTTTAATTGGCGATCAACTGCTCGCTGATCACCGCCAACAGGTAGTGTTACTATTTCAGAAATAGTATCTTCTGAAACTAAATCTAGAGTGCTTTTTTGTAAGAATCGGTCTCCTTCTACTAATGCTACTCCCGCGTAGTAACCATTACGAATATTAATAGTTAATACTTTCGACCCATCCTCTGCTTCCCAGAAAAATTCGCGATTATTAGTAATTTCACTAGGCATTCCTCTCCAAAAAACTGCATGATCAATATCAAATCCTTGATAAATTTTAGGCATATCCTTGCCTTGACCAAACGAATCTGGTAAATAACCTAAAGACGTATAACCACCTAATTCTTCAGATAACAACATTCCAATCTGTAAATTCTTAACTACAGACTCACCCGCAACAACAAATTCATCCATTTGGGTATACCATGGACCGATAAATAATTTTTTTGCTTCAACTAATTCTTTTATTTTTTCTTTTTTATTAGGAAATATTTTCAAATAATCTTCAACAATACTCAATTGACCATCAAGATAATAATAATCTAATTCATTATTATCTAACGCATAAATCACTTCATCCATATGGTACGAAAATTGAACGAACGCTTCATTATCGCTAAAATACCACTCTCTATCCCAGTGGGTATGTGCTACAATATGTATTTTTTTCATCGTTTTTCTCCTTATTCTTAACTAAAAAAACTATACAACACTAACCAAGACAAGTAAACCCTACGACAACAAACATCAAACTTTACCAAAAAACAATCATGTAAATGAAAATATTTTCACCATTTCAACAGAATCTATCATCTATAAAATATATAAAAAAGCATCAATGGTTTAATTTATCATTTAAACCATTGATGCTTTCATAAAACGCTTATTTAATTACACTATCCTATAAAAATTGATGTTTGATGATACCATTCGTAATAACTCCTCATCTAACTAATTTAACAAATGCAATTCATACCAACGTATAAAGGTTAACAACGTCCAAATTTTACGAGAATAGTCGTCTTGTCCTTTACGATGTGCTTCTAACATATTCAAGGTGTAATCTTTATCAATAATATGTGTTGCTTTAGAATCTGAAAAAATTTGGTGTGCCCATTGATACAACTCGTCTTTCAACCAGAATCTAATAGGTACTGGGAAACCTAATTTTTCACGATACAAAACATGTTCAGGTACAAAAGATTCAGCTGCTTTACGCAATAAGTACTTACTTGTACCATTTTTAAATTTTAATTCAGTAGGAATTTGAGCCGCTACTTTAAAGACCTCTTTGTCAACAAATGGTGTACGTAATTCCAAGCTTGAAGCCATTGTTGTACGATCGGCATTGTGTAATAAATCATCGACTAACCAAGTGTGCATATCAATATCTTGCATACGCGTTGTTGCGTCTAAATTAGTTGTTTCTGCATATAACGGACCTGTTAAATCCATATAACTTTGTCCTTCTTTAAATGTTTTCAAAAATTCACGTTTTTCTTCTTCTTTATAAATATTAGCATTACCAACAAAGCGTTCCTCTAACGGTGTAGATCCTCTTAATAAGAAGCCACGTCCCTTCATGTTTTTAGGCATTTTTTTAGCAACTGATCGAATAACTTTTTTCATCCCTGGAGAAAATTTATCAAATCCAGCTAACGAAATTGGCTCATGATAAATTAGATAACCACCAAATAATTCATCAGCTCCTTCTCCTGATAATGATACAGTACAACGTTTTGCAGCTTCTTGGGCTAAGAAGTATTGAGCAACCGCTGCTGGATCAGCCAATGGATCATCCATATACCATACATAATCATCAAATTCATTCATAAAATCTTGTGGTGTAATAATACGACTAAAATTTTTAACACCTAGCTTGTCCGCTGTTTCTTTAGCTACCTCAATTTCACTATAGCCTTCTCGTTCAAATCCTACCGAGAATGTTTCTAAATCATCTGTCATTTGGTTAGCTAACGATACAATAATTGAAGAATCCACACCACCTGAAAGGAATGAACCGACTGTCACATCGGCTCTCATATGACTCTGAACACTCTCATATAATGCATCTGTAATTTGGTTAGCTAAAACTTGTTCCTCGATATTTACAGGTTTAAAGGTTGGATTATAATATCTTTCAAAAACTAAGCCCTTATCAGCTGTAATTGTAAATTGTGTTCCGGGATTAACTGAATGAATCCCTTTAGTTAAACAATTTTCACCTAATACATATTGAAAAGTTAGATAATGCTGTAAACTTTCATGACATAATTCTCGTTTACTCATTACTGCTTCTAACGCTTTATTTTCCGAAGCAAAATAAAATGTTCCTTTAGCTTCACGATAATACATTGGCTTAATCCCAAAGTGATCACGTGCTCCATAAACACTTCCTTCTTCATTGTCCCAAATCATAAAGGCAAACATACCACGCAACTTCTCTGCCGTTTGATATTTATATTTTTTATACAATGCCAAAATTACCTCAGTATCCGTTGTCGTATTAAATAGCACGCCTTCAGCTTCTAGCTGTTCACGATACTTATCTTCATTATATATTTCCCCATTAAAAATAATAGTATATTTTCCATTATCAAAACTCATTGGCTGAGAGCCACCATTTATATCTAAAATACTTAATCGGCGGAAACCAAAGTGAACCGCTTGATTAGAAAAATAACCTTCACTATTCGGTCCACGATGTACAATCGTTTCATTCATTAATTTAATTTCTGTCTCATAATCATGTAATCTTGTCGAATTAAAATGAATAATACTTGTAAAACCACACATAACTTCATTACCCCACTCTTATTTTTTTTTTCTTTCACTTCGTTCTATTAAACTTTGTACCATCATAGCAGATACTGTATTACCAGCTGAATTTAATAAGGTTGCTGGAATATCAATAATAGTACTGATGATCATAATTAAGGGCACTGTCTCCGTTGGAAAGCCAAAAAACACCGCAATCATCGTTTCTGCAATCGCGCCACCACCTGGTATTGACCCCATCACTAAGCCAACAAAGAAACCACCAAAAATAATGGCTATTATATTTTCAATCGTCGTAATATCACGACCAAATAAAACAAATAAAAAGGCTATTTTGAACACCCCACCAATGACTGATCCATCTTTATGTGTGTTTGCACCCAAAGGGATCACCGTCTCCGCAATATCATCTGCAACATTCATTTTTTTAGTAAATTCGATATTAACCGGAATAGATGCCGCGGATGAACACGTAGCAATCGCCGTTAGTGCTGGTGTCGTAATATTAGCCCAAAAATCCTTAATACCTGTTTTACCATTTGCAATAAAAGCATAAAATGTCATCACACCAAAAAAGTAAATAATACTTATTAGACAATAAAGTAACATCGTTCTAGCATAACCGTTAATTAGTTGACTACCTAACTGACCAATACTTGAAGCAAAGTAACACCCTAAACCAATAGGAGCTAAATACATGATATAATCAACTACTTTCATAATCATAGTATTACCTGCATTTAAAAAGTCTTTAAATGTTGTATTATCAACACTTGTGTTTAACGTTGCCAAACCTACTATGATAGAAAATATAATAACAGCTAACATGTTATTCTTAGAAAATAAGCCTTGAAAATCTTCTACTGACAGCATACCGACGATACGATCAGCCATTGAAAGATCCTTTTGTATAGTGACCTCTCCTAACTGCTCAATCACCGATTCAACATTAAAGTGATTACTATCAATTAAAGGATATATTCTAACGCCTAAGTAAGCAATAATTGCTGAAATCATCGCTGTCATAATAAAAACTAGCATAGTATACAGCATGATTTTGCCTAAACGCTTACCACCTTCCATATTAGCAATCGAACTTGATACACTAAAAAACACTAATGGCACAAGAATCATAAATAAAAAGTTCAAAAAGAGTTGGCCAATCGGCTCTACAACCATCATCTTTTCGCCAAAAAAAACACCTAATAGCCCACCGATGATTATGCCAGTTAACAACTTGATTGACGCTAAATTTTCCTTTATATACCTCATAACGACTCCTTATTAACAAACCCTTTAATCATTTCACAGTCATCAAAATAGACTTTTTCTTTACCCATTATTTGATAATTTTCATGTCCTTTACCTGCAACAATAACAAGATCACCGGGCTCTGCTTGAGCTAATGCATATTCAATTGCCTCTTGACGATCAACTAATTGAATAAATTTATCAGACGTTAAATGACCACACATGTCATTCAAAATGTCTATTGGGTCTTCAGTTCTAGGATTGTCAGATGTAAAGATTGACATATCAGCATATTTTAAAGAAATATTAGCCATCAGTGGTCGCTTCACTTTATCCCGATCCCCTCCACAACCTATCACACAATAAATCTTTTTCGTTGCAATTTTTTGGGCAGTCTGTAGAATATTTTCTAATCCATCTGGTGTATGAGCATAATCAACTATCGCAACAGCTTCCTTACAATTATCTACTAATTCAAATCGACCTTTAACTGGTTTAAGAGTTGTAATTGCCATAATAACCTCTTCAAGTGGATACTCTAATCCAATACATGCTCCCACAGCTGCTAAAATATTGTATACATTAAAATCACCAATTAATGACGTTGTTACTGGATAACACGTACCGTTATAAACAAGATCAAAACGTGTCCCTTTAGAAGTGACGGTAATATGTTGTGCTTGTAAATTAGCATTATCGCTACATCCGTATGTCAAAATATTTTGAGCCGTACAAGTCATTAATTCTCTACCATGAGGGCTATCAATATTAATAACTGCTAATTTACGTTTTGCATCATAACCATTACCTAATTGAGAAAACAGTAGAGATTTTGCGTAAAAATACTTTTCCATCGTTTCATGAAAATCTAAATGGTCTTGTGTAAAATTAGTAAATACAGCTATATCAAAATCCACTCCCCAAGTTCGTCCGTGAATTAAACCATGAGAAGACACTTCCATTGCACATACATCTACATTTTCTTCGTTCATTTCATTAAAAAGTTGTTGCAAAGTAATACTATCGGGTGTTGTGTTCGCCGTTGGAATAATTTTATTTACCACTTTATTATACATAGTACCAATAACACCTGTCCTCTTATCGATACTACTTGCCAATTGATCGATAAGATGCGTAATCGTTGTTTTACCATTTGTTCCAGTTACACCTACTACTTTGATAGTCTCACTCGGATTACCATAATATGCATTCGCAAGTTGCGCCATTGCTTTTTTGGTGTCTGCTACTAAAATATACGGTAAATTTACATTCGTAGGAACTTGTTCAACAATAACAGCCTTTGCTCCTTTTTCTACTGCCTGTTCAATCATTGAATGACCATCAAATGTTGCACCTTTAATCGCAATAAATAAAGAATTTTTCAAAACTTTTCTAGTATCTTGTGTGATAAAAGAAATATCTTCTGTCATTTGTTTTTCTGTTAATGATGTTTCGTGAATAACTAAATATTCAATCAATTGTGTTAACTTCATTTTATTCTCCTAAATATTTTTTGATTTATAACGTATCACTTAACTCGGTTTTATATACGTGTTATTTGAACTAACATTTTAAAAAAACTCTTTTCAAAAGAGTTAGTTTTGAAAAGAGTTTTTCAAACAATTAATGATCAAATTCAACATCGTTATTAAATTTCATTGATAACATAATACCAATACCTATCATATTGCCAAGTAGTGATGAACCACCTTGGCTTATAAACGGCAAGGGAATACCTGTTAAAGGTAATAAGCCAATACTTGCGCCAATATTCTCAAATACATGAAACAAAATCATCATAATAATCCCTGTTGAAATATAAGTTGAAAAAACATTGTTAGTATATAAACACACACGAATTAAGCGATAAATTAACAATAAATACATAAAGATCACCAACGCTCCACCAACAAAACCAAAATTCTCCGCAATAACAGTGAAAATCATATCTGATTCGCGTACTGGAACGTCTACTTGAGAAACGTTAAACCCTTTCCCCGTTAACCCTCCTGAACCGATAGCAGTTAGCGACTGAGCTTGTTGATAACTTACACCTGTTGTGTCATGAAATGGATTTAACCAAGAATCAATACGAGATAATTGATATTCTTTTACTCCAAATTTAAACAACAGCTCTCGGCCTACATCAGTTGCAACTAATGATAAAATGCCAGCAATTAAGACGATTGCCGTAATGATACTTGGTAATAGTATTTTCCATGAAATACCAGAAATCAATACGACCCCACAAAATATCGCAATAAACACTAATAATGTCCCAAAGTCATTTTGAAGTTTTAATAAAATAACAACAGGTAATGTTGCAAGCAATAACTTCGCTATTAATAGAAAGTCGCTTTTTATTTCGTGCTTATTTTCTCTATTATGCCTTGTGGTAATATAAGCAAGTAGCAATAGATATGAAATCTTCATTAACTCTGAGGGCTGGAATGATAAGCCTGCGAAATGGACCCAGTTTTTTGCACCTGTTAAAGCCGCAACATTGGGATCATAAAACCTTAGTGGCAGAATCATGAGTACCAGACCTAATGCATACAGAGCTGGGGTGATTTTCCACCAGACTTTAATGTTGAATTGCATTAGTACAATAACGGCAAAAAGTCCAATAGATAGCCATAATGCCTGTTTCAACATTTGGTATAAAATATTTTCTCCATCAACGAGTGACAACGCAACGTATTGCGAAATCAATCCGATAATACATAAGACAAATACGGGTAAAATAATGCCATAATCAATTCGATTATCCAAACTAAATTTATTATCATTCATATTCGACGACTCTCTTCTTCATTTATTTCCTTTTTCTATTATACAAGATGTCTTAAGTTATACCTAGTGTTCTTTACATTTTTTTTTAATCATTAATAATTCATAAAAAAACACGTAATAATCAGACATCATTACGTGTTTTCATCAGTTCTTATTTAGTTCCGAATAAACGGTCACCTGCATCCCCTAAACCTGGGAAAATGTAACCATTCTCGTCTAATTTTTCATCTAATGCTGCTGTAATAATATCAACATCTGGATGAGCTTCTTGTAATGCTTTAACGCCTTCTGGAGCTGCTACTAAACAAACAAATTTAATGTTTGTTCCACCGCGACGTTTCAGTGCATCAACAGCCAAGATAGCTGAACCACCTGTTGCTAACATTGGGTCTACTACTAATAATTGACGTGTATCAATATCAGATGGTAACTTTACAAAATACTCTACTGGTTCCAATGAATCATGATCACGATACATACCGATATGACCAACTTTTGCAGCAGGAATTAATTCTAAAATACCATCCACCATGCCGATACCAGCACGAAGAATCGGAATAATCGCCACTTTTTTACCAGCAATTGTTTGTTGAACCGTCTTACCCATTGGTGTTTCGATTTCAATCGGTTCTAATGGCAAATCGCGTGATACTTCATATGCCATCAGCATTGCGATTTCGTCGACAACCTCACGGAAAACTTTTGTCCCACAGTTTTTATCGCGGATGATTGTTAGTTTGTGTTGAATTAATGGATGATCCATAACTTGAAATTTTCCCATATTCGATTCTCCTCTATAATTTTATTCTTATCTATTGTAAAGCAAATACCATTAAAAAACTAGATTTAATTAGGTCTTTTTTTGATTAAACGTTTTACCTATCAAACATTTCTTGTACATTTCATATACTAATTAAATTTTTTATTGAACAAATTAGCACCCTCTAAAAAAGAAGCCTAATACTTGGTATTACGCTTCTTTAAAAGACACATTATTTATAAAGAGGATATTTAGCTGTTAATTCACTTACTTCTCGTCTAACAGCTTCTTTCATTGATTGATTGGTTGGATTCATCAACATTTCATTGATTAAATCTGCAACTTTTTCTGCATCTTCTTCATTAAATCCTCGTGAGGTAATCGCTGGTGTTCCAATGCGAATACCACTTGTTTGGAAAGGACTTAACGTTTCAAATGGTACCGTATTTTTATTGACGGTAATATTAACTTCATCTAGTAATGCTTCTGCTTCTTTACCTGTTAATTTGTATTTGCTCACATCAATTAATAGTAAATGATTATCTACACCACCACTGATTAAACGTGCATAAATAGATTTATTGAAAACATTCGCCATAGCTTGCGCATTTTTAATGACTTGTGCTTGATACTCTTTAAATTCAGGTTGCAAAGCTTCTTGAAAAGCAACTGCTTTTGCTGCAATCACATGTTCTAGTGGACCTCCCTGAATACCTGGGAAAATGGCACTGTTGATTTTCTTAGCTAATTCTTCATCATTTGTTAAAATCATGCCACCACGTGGACCTCTTAAAGTTTTATGGGTGGTAGTCGTTACAACATCGGCATAGTCCATTGGGTTTTGATGTAGACCTGCAGCAACTAATCCAGCAATATGCGCCATATCCACCATTAATTTTGCACCTACTTCATCGGCAATTTCACGGAATTTTTTAAAATCAATGCTGCGTCCATAAGCACTTGCACCAGCAACAATCAATTTAGGTTTTGTTTGACGTGCTTTAATTAATACCACATCATAATCAATAACTTCAGTAAATGGATCCACGCCATATGCCACAAAATTGTATGTTTTCCCACTAAAATTAACTGGAGAGCCGTGAGTTAAATGCCCACCATGGGTTAAATCCATTCCTAAAATGGTATCTCCTGGTTCCACTAAACTTAAATAAGCCGCAGTATTGGCTTGTGAACCCGAATGTGGTTGTACATTAGCAAATTTAGCATTAAATAATTGCTTAGCGCGTTCAATAGCTAAATTTTCAACCACATCTACGTACTCACACCCACCATAATATCTTCTGTTAGGATAACCTTCTGCATATTTGTTCGTTAACACACTACCTTGTGCAGCCATTACCGCTTCTGACACAAAATTTTCAGATGCAATTAGTTCAATGTTACGCTCTTGTCTTTCTTGTTCATTTGCAATAGCATCCCATAACACCTTATCTTGTTGTTTAAAATCCATAAACTATCCAACTCCCCTGCATGTTTAGTATCTTTATCTTAACACAGATAGCTACTCATCGATAATATCTTTGACTCGCAGATTTTCTCACACGATTCATATAAGCCATTCCAATTCCTTCATCAGCAAATGTTTCAACAAATACAATATCAATCATACCTTCTTTATCATCAAAATAACGTAACCCGTTGAATAATTGATGCATGCTCTCTTTGACGTCACTATTTTGTGATAAATAAAAGATGTGCTCTACTTCTTCCACAAATGGATGCGCTAATTCTTTTGAACACAGTAAACCAATTTTTTTATTGTCTGACTTCGCCCAAGTAATTGCTTCTTGCCAATTTTGTTGCCTATAATCAATCATATACACTGGTACTTCTGGTGCATAATGGCGATATTTCATCCCTGGTGCTTTGGGTTTACTAGTTTCACTTAACAAATGCTGATCCACTGAAACATCATCGATTACTTTCTTCAAGTCATCTGGTGTAATGGCTCCAGGTCGCAAAATCATTGGAGGCGTAACGGTCATATCTAAAACGGTTGATTCTAAACCTACACGCGTTTGACCATCATCAATTACCCCAGCAATGTGCTCTTTTAAATCATGTAAGACATGATCTGCCGTTGTGGGACTTGGTTTACCTGAGGTGTTCGCACTAGGTCCAACTAATACTTTACCACTTTCACGAATTAGCATCAGCGTTGCATCATTAGCAGGCATTCTAAAAGCACACGTTGTTAGCCCCCCTGTTGTTGCCATTGGTAAACTATTTTCCTTAATTTCAAAAATCAACGTTAACGGACCTGGCCAAAATGTCTTCATTAGTTGTTTTGCTTCATTTGAAATTTCTTTTACAAACGGTGTCAAGTCTTGTTGAGTGGCAATGTGAACAATCAAAGGGTTGTCTGAAGGACGACCTTTAGCAGCATAAACTTGTTTAACTGCTGTTTCATTGGTAGCATCAGCGCCTAATCCATAAACTGTTTCTGTTGGAAAGGCCACCAATTCACCTTCTTGAATCGCTTTTGCTGCAAGTGATACATCATCTGCTGTCCATTTATTTCCTTTATCCATTTTATTTCGCCTCTATTTCATTTCTAACATTCTGTCTTGCCCATTTAAATCTTGATAAATCATTACTTTCTTTGTCGTAAATGCTTCTTGATACAATTGTTGAATCGCACGTCCTTGCTTAAAACCAAATTCAAAATAAACACGTCCTTCGATAGCTAGCACGTCTTTAATTTGAGGTATCATTTGCTCGTAACATAATAAGCCATTGTTATCAGCAAAAAGGGCTTGTTTTGGTTCATACTCTCGTACACTTTCATCCATGTCTTCCCATTCATCTTCACTAATATAAGGAGGATTGGAAATAACAATATCAACGGTTTCATCCGCTTCAACAAGCGAACCTAATAGGTCGCCCTGCATGAATTCAATCGATACTTGATGCTTCTGAGCGTTTTGACGAGCTACCTCTAAGGCTTCTTCTGAAATATCAATCGCAATAACACGCCATGTTGGCTTTAATTTCTTTAAAGTAATCGCAATGATGCCCGTTCCGGTCCCAACATCTACAACCGTGATAAACTCTTTCTCCTGGTTGTTTTTTAAACATAACTCAATTAATTCTTCCGTTTCAGGTCTTGGAATAAGTGTAGCAGGTGTGACGTTAAATTCACGGCCATAAAATTCTTCAGAGCCTATAATATATTGAGCAGGATAACCCGCTTCAAAGGCTTTAATATCCTCAATAAATTGAGCTTCTTGCTCCATCGGCATAGGCTTGCGTAGATGCATTAATACTTCTGTCTTATTCCAACCTAATCTTCTTCCCAAAAGATATTCCGCAGCCTCACGTTCTTTCTTCTTTTCATTTAAAAAAGAAGAAGCCCAAAAAAGGACTTCTCCGTATGTTTTAGTGGTCATTCTGCATTTGCTCCAGTTTTTGCGTTTGATCATAAATCATTAACGCATCAATGATATCATCCATATCACCAGATAAAATACGATCCAATTGCTGAATAGTCAAGCCTATACGGTGATCCGTTACGCGATTTTGTGGGAAGTTATATGTACGAATACGTTCAGAACGATCACCCGTTCCGATTGCTGACTTACGTGTTGCATCATATTCGCTTTGTGCTTCTTGTTGCATCTTATCATAAACACGCGCACGTAAAACTTGCATCGCTTTTTCACGGTTTTGTAACTGTGAACGTTGATCTTGCATCGCTACAGCGATTCCTGTAGGTAAATGAGTTAATCGTACTGCTGAAGCCGTTTTATTAACGTGCTGTCCACCTGCTCCAGATGCATGATAGATATCGACACGGATGTCTTTTTCATCCAAGTCTAATTCAACTTCTTCTGCTTCAGGTAATACTACAACTGTAGCAGTTGATGTATGAACACGACCTTGAGATTCTGTTGCCGGAATACGTTGCACACGATGCGCACCGTTTTCATATTTTAATTTAGAATACACATTATTACCAGAAATCATCGCAATAACTTCCTTATAGCCACCAATACCTGTAATGTTAGCTTCCATGACTTCAAAACGCCAACCCTGTTTTTGAGCAAAACTTTGATACATTTCAAATAAGTCACCAGCAAATAGTTGGGCTTCATCTCCACCCGCTGCACCACGAATTTCCATGATAATATTTTTATCATCATTAGGGTCTTTAGGTAATAATAAGATTTTTAAGTTTTCTTCTAAAGCAATTTTTTCATCTTTTAATTCGTATAATTCTTCTTTTGCCATCTCAGCCATTTCAGCATCAAGATTTTCTGATAATAATTCCTCAGCATCCTTAATTCCTTGGATAACTTCTTTGTATCGACGGTAAACATCCACTGTTTCACGCGTATTTGCTTCTTCTTTAGATAACTCCATGAAGCGCTTGTTATCAGAAATAACAGTTGGGTCACTCAATAATTCTCCAAGTTCTTCGTAACGGTCTTCTACCGCTTGTAATTGATCAAACATAGTGATAATCTCCTTACTTAATATCGTTCATTTTACTTTTATAGTTTGGGGTTGTGATAATGTTTGCGACACACAGGATAATACGATTCATTACCACCTATTTGAATTTGTTCACCATCATAGACTGGTTGGCCATCTGAAACACGCAAATTCATAATCGCTTTCTTATGACAAAACCAACAAATGGTTTTTAATTCTTCTAATTTATCAGCATAAATCAATAAATATTTAGAGCCTTCAAATAATTCGTTTCTAAAATCATTTTTTAAGCCAAACGCCATGACTGGGATATCTAATTCATCTACTACACGAGTGAATCCTTCCACATGATGCTTTTCCAAAAATTGTGATTCGTCAATTAAGACACAATAAGGTTTATGAGGTAATTTATTAATTTCTTCAAATACATTTGTCTCTGAAAAAATTGGGATAGCAGGACGTGACAACCCTATTCGACTTGAAACAACTCCCACACCATCGCGCGTGTCAATTCCACTAGTCATCAGTACTACAGGTTTATTCTGTTCCTCATAATTATGCGCTACTTTAAGAATTTCGATTGTTTTACCGCTATTCATTGCGCCATATTTAAAAAATAATTGTGCCATCTTATCATCCTTCACTTTCACATTCTTCCTAAAACAGTATAACGGAAAATCAATGAAAAATCACTAATTACATTCAAAAATAGTCACCTTAAGAGATAAATAGCAAAAAAAGCAAAAACTATGAAGCTAGCAACCTGTAAAAGGTTCGATAACTTCATAGTTTTAGTACGTATTTATGAACGATGCTTATTCTGGTAACGACTCACGAGAAAACCCTTCTCCAATAACATTTTGAACATCATTAATCGTAACGAATGCTAATGGGTCAATCGTTGCAATTAATTTTTGAATAGGAACTAACTGATCACGAGAAATAACCACATAAAGAATTTTTTTAGGCGTTTGTTTATAATAACCTACACCATCCATCATAGTTACGCCTCGATTGATTTCTGTACTAATTGCCTTAGCAATCTCATCATAGTGGTCTGAAATAACCATGACAGTCTTTTTAGCATTGGTTCCTTCTAACATGAAATCTAACACTTTGGTGGAAATATATAGCGACAACAAGGTTAAAATGATTTTTTCTAGACCAATTACTTTATAAGAGGCAAATACAACCACCATATCTAATAGAAGTAAGACATAACTTACTCTCCAACCGGTATACTTATGAATCATTTTAGCTAAGATGACACTTCCTGCTGTTGTTCCTTCACCTTTCATGACAAGTCCAATCCCCACACCCATCAAGATACCTGCTAAAATAGCAGCGGTTGCTCCTTCAGAGGCGTAATACTGAAAGCCTTCTGTTAACTTTAAAAAAACCGACATCAAAAATACAGCATAGATAGTATAATAAATCGTGCTACGGTCTAACAACTTCCATCCTGCAACTAATAAAATAGTATTAAAAAAGATATTGGTAAAAGCCGTTGGAATTTGCTTTAAATAATAAAGAATCAACGTGATTCCCGTCACACCACCTTCACCCAACTCATTCGGGATGGCAACTGAGTTTACAGCTATTGAAAAAATCAACGTTCCTAATGTGATTAACAGCAAATTTTTGACTATTGTTTTAATATTTAACGACATTACTATACATCTCCCATCTTTATCACTAACAGTACCAATTTACTAGAAGATAAGCAGATATGCAATCATTATCTATCACCTTATTCATGCTATACTTACTATAATCACTTATTTTTCAGATAGAAAGGAAGAACGTCATGTTTCCTAAAACACAAAAGAAAATCAACCAAATGATTGAACAACAGATTATTCCTGGTGCGGTGTATAGTTTTAAGTCACTAAATAGTGAAGCAACTTTTACAAAAGGCAATAAGCAAATCCTACCATCCATTGAACCGATGACTGAACAAACACTATTTGACGTTGCATCATTAACTAAAGTTGTTGGGACTAACAGTGTTGTATTAAAACTTTTAGAAGAAAAAAAAATGAAGCTTGATCAGTCGATTAAACATTATTTACCAACTTTTGAAGATGATTCGGTGACGATTTTAGAACTTCTAACGCATACTTCTGCTATAAACGGTTTTATTCCCAATCGTGATCAATTGTCCCAAACTGAATTAATTGAAGCGTTCAACCATTTAAACGTCGATCATGCGTCTAAAGGAAAAAACGTAGTTTACACTGATACTGGCACTATTTTATTAGGCTTTGCAATAGAACAATTACTTCAAGAACCTATTCAAGTAATCATTCAAAAACAAATAATTGAACCTCTAGAACTTTCTCGCAGTACCTTTTTTCCACCAAAAGATGAATGTGCACCTACAAATAATCTTATTCAAAGTGAGCAACCATTGTATGGCATTGTTCATGATACAAAAGCTGCCGTCTTAAAAGAGCATTGTGGAAGTGCAGGGTTATTTAGTGACATTAACGATTTAAATCGTTTTTGCTATATGATGATGAATGATGGTCAAATAGGTGAAACAAAATTTTTAACCAAGGAAACCATCCAATCATTAAATCAAACGTGGTCTCCTAACGCCGATAAACACCGTTCTCTTGGTTGGGATTTAAAGTGGCATCCAAATAAGCAGCATCCTATACTCTTTCATACAGGTTATACAGGAACCTTTATTTTAATTGATTTAAATGAAAAACGTAGCTTTGTGTTTCTATCTAACCGTGTCCATCCACAGGACCATCGTGAAACATATATGACGCATCGTGATGAATTAGTCACAATATATTTAGAAGAAGTTGCTTCGCATTAGTGAAATATATACCAACTACCTATGTGTGGTTGGTTTTTTAATGAAAAAATAATATTTGGCTCCTCCTGATTATCACACGTTTCATTCTTATATTTACATCATTTTCACCACTATTCACGTCATGAAAACAGTTATTAAACTAAGTTTATGGTAAAATCATGACATAGAAAAAAGTAAAGGAGTTTGTTATGGCCTCAACGTTTAAAACCATCATTAAAACAGAAAAAAAATATTGGCTAAGTGCCTTTTTAATCCCCATGATTATTTTAGCTCTTGCCTATTTAACGGTTCCCATTTATCCAGGAAGTAAATTAACCTTATTAGCGAGTGATGCTTTTTCACAGTTTTCAAATTTCCATGCTAATTTCAGAAACATGCTATTAGGCAAGCAAAGCATCTTCTATTCTTGGAATGCGTCACTGGGACTTAATTATTTATCTCTTATCTCTTATTATTTAGGAGGAATTTTCACACCACTTGTATTATTATTTCCACTTAAAATGATTCCTGACGCGATGTATGTGCTGACCTTATTGAAGTTTGGATGTGCTGGTCTGAGTTTTTGGATTTTTGCACGTCAAACGTACCGTATTAAACCACTCTATCATGTCCTGTTAGCTATTAGTTATGCCTTAATGGGCTTTGCTGTTGCACATTCTGAATTAATTATGTGGTTAGATACTTTTGTCTGGATTCCCTTGATTTTATTAGGTATTCATCGCGTCATTGAGCAAAAGAAACCTATTTTATTATTTGTTTCTTATTTACTTTTATTCATGAGTAATTTTTATTTTGGCTTTATGGTCGGTGTTTTTTCATTTTTATACTTTTTTATTCGTGTTTCCATCGATTGGCGTCACAATAAACAAGCCATTCTACCTTATTTCATCACGTCAATTTTAGCTGGACTAAGTTCGATGATCATTATATTGCCAACTATTTTTGATTTAAGAGAAAATGGCGAAGCTTTAACTGAAATCAAACATCTAAAAACGGCAGCTACCTCGTGGCTTGATATTCCAGCAAAGAATATGATTGGTTCATTTGATACAACCAAATATGGCTCTATTCCATTCATTTATATTGGGCTAATTCCACTATTCTTGTGTACCTTTTATTTTGTATCAAAAAAATTCTCAGCTAAACATAAAATACTATTTGCTGGCCTATTCACCGTAATTATTGCAAGTTTTTATATTGAACCGTTAAATTTGTTTTGGCATGGTTTCCATGCACCAAACATGTTTTTATTTAGATACAGTTTCTTATTTTCAGTGTTGGTCATTGTTTTAGCTGGTTATGCCCTTGAAAAACTAACCAAAGATGATTTATTTACTTTACAAATGATCTTAATGGGCTGGTTATTAATCTTTGGCATTACCTATTGTTTACCCGATAAATTTAAATACGACTTTCTAACCAATTGGAATTTCTTGTTAACTTTGATTATGATCAGCGTTTATTTAATATTGTTAATTGTTTATTCAAAAGCCAATTCTTTTAATTGGTTACGTTTCAATTATCAAAAAACATTAACATTATTACTTTGTGCCTTTTTAGCTTTGGAAGTCACTACCAATACGACGTTATTAATTACTAGTATTCGAAATGACTGGAATTACCCTTCAAGAAGTCTGTTAAATAAAACATATGATGAATTCCAAGATGTGGTCGATCAAGCTAAAAAACGTTCTAACGACGAATTTTTCAGAATGGAAGCTATTAGTCCTATCTCTTCAAATGATAGTTTTAAATTCAATTATAATGGCGTTAGCATGTTTAACTCAATTCGTAATCGTCATTCTAGCAGTCTGTTACATAAATTAGGTTTTCGCTCTCGTGGCACAAACTTAAATATTCGTTATGCTAATAATACCTTGATTATGGATAGCCTATTAGGTATTAAATATAACCAAACTGCTAATGAATTAACAAAATTTGGTTTTAATGAAGTTTTCAATAACAAAGAATATCAATTGTACCAAAATGATTACGCAGCTGGATTAGGCATACTAACGAATAAGGCACTCTATGATATTACTATTCCTGAAAATGACAATCTAACTGCACAAACCAACTTATTAAATCAGCTTGCTGGAACAAATGAAAGGTTCTTTACTTCAACCAAACCAGAAATAGTAACAAGCACCAATACGACGATTCATTACAATGAGTCTAATCACATGACACTTACAGAACAACAAGGGAATATTGGTAAAAAAATCACTTGGAAAGTCGCTATTCCTGCAGGCAAACAAGCTTATATGAGTATCTTTCCGACTAACTTTGGCGAGTTAAGCAGTTCCACAGCTGAGTTGACTATTAATGGTAGAAAAACTAAAACACAGCTAAGTGTTAATGGGCAATACTATGACCTTGGTTACTATAATGCAGACACAACCCTTGAATTTAGTGTTGAATTTTACGGAACACGTGAGTTAACGATTATGAATCCACCGGTTATTTTACTTGATATTCCAGCCTATCAACTAGCCATGACGCAAGTAAACGATCAATCAGTCAACATGGATGTCAATGGGCGTCACGTTATAGCTACTGCAAATGTTGTCGATGAAAATAAAAATATTTTATTCACGACAATTCCTTTTGATAAAGGATGGCAAGCTAAAGTAAACGGAAAAACAGTTGAAATAAAAGACTTCGAGGATGGCTTTATTACACTACCACTAGCTATGGGTGAAAATACTATAGAAATGACTTATTTACCACAAGGATTCTTAATAGGCGTTGGCTTATTTATTAGCTGTTCTATTCTCTTTGCGGGCTATGTTTATTATTTAAAGAAAAAGGAGCAGACGTATGAGTAAAATTGGCTTTTTAGGTGCTGGAAATATGAATAGTGGGATTATCAAAGGCTTGTTGTCGAGCGGACTAGCAACAAATGAAGACGTATATGTAACAGCTTCGTCATTTGAACGTTCTAAAATTAAAGCAGACGAACTTGCTGTTCAATACGCTGAATCAAATGAAGACTTAATTAAGCAAACTGATACCATTATATTAGGTGCTAAACCTCAAGTTCTCGCTAGTTTATTACCAGAACTTGATGCCTTCTTATGGACAGATAAATTAATTATCTCTATTGCTGCGGGAATATCCATTAAACAACTACAAGCATATACACAACCACAAGCAAAAATTATCCGAGTAATGCCTAATATGAATATTAGCCTCCAAAAAAGTGTATCAGGCATTGCTTTTTCTGATAACGTAACACATGATGAACGTGAACGCGTAGTGAGATTGTTCAATTCGATTGGGACAACTTATACAATTGAAGAAAAAGACTTCGTTACGTTTACTGCTATTGCTGGTTGCTCACCTGCCTTTACTTCATTGTATGTGGATGGATTGAGTCGTTCTGCTGTGGCACAAGGATTACCTTTACAAATGTCTAGAGAAATTGTCATTGATGCCATGATCGGCACGTTATTAAACTTAAAAGAAAATGAACTCGCTCCTTGGGACTTAATCAACCAAGTCTGTTCCCCAGGAGGCACAACCATTCAGGGGGTTGCTTCATTGGAAAAAGATCAACTAACAACAGCACTCTTCAATGCAGTTAATGCCACTATCAGCCGTGATCATGAATTAAACAACTAATAATAAAAGACGAAATGATCGATCATTTCGTCTTTTATTTATGCATAATTCATATTTTTATGCATGAACAACGTATTTTATTCGCCTTTTAGATAAAAAATATACATAATACTTGCATTTTTATTCTTATCGTACTATACTTAACTTCGTTATTACAAATTAGGAGTGTGACATATGAAATTATTCAAGCGTTTCAACTATTTATTATTTATTTTATTATTCACTTTACCAACAATTGGACTAGCTGATGACGTACAAGACGACGTCTATCAAAAAATCGTTGATAAAGGTGTCCTAAATGTCGGATTATCTGCCGACTACCCACCTTATGAATTCCATGCAACAGTTGATGGCAAAGACAGCGTTGTCGGAATGGATGTCTCTATTGCTGAAAAAATTGCTGAAGATTTAGGCGTAGAATTAAAAATAACGGAAATGGGCTTCGATGGTCTATTGGGGGCTCTTCAAACCAATAAAATTGACTTAATTATTTCAGGAATGACCCCAACACCAGAACGTGAAAAAGAAGTGAATTTCTCAAACGCGTATAATACATCAAAAAATAGAATCATTGTTAGAAAAGCCGACAAAAACAAATTTAAATCATTAGAAGATTTTGATGGCCTTAAAGTTGGGGCTCAAAAACAAAGCGTTCAAGAAGAATTAGTTAACAATGAATTAGTTGGCGCTAAAGGTGTTTCTCTACAAAAATTCACCGATATTGTTTTACAATTACAAAATGACAAAATTGATGCTGCTGTTGTCGATGGACCTGTTGCAGAAGCATACTTAACACAAATCAAAGACTTAGCTTTTTCTCCGGTTGAGTTTGAAGAAGATGAAAAAGAATCTTCTATTGCTTTATCAAAAGATGCTCCTCTTTTATTAGACAAAGTCAATGCTTCTATTGAAGAGATGCATGCGAACAACTTAATTGATGAATATAAAGAAAAAGCGGCGACTTACATGGTAGGAGAAGAATCTTTCTGGAATAAATATGGTAGTTACTATGTCAAAGGGACTCTTTATACCTTACTCTTAGCGTTTGTCGGAGTATTGTGTGGAACTGTCATCGGTGCATTTTTATCACTAATGAAATTATCAAAAAACAAAATTTTAAAAGCACTAGCGTTTGTTTATATTGAATATGTTCGTGGGACACCGCTATTAGTCCAAATTTTCCTTGTATTTTTCGGTTCAAACGTAATTGGTTTAGACTTATCAGCAATTGCTTCAAGTTTAATCGCCTTATCATTAAATAGTGCAGCCTATGTAGCAGAGATATTCCGTGCTGGGATTAAAGCCGTTGATGATGGTCAAACAGAAGCCGCTCGTTCTCTAGGAATGAATAAAGTTCAGTCATTACGACATATTGTTCTACCTCAAGCGATTAAAAACATCTTACCTGCTTTAGGAAATGAGTTTGTAACTGTTATTAAAGAATCTTCAGTAGTATCAGTTATTGGGGTGTCAGAGTTAATGTTCCAATCAGGGGTTGTGCAAGGTGCAAGTTTTAAACCATTCTTACCAATAGTGATTGCCTCGTTAATTTACTTCTTCTTAACATTTACTCTATCTAGATTATTAGGTGTAGCAGAAAGGAAAATGAATAATGCTTAATATTAAAAATTTACATAAATCATTTGGTCAAAACGAAGTCTTAAAAGGCATCGACGCCAACATCAAACAAGGAGAAGTCGTCGTTGTAATTGGTCCTTCTGGGAGTGGTAAAAGTACCTTTCTACGTTGTTTAAATTTACTAGAAACACCTACGCAAGGCACCATAACTTTTGAAGGACAAAATATTACTGATAAAAACGTTGATATTAATAAAATTCGTGAAAAAATGGGAATGGTTTTCCAAAACTTTAATTTATTCCCTCATAAAACAGTGCTAGAAAACATTACGATTAGTCCGATTCAAGTAAAAAAAGAAAAACCTGATGTTGCTAAACAAACGGCTTTGGAATTATTAGAAAAAGTTGGCCTAGCCGATAAAGCTAATGCTTACCCAGCTTCCCTATCAGGCGGTCAAAAGCAACGGGTTGCTATTGCACGTGCATTAGCAATGAAACCTGATGTGATGCTATTTGATGAACCAACTTCAGCACTTGATCCTGAAATGGTTGGCGAGGTATTGGGTGTTATGCAATCATTAGCACAAGATGGGATGACTATGGTGATTGTGACACATGAAATGGGCTTTGCTCGTGAAGTAGCTGACCGTGTAATCTTCATGGCTGATGGCTATATTCAAGAAGAAGGAACACCTGAACAAATTTTTACGGCACCAACCAATGAACGTACGCAAGATTTCTTAGGAAAAGTTTTATAAAAAATTAAAAGGAGCTATGACAAAAGTTTGTCATAGCTCTTAATGCTAAATAAACGCTTTTGTCACAATCTATTATTTATAAAGGAGTGAATCAAGATGAACAGACTTTTATTAAATCATTATTATCAAGAAACACCTGATAATTTATTCATGCAGTTTGCTGACTTAGCAGCTACAACCCCTAATATCATTGATTTATCAATAGGAGATCCAGATATCACCACGCCCTCAGCTATTATTGAACAAGCCTTTCAAGATGCCAAAAATGGACATACACATTATACTGCCGCAAACGGTAGTCCAGAATTAATCACAGCGATTCAAGATTATTACGTTAGAAACTATCACTTATCCTTTGAAGCGAATCAAGTCTTTGCTAGCGTTGGGGCCTTACACGGAATGTACCTGGCTTTACAAGTCCTCATCAATCCTGGTGATGAAGTCATTTTACACGACCCCTACTTCTCTCCTTACAAAGAACAAGTCATTGCCGCAGGTGGTATTCCTATTATCATTCCGACGTTTGAAGAGGATGGCTTTGAACTTAATTTGACGTTATTAGAACAAGCCATTACACCTCAAACCAAAGCGATAATCATTAATACACCGAATAATCCAACAGGGGCTATTTTTAGCAAAGAAACGTTGAAAGGCATTGCAACGTTAGCCCAAAAGCATAACGTTTATATTCTATCTGATGAAGTCTATGAAGCCTTTTGTTATCGGGAGACATTCTATCCTATGGCTCAATTCGCACCTGATCATACACTAACATTTGGAAGCTTCTCAAAATCATTTGCCATGACTGGATGGCGTTTAGGTTACGTCATAGCACCTGAATATATCATTGAAGCGATTGGTTTATTAAACGAAAACGTGGCTTATTCTGCTCCATCTATTTCACAACAAGCAGGTATCTATGCACTTACTCATGCGACTTCCTTAATGGCAGAAACAAAAAAAGTCTTTGAAGAACGCATTCAATTGATTAATCAAGAAGTAAGTCGTATTCCGTTCTTATCCATGATCCCTACTAAAGGAAGTATGTACGCATTTATCAATATTAGTCAAACGGGACTTGATTCCCTAACCTTTGCAAAAAAACTATTAGTCGAACAGCACGTATTAGTCATTCCTGGTATTGCATTTGGATCAGCAGGTGAAAATTATATCAGAATCGCTGCGACCCAACCGGTAAATGTACTTAAAAAAGCTTTCGATAAGATAGCATTAATGAATGATTAGTCAAAAAAAGCCTGCTTCCTTAATTAGGAAACAGGCTTTTTGATTTAGCTATTATTTTTTGCTAGCTAAAACTTTTAATAAAATGTTTAAAATTGCAGGAGCTCCTGCACCACCGATTACTGTTGATAATAAACTCATTACATCAACATTTCCGCTTTGTAATAAACTAGCGATTAAACCACCGATAGCTCCAACTGCTGTATTAGCTGTTCCTGAAGCTGGGATATTTTTAGCAACTTTTTTAGTTCCTCCCCCGATAGCTCCTCCAATAATTGTAGATAAAATATTCCAAATAAGTCCTGACATAATATAACACCCTTTCTAAACTTTATAGAATAATTTTATCACTTCATTTATTAATATAACTAATTAAATGTCTTGAAATATGAAAGTTTACTAGTTAACAAAGGTTATTAGAACAAGGTAATTATCCAATTAGTTGCTCGTTTAATACTATTTGTTGCTAGTAAAGTTGAAATAAATAACGCCGAAAAGGAAAAGATAATAATCGAGGGAATGAAACTTAGCGATTCAAATGGGATGTACTGTCTAAGCAGTTTCACAATAAAGCCATGAAATAAATAGACAATTAACGTGTTTTTTCCGTAATCAGTATACCACTGACGCTTTGTCGGGACTAAACTTAAAAATCCACAAACTCCGATCACACTTAAACAGTAAAAGAGTAGACGAATCAATGCGCCAAATTCTGGTAAATCCATAAAATCATCGTATGCCTTAGAACCAAAAAACCAATATTTATTCGCACCATCAATGGCTACAACATAAAATAACAAGATAATAAGGGCCACTCCTCCAACATATTTCATCTTTTTCGATTGAAAAACTTCAAAAAATTGTTTAGGCAAATGAAACCCTATTAAAAAATACGGAAAAAAAACAAATGCACGCTGTAATGATAATTCTCTTCCTACTTCAGGCAAATAACCTACTAAAATGGCTAATAATAAACTAACAGTTATTGCTAGATACGGTGGTACTTTTTTCAGAACAAATAAACCTATGTACCAAAAACTCATAGACAATAGAAACCATAAACTCCATTCTGGTACTAAAAAGGATAAATGAAAAGAATGATCTATCCCCGTAATAAAATAAAAAATTGTATATAATACTTGAAATAACACATACAACCATAAAAAATGAATACTTTTCTTCAAGCATTTTTTATCCTTGAATATGTTTTTCGAAAAAAAACCTGAAATCAAAATAAATGTGGGCATATGAATGGTAAACAGTAAATAATAGATATCCTCATAGATTCCTCTTTTTTCTGTCATGCCCATAAAAAAATGAGTAAAGACCACCAATATAATCAAAATAAACTTGGCATTGTCAAAATAACTATCTCTTTTTGTTCTCACGTTTAGCACGTCACCCCCGCCCCATTATATTAAATTAATCTAATATATAACAAAATGGGAAGAACAACAGACGTTCTTCCCTCTATAATTTCATAGATTTAAATCATTTCTTCTGGTTTTAACCATTCATCAAATTCTTCTTTCGTTGCAAATCCTAACGTGATAATCGCTGTTTCCAGTGTCGTTTGATTTTCATGTGCATATTTTGCTACTTTTGCTGCTTTCTCATAGCCGATATGTGGATTTAAAGCGGTAACTAGCATTAACGAATTTTTCATTCCTTGCTCCATGGCTGCTTCATTTGCTTCCATACCGTTTAAACAATTTAATCTAAACGAACGCATAGCATCACTTAATAAATTAACCGATTCTAGAAAGTTCGAAATAATAACAGGTTTATAAACATTTAATTCAAAGTTACCTTGACTACTTGCGAATTGAATGGTCGTATCATTTCCCATTACTTGACAGACAACCATCGTTAAGGCTTCTGCTTGTGTCGGATTGACTTTTCCAGGCATAATAGAACTTCCAGGTTCATTAGAGGGAATCGTAATTTCTCCTAAGCCTGAACGAGGACCACTTGCTAACCAACGAATGTCGTTAGCGATTTTCATCAAATCTCCTGATAATGCACGTAGCGCACCGTGAACAAAAGATAATTCACTATGACTCGTTAAGCCATAAAATTTATTTTCTTCTGATGTAAAAGGTAACTCAGTATGTGTACTAATTTCTTCACACATTAATTGATCAAACCCTTTAGGCGCATTCAATCCAGTACCAACGGCTGTACCCCCGATTGTTAGATGACGAATTGCTTCTAATCCTAACATAACAAATTCTTGTGCTTTTTCAATCATTACACGCCAACCACTTATTTCTTGACCAAACGTTAACGGTGTGGCGTCTTGTAAATGAGTTCGACCAATTTTTATCACGTGTTGATTATTTTTCTCTAGAATCGCTAATTCTTCTACCCATTTTGCTAATTCAGGTAATAATTTTGACACAATCGCTTGATAGCCTGCAATATGCATAGCCGTTGGGAACGTATCATTAGAACTTTGCGACATGTTAACATCATCATTGGGATGAATAAGTCCCGGCGTTTGCTCATTACACAAGTGGGCAATCACTTCATTAACATTCATATTTGATTGTGTGCCACTACCCGTTTGAAATATTTTTAAAGGGAATTGATCATCGTAGCGACCATTTAAAATCTCATCACATGCTGTGATAATCGCCTTACTTTTATCATCAGATAATTTACCCAATTTATGATTAACGATTGCTGCTGAGCGTTTAATCTCTACTAGTCCATAAATGACTTCTAATGGGATAATATTATGACCAATCACAAAATTTTCTAAACTTCTTTGTGTTTGAGCGCCCCATTTCTTCTCACTATCAACTTTCACTTCACCAAGTGAATCTTTTTCAATACGATACATTTTTTACGCACCTCGGTCTTTAGTTTATTCTAGCTACACCTGTTTCAATAGCTGTTTTGGCTACTGCATTAGCTACTGCCTCTGCCACTCGTTTATCAAACGGATTTGGTATCACATATTCAGCAGTTAATTCCTCTTCACTAATTAATGACGCAATCGCTTTAGCTGCTGCCATCTTCATTTGTTCATTGATTTGTGTCGCTCTAACCGATAAAGCCCCTTTAAAAATACCTGGGAAAGCTAAAACATTATTGATTTGGTTAGGGAAATCTGAACGGCCTGTTCCCATTACTTTCACTCCATGCTCAATAGCGATATCGTACATAATCTCTGGCACTGGATTAGCTAAAGCAAAAACTATAGGATCTTCTGCCATGGTTTCAACCATCTCTGGTGTTAAAGCACCCGCTACAGAAACACCGACAAATACATCTGCCCCATTAACTGCGACAGCTAAATCTCCCGATAATTTTTCTGGATTGGTTGTATTAGCTAGCTCCTGTTTGTGAGGATTTAAACCTTCTCTACTTGGCTCTAAAATTCCTTGACGATCCACTGCAACAATATTGCGAACCCCAAAATCTTGCAATAACTTGATAATAGCCGTTCCAGCAGCACCTGGACCATTTAACACCACTTTAATATCTTCCATTTTTTTGTTCACTAATTTTAAACTATTGATTAATCCTGAAGCAACAACTATTGCCGTTCCATGTTGATCATCATGAAAAACTGGAATAGACATCACGTCTTTTAACCGACGCTCGATTTCAAAACATCTAGGTGAAGAAATATCTTCTAAATTAATGCCACCAAAACTATATTCTAGTGATTGAATAATTTCAATCAGTTTATCAGTATCTGTTTCATTTACCACTAAAGGAATTGAGTCAATCCCTGCAAATTCTTTAAATAAAATTGATTTACCTTCCATGACAGGCATAGCAGCGGCTGGTCCTATATCGCCTAAACCTAAAACTGCCGTTCCATCAGAAATAACGGCTACAAGGTTACCTCTTGACGTATAACGATAGCTATCATCAGGATTAGCTTCAATCTCTTTACAAGGTTCCGCAACACCTGGTGAGTATGCAAGTGATAATTCTTCATTATTTGTTACTCGTAATTTACTTTCAACACTAATTTTTCCTTTGTGTTCCTCGTGTAATTTCAATGCATCTTCTCTTAATCCCATTTTTTATCAACCTTCCATCTACTTTTTAATGTTGTTTAATGTATTTATTAATAAATCAATTAAGATAAAAAAACCAATTCTTGAATTAGCATCATCTAACTTAGTATCTGATTGATCTGCATGACAGAACAATTCAAGCGTTGCATACTCACTTAATTCGTTTGCTTGGAAAGATGTTAAACTAATAATATTCGCATGCTTTAAATGAACTAATTTTGCTGTTTCTAGTATTTTCTTTGTCGATCCTGACAATGAAAGCAATATCACAACGTCATCTTCATCTACTAAACGAGTAAATGATTCTGAATGATTATAATCATTAATAAAAAAACAATGAATACCAATTGAAAAAAGTAAGTGTTCTAGATAATAGCCACAAGACTTACTCGTCCCCCGTGCCATAATAAAAATATTTTTAGCCTTTAATAGCAACTTGGCACTTGTTAAAATATCTTCTTCATTAACAATTGAAAACGTTTTTTGAATAGTACTTTCTAACTTTTTCTTGGGTGAGGTTGACTCAGTGCGTTTTATCATTCGTTTATTTTTCATTTCTAAACTAATCGCGTATTTCATCTCTTTAAAGCCATCAAGTCCCATCTTCTGTGAAAGATTGATAATGACTGTTTTGGATACAAATGTCTCAGCTGATAGTTCATTAATGGTCATAAACGGAATTTCTTCAAAATGCGCCATAATATATGTTAACACTTTCTTTTCACTGTTAGTTAACTCATCATAAACTTCTAAGTAATTAAACATGCGTTTATTTTCACCTCTCTATGGAAATATTATAACATAACAATATATGTCATAATATTAATAGAGAAATTTTTAATAAAAAACAACTGGCTTTCACCAGTTGTTTCTAGATATCTTTATAGGTAACTAGCTCATATCCATGATTTTCTAAAATCGTTTTCAACAACGGATCACAAAGTAATTCAACCTCACGCATTCTCGCGTGAGTAAAACTTGAACCGAACATAATCGTCTCATCTAAAAATCCTGGATGACAATTGGCTTCTACTACAGAACAGGTCGCATAATGTTTCGCCTCTTCATCAATTATTGATAATAATTCATCTCTAACAACTGAATAAGGTTGCGTCATTTGTTTCATCTTTTCATGAATAAACATTAACCATAGTTCTTCTGCTGGTGCAATCTTGGTATCCGTCAAATGTTCTTTTACATTCAGACAATTTCTAATAGGTAATTGATATTTTTTAGCCAATTGTTCCATCGGTTGCCACAACTCTCCCAATCCGTGAACATAATGATGCGTATCCAAATGGGTTAACCTAATCCCTACTCTTTGTAATTGTTGAATTTGAGCTTCCCATTCTTCATAAACTAGCTCAAGATCTAGACTATCTAACTGTTTATTCAACTGCTTACGTGTGATAAAATCACCATTTGACTGTGTTAAATGGGAATAATTTAACATCGGTTGACCAGAAGTTAAAACTAAATGAGCCCCAATTCCTAAGTTAGGATGTTCTTTTGCCAAAGTAGCTGCATGAGCTAATCCTGGCATATTCGCCATCATTGTAGTAGAGCTTAGCACCCCTTCTTGATGTGTTTCGATAATTCCGTAATTAATCGCTTTAGAATAGCCAAAATCATCTGCATTGATTATTAATTTGGTCATTTCTTCCCTCTTAATAGTGTGACTTAATCGCTTCTGATACTAGTTTAGCACGGACTGCTTCCTTTTGTGCCAATTCAACAGATAACCCGACATAATTTCTAGGGTCAATAAATGAGGCAATCTCTTCTTCGGTAAACGTTGCCGAAATAAGTGGGTCTGCTTTTAAGTTAGTGAAGAAATCTTCTCCGTCAGCAGCTGTTTTGATTGCAATATCATAAAGCAATGAATGGGCATCATCTTTACCTAGTTTTTCTGCCATTTTCATCATGACAAATTCTGTATTATCTAAACCTTTATTGCGCATCACGTTATGCAGCATTCTCTCTTTGTGAGGCGTTAGCGTTCTAGTTAATTCTTCGGTACGTAATAATACTTCTGTAGTTAATTCCAGTGCTTCTTCAACAATCCCATCAAATAACATATATGAGCTGCTATCGCCTTCATACGGACGAACAGCTGAATACATACCAACACCTGGTAATGAGTATAATTTTTGCGAATTGGCAATAATACCTTTTGCGAGTTTAGGATTGATTTTATGAGGCATCGTGCTACTTCCGACCGTTCCTTTTTTAAAACCTTCTGAGACTTCGGCAATTTCTTCTAACGTTGTACTATATACTTCTTCCCCAATTTTGTGACACACATTACATAACAAGGCTAAATTCATCATATATTCTAACTTATGCGTACTAATATTACGTGAAGGAACTTCCATATAATACATTCCTGTTAAATCTGCGACTCGTTTTTGGACATTTAATCCAACTTCTGGCATTGCACTAAACGTCCCTACAGCTCCACCCATCATTAATTTGAATACTCGTTTTTCCGATTCTTTCAAGCGTTCATAACACTCAATAAAATCACTAATCCAAACGGATACTTTATAGCCATAAGTGATAGGTGTCGCGTGACGTCCATGCGTACGACCAGGCATCACATAATCTTTGGTACGCTCGGCTAAATCAGATAAATTATCTAAAATTTCGCCTAATAACTTCATATATTTATCATGAACCAATTTCATCATATACATTTGAGAACTTTGTTGGATATTTTGTGTAGTAATTCCGTAATGTACAAATTTTCCGCTATCATCCGGACAAGCATTCACTAGCACTTTTAGGAATGGTACAAATCCATGCCCTATTTCTCGATAAATACGATCCATTTCTTCAAAATCAATATTTTCAATTTTGGCTGCTTCTTTAATGTCTTTCGCTGCTTGTTCTGGAATAAAGCCTTCTTCTGCTTGAGCTTGAGCTAAAGCTGATTCAAACATCAACCAAGTCTTATATTTCGTTTCATTGGTAAAAATATTTTTTATCCCTCTATCATCAATTGTTTTACTTTTAGAATCGTATAATGCTCTCATTGTTAGTTACTCCCTTTTTTATCGTAAATTATCTATCTAATATCATCTAGTGCATTTCGGACAAATTCTACTTGTGGACCATAAACAATATGAATATGTTTTGCCGATGGGAAGAAAAAGCCTGTACAGCCAGATTTTTCTAAGATGTCTTTATCAATTTTTGATACATCGTTTAAATCAATTCTTAAACGTGTGATACAGTTTTCTACACTTGAAATATTAGCCGTGCCGCCCAATCCTTGTAAGACTAAACCAGCGACTTCATCATAGCGTTTTTCTTTTAATAATGTGCTATCAATATTATTACTTTCTTCTCTACCAGGCGTCTTAATATCAAACTTGTTAATCGCCCAATAGAACACGAAGTAGGTTAGAATCGCCATTACAATTCCGATTAATACAAAATATTGCCAATGGGTTCCTTTATAGAGTAAGCCAAAAATTGCAAAATCAAAAATTGTTCCCCGAATATAACCAATTGCAACACCTGCTAGCGAAAGTAATACGGCGCCTATTCCACATATCACGGCATACACAATAAATAATAATGGTGCAATAAACACAAAGGTAAACTCTAATGGTTCTGTTACATTCCCTAGCATGGCTGTTAGAACTAACGTGATCAACATTGATTTGACTTCAGGTTTATTTTCTACTCTAGCTGAACGATACATAGCAAATGCTATAGCCGGGAATAAGAATAGCGTAATCAACATCTGTTGTTGTGCCATAAACCTGGTTAATTCTGGCATCATAGTCCAATATTCACTGTTTGGTCCTTGATTAAAAAGCACTTCATTTAGAGCAGGCAAGACACCCACATAAGTTTCCCCGTCTATGACGTATGAGCCGCCCGCTTCTGTAAATCGGAACAACGCATTCCATACATGATGTAACCCAAATGGGATAAAGGCACGTTCACCAAATGCCGTAAAAAATGGACCAAATGTACTTAAAATAACTACGGATAATTTCATTAACACGCCTACAAATACTTCCCAAATAAATGGCACTGTTAATCCTAAACCGACCATACAAGCGATGGTAATAATTGGTACTGACTTTTTACCTGAGAAGAACGCTAAAGCCGTTGGTAATTGTAGATTATAAAAACGATCTGTCGCCCATGCAGCGACTAATCCTGTCACGATACCACCTGCTGCACTAATATTCATGGTTTGAATACCTAAGACGCTAATTTGACCTACTTGTGTCATTATCTCTGGATCAGCCATTTTACCAGTTAACGTTAACCAAACATTCATTGTCGCAATAATAGTTAAATAACCCGCCACAGAGGCAAATACTGCAATTCCTTTGTCTTTTTTACTCATACCATAAGCTACACCCATTGCAAAAAGTAACGGAATATTATCAAAAATAACGCTTGCAATACTTCTTATACTAATAAGTGTGGCATTGACCGCTTCATTTCCCAAAAACGGAAACTGTTCAATCATATAAGGTTGAACAAATGCTCCACTAATCCCTAAAATCATGCCAATTGGTGCTAACACTCCAATAGGTAGCAATAACGTTCTACCAAATTGTTGAATTCCTTCACTAAATTTCTTACTCCTACTCATGACGTATCTCCTTTATTTAGTTTATAGTGCGATAATATCATGTAAAAAGGCTTTATCAAAGGTCAAGTAAATTAGTAGCTATCATCTAGGTCACATAAAATGACCTAGGTCATTTCTGTGCACAAAAAAAGAGCCGCAGCAATAACTACGACCCTTTGATAATAATAGAATTAATTTTTTCTCTCTCTTTTAGCAATCGCTGGTAAAATCATTCCTAATGCGACAAATACGATAGGTGTCACGATATTAGAAATCATTTGGAACCACCAACCTTCAGAACCGTATGGAATTTTTGGAATCATTCCTAAAATACATGCAAAAGCTGTAAAAGCAAAACACCATAAACCAATAACATAACCCCACTTAGGATTTTTCATGAATTTATATTCAGCATTTTGATAATTTTTGAACGCTTTATTTAACATCATATAAGCTAAGAATACCCACAAGTAACGTAATGGCATCACAACAGAATTCAAGTTCGTCAACCATTTAACTAACTCGTCCATGTTTTTAATACCAAAGATCGGTAATAAAATGATAATGCTTACTAATATACCTGTTAATAAGTAACCATTTTTTAACGTGCCTTTAGCTGTACGTTGTCGTAACCAAGAAGGAACATATTCCTTGTCAGCATCAGCTAACAACACTTGTAATGGCGCATCAATTGAGAACGCTAAAGCTGATATTTGACCAACGGTATTCGTTAATGCATAAACAATCATTAAGAAATTACCTACGCCATAATATTCTCCTAATTTTTGGAAAGCACTATAGGCACCATTTGTCATTAAGTCAGCTGGAATATTGTCACTTGCAAATAACATCCCCATTGCAATTGAACCTAAAATTGCTGAAACACCAACCATAATGGCTAATAAAATCATCCCTTTAGGAAACTCTTTTGCGGGATTTTTCGTTTGGTTAACGTAAGGTGAAATTTTTTCTGCTCCACCTACCGCAAAAACTAACATCGAAATCGTTGCAAAATAAGATAAATCAAACTTTGGAATGTAGGTTTTGATATTGGTCATATCTTGCGTAGCAATTTCCATTGT
This sequence comes from Vagococcus xieshaowenii, assembly GCF_004792515.1. Classification (NCBI taxonomy): domain Bacteria; kingdom Bacillati; phylum Bacillota; class Bacilli; order Lactobacillales; family Enterococcaceae; genus Vagococcus; species Vagococcus xieshaowenii. Next base: position 715,348 of record NZ_CP038865.1, on the reverse strand, counting down.
ATGATCCATAAATGGTGCCCCTACTGCAAGTAAAATAAATAAAATAGACATAACAAACATCGCTGTACCCGCAAGTCCACCAATTACTTTTAAGGTAGATAATCCTTTTGTTGACAAGTATAAGAACAATAAGAAAATAACTAAACTAATAATAGCAACCATTTGAACTGACATACCTGAAACAAAACTACCATCTCCCTTAACTGCCCAACCTAAGGCGATTAAAATCGCTTGTGGTTTTTGTGCTAAATACGGAATATGTACGACCCAATAAGTCCATGCAGCGTAATAAGCTAAGCGTTTGTTCATTGTATTTTCAATCCATGAACTTACCCCACCATTGCTGTCTTTAAATGTTGAACCCAACTGACCCACAATTAAAGCATACGGTATAAAATATAAGGCTAAAATTAAAATCCATGATGTAACGACAGAAATGCCCTGTTGTGAATAATTATTAACAACATTTCCCAGTCCCCACACCATATTAAAAGCAATTAAACCGACCGTAAACCATCTCATTTGCTTTTGATCCATTCGATAGATCACTTCCTTTTCTTTTTATATTTGTTACGACTCTAGTTTAAAAATAAGTTATATATTCCACAATAGTTACCATCAATTACTAACCAAACTTTAATTTTTACATTGATTTATAAGACAGTTTTACGACGGAACGCATTGTTATTTTTTTTAATATCCTTTATAGTAGATATTTGCAAGTAATATAAGAGTTTAAGGAGACTAATTAATGCCTTTTGGAATGAGAACATTTAAGACGGGATTTGCTGTTTTTTTGTGTATTTTATTTAGTATTGTATTTAATAGAGAAACCTATATTGTGTCTGCTTTAACCGCTATTTTTACCATTCGTAAAGACTTCGAAAATAGTGTACGTTTTGGAAAAGATCGTGTTATTGGAAACACGCTAGGTGCACTATCTTCACTGATCGTTATTACTATATTTGACTTTTTTGGCAAAACAACACTCACAGAATTAACCGTTATTCCCTTAATCATCATTAGTATGATCACCGTTCTAACAAAATTAAAAGCAACTGAAGGGACGGTTGGAAGTTGTGCCACTTTATTTACAATTCTCTTTATGATTCCAGAACATCAAACGTATATTTATGCATTCAATAGAATTATTGATAGCTTTATCGGTTTAGCCATTGGCTTAGCTGTTGACTATACTCTCCCCAATCACAAAACAAAAAATAACGTATGATTTATAAAAAAACTGATTGACACTTTCAATCTATGATGTTAAGTTGTAGATGAAAGTAAAATATTTGTTAGGTGAGGCTCCTATACAAACATAGGCTACTGCCCAAAAATGTCGAAAGACGCCAATGGGTAGAACAGGAATTGTCGAAATAAGGCTTTTCATAAGGTAGCTAAAAACGTTAATGTTTTTTACGTTGTATAGTGCTAAAGCTCAACGACTAGATCAATAGCCGTGTTTTTTTGGTGCGCGTATAACTGTTTAAAGTAGTTATATTCAATCAATCATGAAATCTATTGCCCTTCGCTGAGCCTTAGCGAAGGGCTTTTTCTATACAAAAAAAAGGAGGCGACACTAATGGACGATAGTCAATCTGAGCAGGAAATTATGACACTTAAAGAGGAACCACCTAGTTTACGGGCGCACTATTTCATTAGCTGTCGCCTGTTATAACCTTTTCTATTTCATAATTTCCTCATACAACATGCTCTCATTTAAAGAGAACCTATAGAAAAGAGGAAATCATTATGACAAAAAAAAATTATTTAGAATTTGCAACAGAGACAATTACCCAACTATTCAAGCGTTTAAACAGTTCTCCCAAAGGTTTACATACTAAAGATGTTGAACTAAATCGTGAGACATTTGGCGAAAATATTCTATCACATGGTAAAAGAACACCTTTCATTGTAGAAATTGTTAAAGCTTATATTACACCATTTACCCTTGTATTAATTACATTGGCAATTATTTCATTTATTACAGATTTTGTCTTAGCTGCACCTGAAGAACGTGATTTATTTGGGGTATTTATCATCACATTAATGGTATTAGTTAGTGGTACAATGACCTTGATTCAATCAGTTAAATCAGGCAAAGCTGCGGAGAAATTAAAATCGCTTGTAAAAGTCACCACCAATGTTCAAAGAGACGGGACTTATAACGAAATCCCCATTGAAGAAGTTGTTTGCGGTGATGTGATTAGGTTAGCCGCAGGTGATATGATTCCTGCTGATTTACGTCTAATTAATAGTAAAGACTTATTCATTTCACAATCTTCTCTAACAGGTGAAAGCTATCCTGTTGAAAAAAACGCTCATACTATTATTCATGAGCCTCAAAGTGATACTTCTTATGACAATTTAGTTTTCATGGGAAGTGACGTTATCAGTGGTAGCGCTGAAGCAATTGTGATCGCAACTGGTAATAACACAATGTTTGGTTCAATAGCAGATAGCCTAGCTGAAAAACCTGTACAAACAAGCTTTGAAATTGGTATTAACAAGACCTCTATGCTCTTGATTAAATTCATGGCAGTGATGGCACCTCTAGTTGTCATCCTTAACGGGATTACCATTAATAATTGGATGGAAGCATTTTTATTTGGGTTATCTGTAGCGGTCGGATTAACACCTGAAATGTTACCGATGATTGTCACCACCAACTTAGTTAAAGGGTCTAACAAGATGGCCAAAGAAGGAACGATCATCAAAAATCTAAATGCCATTCAAAATTTTGGTGCAATAGATATTCTTTGTACCGATAAAACAGGAACATTAACACAAGATAAAATTATTCTTGAATATCATTTAGACTGTAATGGGCAAGAAGACGATCGTGTCTTACGACATGCCTACTTAAACAGTTACTATCAAACAGGGCTTAAAAATCTGCTTGATGTAGCAATTATTGAAGGCGCTAAGGAGCAATTAGATCTTACTTCATTTAACTATACAAAAGTCGATGAAATTCCTTTTGATTTCGAACGCCGTCGTATGAGTGTCGTCATGGAAGATCAATCAGGCAAACGTCAAATGATTACTAAAGGAGCTATTGAAGAAATGTTAGCCATCTCTTCATATGTTGAATATAACAATAGCATCGTACCGATTACCGAGGAAGAACGTCGTAATATTTTAGAAAAAGTAGAAGATTTAAATCGAGATGGTATGCGCGTATTAGGCGTCTCTCAAAAAACAAATCCAAGTGTTGAAGGAGAATTTTCTATAAAAGACGAATCTGAGATGGTCTTAATCGGTTACTTAGCCTTCTTAGATCCACCAAAAGAAACAACAAAAGCGGCTCTCCAAGCACTAAAAGAACACGGTGTTGGGGTCAAAGTCTTTACCGGAGATAACGAATTAGTAACTAGAACCGTGTGCCAACAAGTCGGATTAGAAATAGATACGATCATTTCAGGTGATGAGCTTTCACGATTATCTCAAACTGAAATGAAAGAAATTATCGAAACACATCATATTTTTGTCAAACTAAATCCTACCCAAAAATCACAGTTAGTCAAACTATTACGTGAGAATGGCCATACAGTTGGCTTCATGGGAGATGGTATTAACGATGCGGCAGCGATGAAAGAAGCTGATGTGGGTATTTCTGTCGATACAGCTGTCGATATCGCTAAAGAGAGTGCCGATGTTATTTTGCTAGAAAAAGATTTAATGGTGTTAGAAAAAGGTATCTTATCTGGTCGAGAAATTTTTGGAAATATTATGAAATACGTTAAGACAACTGCCAGCTCAAATTTTGGAAACATGTTTTCTGTGTTAGCTGCTAGTATAATGTTACCTTTCATTCCTATGCTACCTATTCAAATTTTATTTTTAAATTTAATTTATGATTTATCTTGCATTTCAATTCCTTGGGACAAAATGGATAACGAATATTTAGAAAAACCTAAAAAATGGGACGCATCAAGTATTGGTAAATTTATGTTTTGGTTTGGTCCAACTAGTTCGGTTTTTGATATTACTACCTTTATTCTAATGTTTTACGTCATTTGCCCACAAGTTATGGGTGGGTCATATGCCTCACTTGATCCCGTGCAAAAAGTCGGCTTTATTGCTTTATTCCATGCGGGTTGGTTTGTAGAATCTCTGTGGACACAAACGCTGGTGCTTCACGCATTAAGAACACCAAAAATCCCATTCTTACAAAGTAATGCGTCATTTATTATGACGACAATTACCACACTAGGTATCTTGGTAGGAACTATCTTACCGTTTACTTCTTTTGGCACAAACTTAGACCTAGCACCACTGCCAGGAAACTATTGGACTTGGTTAGTAGTAACCGTTATTGCTTACTTATTATTGGTAACGATTGTTAAACATTTCTATATCAAAAAATACGGTGAACTCTTATAAAAGACAAAAAGGAGCTGTGACAAAATTGTCACAGCTCCTTTTTATAAATAGATTAAAACTAATACTTAAATTTAGGGTTTTTAATACCATATTTTGCCATTAAGGCATATAATGTGTCGAAATTATCTGGAAAAGCATTGCTTCCCGAAATAATTAACGTATCCTCTAGATCTGTCATATCTTCGGTTCGATTCTTTTCATCATCCAAATCATTATAAGACAACGTCATTCCCCACTGCGTGCCATCTAACATCTCATAATTAACATAACGTGTTTCCCAATCTTCAATTAGCATAAATAATTCTGCTAAAAACAAGCGGAAATTCTCTTCTGTTAATTCAGCAATTGGTGCTTCAGATTCAATTTTTTCTACAGAATAGCCATATGCCATACTTACATCTACTTGGCCATCGTCTTCCTTAATTTTCACATTAGGATAACCAATAAACTGACCGCCAATATAAAAATGAAAAAAACGAATACCTTCTAAATTTAATGTATTTTCCATAACACGCCTCCATTTTAAACAGTATCTTTTCAGTTTAAATAACATCAATATGATTTCATCTCTATCATACCATTAGTCAAGGCGTTACCCAAACTATTACGTCCTCACTTGTTGCACAGTTACTTGGATTAAGAAACTAATTTCAACCCAATTGCTGAGCCGATAATTAAGAATAAACAAATAATTCTTCGCCAATCTTTAGCTTCACCATAAAATAACATCCCCATGACAGCACCGCCAGCAGCACCAATACCCGTCCAGATAGCATAAGCAGTCCCCATAGTAATCTCATTCATTGCTAAATTCAAAAAGTAAAAACTTGCACCAAATCCTATCAATAAATACAAGACAGATTGCCATGATTTTTCATTATTAAATTTATTAATTAAAGAAACGCCTACCATTTCAAATAAACCTGCTAAAATCAAATACATCCATGCCATCTTAATGCCCTCCTTCCGAATGATCACTCAATACTTTAAGTCCCATGACCCCTACTAATAACAAGACAATCAATAATACTTTAATCACTGATAAAGAACTACCAAATAATAACGTATCCATTAAGATAGTACCTGTTGTCCCAATCCCTACGAATACTGCATACGCAGTTCCCACAGCCAATTGTTGGCTAGCCTTAATTAGTAAATAAAAACTCATAAAAATAGCGATAATTGTTAATAAATGTTCTAATAAGTTACTAGAATGTTTTAACCCTATCACCCATCCTACTTCGACAATTCCTGCCACTAAAATCATTAACCAATTCTTGTTCACACTCGTTCATCCTCCTTAACAAAATAAAAAATCCTAGGAAAAGACTGCTTACACAATCTTCTCCCAGGATTTTGTCCTTCCGTGTGACGCAAATTATTATTTGCGCGTTTTCACTCGGACCAGTCCATCATCGATGCGGAACCCTAGAAAACTTAATAAATTAATCATACCTTATTTTATTTTTTTGTCAATCAGATTGCATAATAAAAGTTAACTAAGCAGACTATCATTACCCCTAAACTCCACCCTGCAATCACATCACTAATATAATGAATACCTAAATAAACACGACTATAACCTATCATAAAAAAGCATATAACACAGATAATACTCGCCATTAGTGCATGCTTTAATCCATAGTTAATTGATTCAGCTGCAATTGAAAAATAAACCATCGCTGCTCCCAATGCATGGTAACTAGGAAAACTATAATCTTTTTCTTGTACTAATCGATGCTCATCAGGGCGTGTTCTCTTGACCGAAATTTTCACAAAATAAGCAGCGACCATGCCGACTATTACCGTTATTATCAATTGCTTACCAAATATTGTATCTTTTGAAAAATAAAAATAATTAGACAAACAAATAATCGCTATTGGAATTGGTTTACCTAATTCAGTAAATAGTTTCATCATAACCGTCCAAAAAAACGTACGGTGACTCAAAGCAAACGTCATCACTTGTTCATCTAATTGAGTCGTTTGATTATGTTTAACACCTCGTATCATTCCTATAAAAATCACTAAACTTATTAGTAATAACAGAATCATCCATATTCACCTCTTAGTATTCACTCCCTTTATTATACACCTTCCAATCGTATACGTGAACTTATCTCCTCCAAAAGACCAACTAAAAATACGCCAAAAGTCTGATTTATTCCCTTATAGCCTATGGTAAATTATAATTAAGTTATAAATAGAAAAGAGGATATATGTATGAAAAAATTATTTGGATTAATTGTTGTATTATTATTAGCTTTTGGTGGTTATAAAGTTTGGGATTATTACCAATCAACTTATGTTGGACAAGATTATTATGGAGTTATTAGTGATCCACTTCCTGAATTAACCACTATCAAGGACGTTAGCGGAAATCCCCTAGGTGATGGCTATAAATATCAAGTAACTAGCTATGATAAAGACGGAAAAGCTCGTCAATTAGAGTTTGATGTCATCACTACAGGTAAATATAAAGATGGGGCAGCTTATGAAGCCGGTACTATTATAAAATTTAATGCTAGTGAAAAACGTATTATCAAAAAAGCTGTCATTTCAATTGATGATGTCCCTAATAATATAAAAAATAAATTACAATAATAACCTTAAAAAGAGAGGCTCACGAGCCTCTCTTTTTTTATGAATAATAAGAAGGTAATTCAAATAAACACTGACTTTCTAACTCTTTCCCTAACGATAATAATAACTCATCATTTCCTCGAGCAGCCATCAATTGAACGCCTATTGGTAATCCTTGGTGACTAACATGTACAGGTAAACTAATTGCTGGTTGTCCGGTTAAATTGGCCAATTGTGTATAAGGTGTTAATGCCAAGCTTTTTGAAAACATTTCTTCAATTAATTCAGCACAGGTTGTCTCGTTCATTTCCTCACTTCTTCTTAATCTATCCTTTATTTCATTCGATACTAATACTTCATCAATCCTTGGTGCAGTGGTCGCCGTTGTGGGTGATAAAAAGACATCGTACGTTTCAAATAATCTTTCCATTTGAAATGTTGCTACATCCCATGTTTGCAACGCATTAACATAGCTAGCAGCAGGAAGTTTTTTCCCATATTGATAGATTCCCCAAGACATCAGTTCCATATCATCTATGGTGACACTTCGATTAATACTTCTTTCTATATTGTCAAACATGGCCGCTGTTTCTCCACCATTCATTGCATAATAACTACGAATAAGTTGTTGTCCGTCTATAGGATAGTTAATTTCAACGACAGAATGGCCTAGTTGTTCTAGTTGCTTAACTGTTTTATCAAGTGCTTCTTTAGCTTCCATCGACACATGAGTGTTAACTGGCGAAGCATGGCAGTACGCAATTTTAAGATTTTTTTTCGGTACATGAGAGCTAATAACGGGTTGATAAGGGGCAGCTGGATGAACACCTTTTAGGGCGTGAAATAATAAATGTGTGTCTCTCATTGAAATCGTTAGGCCAAAATTTATAGAGGCTCCTTGCCAGCCACGCCAACCATTAGGACCAACTGGCATCATCCCACGAGAAGGCTTAAAACCAATTAAGCCACAAAATGACGCGGGAATTCTTATCGATCCCCCACCATCACTTGCCATAGCCATTGGGAAAATACCTGCTGCTACAACTGCCGCTGCCCCTCCACTAGAACCACCTGGAGAATAATCCGTTTGCCATGGATTATGTGTTACCCCATGAAGCATTGAATCGGTAATATTTTTGAAGCCAAATTCAGGTGAATTGGTTTGTCCTAAAGGAATAATTCCAACACTTTCTACTTTATCTACGAAATAATTATTTTTCGGTGAGTAATAATTTGAAAATAACCTTGAAGCAGAGGTATCCAACCACCCTTGTTTATTTTGTCCTAATAGTTTTAGGGGAACTGGAAGTCCTAAAAATAACGTTTCTTCAATATTATCACATTGATTATATGACTTAATGGCCTCATCTGAAGAAAAAGTAATCAATGCATTTAGTTGAGGATTCAACTGTTTCACTTTCTGTTCTATATCGTAAATTAGCTCTTGCTGAGATAGCTGTTTATTTTTTAATTGGGTAATCCAATAATAGGCATCTTTCATCTTTAATTCCTTTCAATTATTAAATAATCAAATAAAAAAAATCCCTTGATAATTTTTCATATGTTTATTTTATCAAGTATATGAATTTTATAATATTAAGCAACATAAATCAGATTAGAATATTGAATAAGTATGCGTTTAATAGAAAAAATTATAAAAAGATGAAAATAACATACAAAATTGTTTTAATTATTAAAAAAAGCTGAGACTTATTGTCCCAGCTTTACTACATTTTATAAAACTTCACCATTAGTCGCAATTACTTGTTTGTACCAGTCAAATGAATCTTTTTTCATTCGATTATAAGTACCATTACCATTATCATCTTTATCAACATAGATAAAACCGTAACGTTTTGACATTTCACCAGTTGATGCACTAACTAAATCAATACATCCCCATGGTGTATAACCCATTAAATCAACGCCATCAGCAATTGCTAGGGCCATTTGTTCAATGTGTTGACGTAAATAATCAATACGATAATCATCATGAATTTTGCCATCTTCAGTAATGACATCAATAGCACCCAAGCCATTTTCAACAATGAATAATGGTTTTTTATATGTACTATATAGTTCATTCAAACCAATTCTTAAACCTATCGCATCGGTTTGCCAACCCCAATCACTTGTTGGTAAATGAGGATTTTTAGCGCCACCTGTTAAGTTACCTGCAACTTTAGCAGCATCTGGATCAATAACATCGATGACTGTTGACATATAGTAACTTAAACCAATGTAATCCACTGTATGATGTTTAATTAAAGCTAAATCATCTTCAGCCATTTCAAGCGGTTGTACGCCATATTTTTTAAACATGCGTTCAGTATAAGCTGGATATTCTCCCAAAGCTTGAACAGAGCAACAGAATCCATTGATTTCTTGGCCTTTTTCCATGTTTGCCACTTGATTTTCAGGATGACAATCCATGCCGTAACCCGTTGCGTAAATCGTCATCATACCAATTTTTAACTCATCATTAATTTCATGCGCTAGTTTAACGACTTTAGCTGATGCCACAAATTGATGATGCAATGCTTGGAAAATTAATTGCTTATTGGTTGAACCAGTGCTAGGTACCATACCTAAGCTTAGCGCTGGAAAATGTAAGGCTCCGTTTATTTCATTGAATGTCATCCAGTACTTTACCTTATCAGCAAAACGTCGAATGACAACCTCAGCATACTTCACATATAAATCAATCAAACGACGATCTTGCCAACCACCAAATTCTTTTGCTAAATGAAGTGGCATTTCGTAATGAGAGATAGTAATAACTGGTTCAATATTATATTTTAAGCAAGTTTCAATCACTTTCTCATAATGAGTTAAACCTAACTCATTAGGTGTTTCTTCTAAACCAGTTGGGAAAATACGCGTCCATGCGATTGAGAAGCGATAGCTCTTAAATCCCATTTCCGCAAATAAGGCAATATCTTCTTCGTATCGATGATAATGATCAATTCCCGTATGGTTTGGGTATGTATTGGTTGACGCATCAATCGACCAATCAAAATCTTCTGCGAATACTTTTTTAAATCTTTCTTTACCACCTGGCATCGCATCAGCAATTGATAATCCTTTTCCATCCTCTAAATGAGCGCCCTCACATTGATTAGCAGCCGTTGCGCCACCCCATAAAAAATTAGTTGGAAATTTCACCATTACCACTCCGTTTCTATTTTTCTACTGTGAATATTTCTTCGCCAGCTTCGATTGCTTTTGGTTCGGCAACTGTTACGTTATTGTATTCAGCTGAATTAGTTACAACAATTGGCGTGACAGTCGGTTTACCTTTAGATTTAATAAAATCAATATCAAATTCAATTAATAATTGACCAGCTTTCACTTGATCCCCTTGTGCAACATGCGCTGTAAAACCTTCGCCGTTTAATTCAACGGTATCCATGCCGATGTGCATTAAGATTTCTGCACCATCAGTTGTTTTCATACCAATTGCGTGACCTGTAGGGAATAATAATGCAATTTCACCATCAATTGGTGCAAATAATTTACCTTCAGTTGGTTCAATAGCGACACCTTGTCCCATTGCACCTGAACTAAATACTGCGTCTTCAACATCAACTAAATTGATCATTTGACCATTTAATGGGCTCACAAATGTTTCATTAGCCTTTGTTTCTTTTGTGCCAACTTCTTCTTTTGTTGTAACTGATTCTTGAGTCACTTCTTTATTTTTTCCATTAACGTTTCCAAAGAAATATGTCATGATTGCAGCAAAAGCAATTGCAATTACATATGCGATTGCAGCGATCACCATTTTAGACGTGTCGCCTGTTTCTTTATTAATAAAACTTGGTAAGGTTAACATACTTTGACCGAATGCATAAGATATAACACCATTTGCGCCTACGATAGCTCCACCAATAGCTCCACCAATACATGCGAAGATAAATGGACGTTTAAGAGGTAATGTTACACCATAAACCGTTGGCTCAGTAATCCCAAATAAACCTGCTAAAGCGCCTGAACCTGCAATACCTTTTAAGTTTTGATCTTTAGTTTTTAAGAAAACTCCAAATGCTGCGCCAGCTTGCGCTAATACACCCGCTAGTGACATAGGAATCATATTATCCATACCTGTTGTCGATAAATTTTGTAAGGTAACAGGCACTAATCCCCAGTGCATACCAAAGATCACTAGGACTTGCCAGAATCCACCTAAAACAGCACCGGCTAAAAGATCTGATGTTGTGTAAATAGTTTTAAATGCATTTCCGATTACTTGTCCGACTACTAAACCAATAGGTCCAATAACTAAATATGTTAATGGCACCATAATTAGTAACGTTATTAATGCCACCCCAAATGTTCTTAAGAAATTTGGTACAATTTTTTTTGCAAATTTTTCCACATAACTTTGTAACCAAACAGCTAAAATAATAGGAATAACTGTTGATTTATAACCAATAGCAGCTTTAAAAATAACTGGTAAGCCTAAAAAAGTTAAGCTGCCATTTGCTGCTTCAATTCCTGCTGCATATTCAACAAATCCTGGATATAACATCGCCATTGATAATACTAAAGCTAAATATTCATTTGTTTTAAATTTACGTGCTGCTGTAAGTGCTAATACAATCGGCATAAAGTAGAAAATACCATCTGATGCTGCATTTAATAATTGATAGGTCCCAGATTGTGTGTCTAACCAACCTAAAGCTAAACATAAATTTAATAGTCCTTTTAACACACCAGAACCAGCTAGAACACCTAAGAAAGGAGTAAAAATAGAAGAAATAATATCAATTGCTTTTCCTACAAAGGTTTCTCCATCATTTGATTCTGTTGCGTTAGAAGAAGACCCACCAAAATTTCCTAGACCTTCTAATTCTTCAAATACATCACTCACATGGCTACCAATTACTACTTGATATTGTCCACCACTTTGAACCACTTTAATGACTCCTGGATGTTGATTTAATACATCTGTTTTTGCTTTTGATTCGTCATTTAATTTAAAACGTAAACGTGTAGCACAGTGAACGACAGACTTAACATTTTCTTGTCCGCCAACTGCTTCTAATACGTCCATTGCCAATTGTTTATTACTCATGACTTATCCTCCTTGTTATTTTTATTACTTGATGCTATTATCATAGCTTAAAAAAAAACATTGAATAGCTCAATTTGTTTCATAAAAAAATTTTTTTTGAGCTACTAAAACAATTATCCCACAATCAGGCTATTAACTAGCTTAATTGCAGGATGATAAATAAATCACTATTCAATACTATTTATTGTACATATTGTCATAATAAATAGTATCGATTAAGTGAAGAATCTGTCTATTCTCATTTTCTCCAAGGCCATCTACCACACTAACATAAGGAACCTCTAACTTTATTAGTTCAGGTAAGATAAAGTTGATAATCAACAAATCCACCCTGTTACTTTTTTCTGATAACTCTTCTAGCGAATCGGATTCTATAATAGTTACATTAATTTTTTTACCAAAAATAAATTCTAAATTTGCTTTTGTGTAATACATATGTTCAACATCACTATTAAAAAACAAACCTACATGACAAGGAGAGACTTGATTGGTAATTTTTTGATAAAAATTTGGCCAATGCGTAACTAATAAGTATAAAAACTCATAAAAATAAGCTTCATTTTGTCCAGCAACCATTGGAATATACTGATTAAATAATGCCTTTGATGTGTCTAATATTGTTGCCTTCAAAGACTGACTAAACAAAAGAAAAATTTTTCGATTAGGATAAATGACATACGGGGTAATCGTTAAATGAGCCCCAATTGACATAACATTATACAAACGAATGAGTAAACTATCCTTGTTACTAAGCGTAATATCAAACTGTTGGCTAATGGCTTCAACTGTTTGTTTGATTCCTTCAAATATCTCATGATTTTCTGAGACTAATGAAATCCTTTCTCGATAATCTCTAATTGAAAAAGCGTGGCGATAATTAATATACTGTAAAAATAACCCTTGATACAGTTGTGGTGTTAAAGGCATTTTAAAAATATATTCAAATTTCTCCTTATTCACATACCGATTAATTTCATCTTCTACTAAATCTTCTAAGTCTTTAGGAATCGCCTCATGTTCAAATTCATGATGTTTTGTTTCCCTTAATAAAGAAACAGCAACATATCGTTTCATTCTTGTTTTACTCGCATAATTAAACATATCACTTGGAAATTTTTCAATAAATAAATTAACTAAGTCTTTAGAAAATATCTGAATTCTTTCTTCAAAAGGATACTGATCGTCTGGATAACGTTCTTGCAGATAAAAAAGATAAAATGCTCTAATATTAGCTTCATTACCTTCAATTCTTACAGGTCGTGATTTAATGGATATCCCATGAGGTTTAAAACACCCATTAACAAAGCTAATTGTACGTTTCAACGTTGCCTGTGAAATAAATAACTCATTAGCTAATTCTTCATAATGTTCATATTCTTTATAGAGAATCGCTTCCAACAATTTAAAGTTAAGGTTATGCTCCAAAAAGACTTGATAAATTACTTTGGACGATAAATGTTGTGGTATATGTAAAAAACATTTTTTATCTTTGGTTACTTCAATTTCTAAAGGTGTTAATGGTTTATTTAAAAAACCAATATCAATTTGAACCTGCATGGAAGTGAGTGTTAGTTTATCGGCTATCTGTTCAATTGACATTCCCGGATTCAAATAAATAGCTTCTATTACTTGTAAACGTCTATTATCTTTATCACCTAATAGCTCTCTCATACTGTCCTCCCTTACTTAATCTATACTTTTATGTGTCAATATCTTTATCATATCATTATTTATGTTATTCAACGAGTCCTATTCCTTTTCTATTTTTATGACATTTATATAGATAACCTCACTAAATTATAAAGATAGCATCGTTACTTATATGTTTGACTTTTTTTCATAAAATAAGTTACATTTAACTTATTAAATTATGAAGGAGTTACCTTAATGTTATTAAATTTAGTCATTATCGTTCTAATGATTCTACTGACAGCTTTTTTTGTTGCTGCGGAATTTGGGTTCGTAAAAATAAGAAAAACACGATTAGAATCACTAAGTAACGAAGGAAATAAAAATGCCACCCTTAGTTTACACATTGTAAACCATTTAGATGAATATTTAAGCGCCTGTCAACTAGGCATTACACTGACATCTTTAGCGATTGGTTGGATTGGGGAATCAACGATTGAACATTTACTTCATCCTGTCCTTTCATTAGTCCCCATTAGTGCGTCAATGAGAACATTGATTTCATTCATTCTTGCCTTTGCCATTATGACCTTTGTACATGTTGTCATTGGAGAATTAATTCCAAAATCAATCAGTATCTCTAAAACAGAAAAAACAGTTTTATCGGTGGCTAGACCGTTACACTGGTTTTATAAGATCTCTTTTCCATTCATTTGGTTACTAAACAAATCAGCCTCAGGTATTGGAAAATTAATTGGTGTCGAAATTGCCGGTGAAGGCGAAGAACATCATTCAGAAGAAGAATTATTAATCATTGCTTCACAAAGTTTGTCACATGGTGAAATTAACTCAGAAGAGTTTGAATTAATTGAAAATAGCTTCCGTTTTGATCAAACACTTGCTCGCGAAATCATGGTATCACGTCCAGATATGGATATTTTAGATGAATCATTAACAGCTGAAGAAGCCTTAAATATTTCGATAAAAGAAGGACATAGTCGCTACCCTGTTGTTCATGAAACAAAAGACAATATTATCGGTTATATAACACAAAAAGATTTAATCAAACTGTACATTCAAGATCCTACGTCTCCTATTACTTCTGAAATAAATAAAATATTAGTCATATTTGAAAACACACCGATTAAAGAGTTATTAGAAGAAATGAAAACAGAGAAAAAACATATTGCTATCTTAGTAGATGAATATGGTGGGACATCAGGTCTTGTTACTATTGAAGATATCATTGAAGAAGTCTTTGGTGATATCCAAGATGAGCAAGATCATGAACTTCCAATGATTACGATGATAACGCAAAACAGTTATTTAGTTGATGGTCGGACTGAATTAATTGAACTTTCTAAACAATTTGATTTAAACTTTGAAGAATCCCATAAAGATAATGGGAAATCTCCTACTAGTATTGGGGGCTGGTTACTAGATCACGATCCAAATCAATCTAAAGTGGGGAGTTTTATCGATTATCAAGGTTATGGATTTGAAATCACTGATATGGAACACGGTGTTATCATTACTCAAGTTAAAATAACCAAAATAGAAGAATAACAACACCTAGGTTGTGGCAAAAATTTGTCACAACTCTTTTTTAGGCTTTTTATTTGTAAAAGCATGATTTTTTCGAAAACAACTTGAGTGATGTATAATATAATTAACAATCCTGAGAGGATGTGACTATTTTGCCCATCTATTTAATTGAACGCTACAAACAAACCTATCAAAAATTACCAATTATCTTACAATTATTTTTGGATAATTTAGATACGACCTTAACTACACGTTGTGAATATGCAGAAACATTAGAATATCTGCTTAATTTTATGTATTTGAAACATTTAAATTCAGATCACTTTTCGTCATCTATTACGATGTTAAGTAAGGAAGACTATGAACAATTTATTCAACTAACACAACCTTATTCTTTCAAACAAAATACTAAGAAAGAAACGAACAATTTCGCTATTCAAACTAACAGAAAAATTAATATTATTAATCATTTATTATTATTCCTATACAAACAAGGCATCCATTCAGAACATTTAATTTTATCCGCTTATGTAGAAAACACCCCTTGCAATGAGAAAAATTTCTTAACAAGAAAAGAAGCACTACTATTTTGGAAATCTGCATTGCGCGCTGAGCCAAAGACTCCATACCAATCGGCTTATGACAAATTAATTCGCCAACGAAATTTACTCATTATTTTGTTAAGCTTGACGATGGGCATTTCAGCAAAAGAGATATCCGCACTTAAAAAAAATGATTTATCCATTGAGCATTATGAAATATTTGTTTCACGCGGAGAAAATAAATTAGAAAATATTCCCATTCCTCATTACTTTAGGGAATATTTCGATACTTATTGGGAATTAGTTCAACACAGTGCTTCTGTTATGCTTTTCCATTGTTCCAATGGCAATGCTCTTACCACAAAAAAAATCCAAAATATTCTAACGGAAATAAATTTTCGATGTGGCTTTCAAAAATCAATTAACATCTCTGTCTTAAATAATACCTTTGAGCAACTCTTACTAGAAGAACTAAAGGATCCTCAAGCAGTTGAATGGGCTTCTGGAAAAAGCGACACGCCACATTTAGATATCAAAAAAATTTTATTAGAAATAAAACTGATTGATTTAGACTGTCTATAAACATAAGTAGCTGTGAACATATTAAATGCTCACAGCTACTTATGTTTTATTATTTTTTATCGCTTTTTTTTCTTATTATGATTAGAGATATCTTCTAAATAATCAAAAAAATGAAATTCTATTTCTTCAGAGCTTTTAAAATTCACACGATAAGATTCCACTGCATTTTTGAAATGGAACAAGGTTGTGCCTTTAGATAGATTAAAAAACTTCTTCGTTTCTTTCACATTATAAATCATTGGATACACATAGACCGTTTGTTTCATAGACTCTTTATCATTATTATGATGCACAAGATTTGTTATAGCTTCCATTTGTGGTGCAGTAGGATCAATTAACAACACATTCACCTGTTTATTCTCTTTAATAACCTTAATAAGTTCATCTGGTGCTACCGCAATAAAATGTTTATCATCTGTTATTTTATCAGTTAAAAAATTATCAACTTGTTTTTGTCGAATACTAGCTTGAAAAGTAGGCACAATACTTAAAAATAATAAAAGTAATGCACATACACTCAATATAGAAACAAGTATCTTTTTATATTTATCTTCTAAATTATCAAAAAAAGAGAGAACTTTAGTCAACTGGGCTTTTAGCTCATCTTTTACTTTATCCATTCATACCACACCCCTTACTCTTTTAGTATAACGATTTAAATCTGAAAAAGAAAGATAAATTATCCAATTAAATTGGACTTTATAATTTAAGCAAGCTATTATTAGTAATAGGACAAATGAGGAGGTCATATCATGTCATTCGATGGTTTCTTTACACATCACATGGTTCACGAATTAAACAAGCAATTAGCTGGTGGTCGTATTTCAAAAATCCACCAACCTTATCAAAATGAAATAATCTTAGTTATTAGAAGTCAAGGAAAGAATCATAAATTATTACTTTCTGCTCATCCCAATTTTGCTAGAATACAATTAACCAAGATTCCCTACGATAATCCAAGTAGCGCACCAAATTTTTGTATGATGTTACGTAAATATTTGGATAACGCTATATTAGACCGTATAGAACAACTTGAGAATGACCGTATCGTACATTTACATTTCTCTCGTCGTAATGAATTAGGAGATTTAGAAGACATTACATTAATCGCAGAAATGATGGGACGACACAGTGCACTTGTCCTTGTAAATCGTGCGACCGGAAAAATTCTTGATTGTATCAAACATATTGGGCCATCACAAAATAGCTATCGCTTATTATTACCAGGTTCTACTTACATTGAGCCTCCAGCGGATACAACAAAATTAAATCCTTTTACGACAGATAAATCAAAGCTTTTTGACACTTTATCAACCCTTGAAGCATTAGACACACAACATATCCAAACAGCCTTTCAAGGGCTAGGTTCTGATACAGCCTCTGAAATTAGCTATCAATTAGAACAATCACCGAACGAAAAACTTAACAGTTGGGAACAATTTATCACTAAAAAAACAGATCCTACGTGGTATCAAGCTGATAATAAGGAACTCTTTAGCCCTGTTCCTTTTGAATACGTTCAGGCACAAGCAACTCATTTTGAAACCTTGAGCGAAATGTTAGATGCTTTCTATTACGGTAAAGCAGAACGTGACCGCGTCAAACAGCAGGCTAGTGAGTTAATCAAAAAAATGTCTGCCGAAATAAAGCGAAACAAGAAAAAAATCAGCATACTAAACAAAGAACTACTCGCAACTGAAAAAGCTGATACTTATCGTATTAAAGGTGAATTATTAACGTCTTATTTACATTTAATTTCTAATGGCATGACGACCATCACATTAACTAATTATTATGATAATCAACCAATAGATATTAACCTAGATCCTCAATTATCACCTTCTCAAAATGCTCAAAAATATTATAAACGTTATAATAAATTAAAAAATGGGGCTGAACAAATTGAAAGTCAATTAACGTTGGCTAAACAAGAAAAGCTTTATTTAGAGTCGATTATGAGTCAATTAGATCTTGCTTCTCCAAGTGATATTAACGCTATACGCGAAGAATTAATCGCTTCAGGTTATCTAAAAAACCGTCAAAAGAAAGCGAAAAAAGACAAGCCATCTAAACCTGATACTTACCTAAGTAGTGATGGCACACAAATTCTAGTAGGAAAAAACAACCTACAAAATGATCAATTAACATTTAAACTAGCTAATAAAACAGATATCTGGTTACATGCTAAAGATATTCCCGGCTCACATGTCATTATAAAATCTGCTAATCCAAGTGATGAAACATTAGAAGAAGCCGCTATTTTAGCAGCCTATCACTCCAAATATCGTTTATCTAGCCAAGTACCCGTTGACTATGTTGCTGCCAAATTCGTCCACAAACCCAACGGAGCAAAACCAGGTTTTGTCATCTATGAAAACCAAAAAACTCTATATGTAACACCTGAAATGAGTAAAATTGATTTATTAAAATCAAACTAAAAAATACCCGTCTAATCCTAACGATAGACGGGTATTTTTAATTAATCGCGATATTCAGTTGTCTTATTAACTTGTAATAAGGCATTTACTAACGAGATAATAATAGTTAACAGTACTGCTGAGCCTAAACCATTTACATAAAATGTTCCTTGTCCCATAAAATAGGCAGTTAAAAGTAACATACTCGCATTAATCACTAGGGTGAACAAACCAAAAGTTAAACAACTAATTGGAAAACTTAATAGTTGTAAAATAGGTTTTAACACTGTATTTAACACTGAAAAGACCACACTAGCCATTATTGCCGTTACGATACCATTCACATACAGCATGTTTGGAAACATATATGCTAGCGCCATAAACAGGATAGCATTTATTAATAAACGTTTAATTGTTTGGCTCACTAAAAATCACTCCACTCGTCTTCTTGCACTTTTTCCGCTTCTTTACGTGGACGTTGCTGTGTCTTACCATTACCATAATAAGTTGAGCTATCACCGTAAAAGTTGCGTTGTGTATTTTTTTTATTAGCATTTGTTGGTACAACCAACATTAAAATTAAATATAACGGAATTGGTGAACCAAATGAAAATAGTACACTCGCTAAGAAGATAACGCGAATAACTGTAGGATCGATTCCTAAGTATTCACCAATCCCTCCTAATACTCCTGAAACTACTACATTATCAGTAGATTTTGTTAAACGTTTTTTCATAATTGTTATCTCCCTTGTTCTTTCTTAATCTTCAAACGTATCTTTTAAATAAATAGTCCCTGTTGTTGTATTCAACTGAACATCAACTGTTGGTTCACTTGTGATACGTCTTAATTCGATATATTGATTAGTTTTTTCTATTCTCTCACGAATCGTTTCCATATTAGTTAAACGATTTTTAATAGAACCTGTACTTGTTTTAGCGTATAATGCTACGCTATTAGCTGCTGGTAACGCGACTTTGATTGTACCGTTTACCAAGTTCACTTCAACTTTCTTAATCGTTGAAGCTTTTGCTGTTAACTTCACTTCACCATTAACACTTGAAATATTGGTGTTCTGAATATCGGCTTGTAAAATATAGTCACCATTAATATTTTCTGAAATAAAATCTAAAATACTTGATTCTTTAATGGTCACATCACCATTAACCCCTTTGACTTCTAACATTGTAGCAAAGAATTTTGTCAATGTCATGTCTCCATTGGTACTTTTAACAAACGCATCTTTTAAATCTAATTCATTGATGGTTAATGGACCATTCAACAAGTTAACTGATAAGTAATCATAAACCTTTTTAGGTAGGTAAAAGACCAAATCAGCTTTCACACGTTTGTTTGGCACATAGAATTTAATTTTTTCTTCATCAACCAAAATTTGACTTCTTTCCATAAAAGCATCAAATAAGTCAGCTGTTTCAAATTTCCCGTAAAGTTTGATGGAAGCATCTACTTTTAAATTAGGTGAATCCCATGTTTTAAATTCAACAGAACCATTAGCTACTTTAACATCAATCACAGAAGCTGAAATATTGTCAAAGTTAAATTCATGAGTAAAAGTATTCGATACCACACCTGGTACTTTCATGTTGATGTCTTTCCACTCCATATTATCATTAACTTTTGAATAGACACTAGAGACGGTTGACTTGATTAAGTGACCTAGTTTGATACCTTTGTCGCCTAATTTACGCCCTATTTTTTCACCTTTGTCACCTAGCTTATCTGCTGATTCCATTAGTTTTTGGCTAATTTCATCGACATGTTTTTCCCAATGTTCTGGAATTTCAAAACGTTCTGACCACTGTTCTTTGGTATATGCTTGACGATCTTTTTTAATTGCTTTTAATTCTTGTTCTAAGTCTTCTTTCAATAATTCTTTGACTGCTAGTTCTTGTCTTAATTGAGTTAAGTCAATTTCTAACTGACGACGTTCTGTTATTTTTTCTTGATCTAATTCTTCTAAATCTTCTAATGTGTTAATCACCACTAATTGTTCATTTTTAGCTTTCAATTGTTGCTCAATCGTTTCAATTTCGATAGTTAAATTATCTAATTTTACTGATGCTTCATTTGCTTGTGTCACCAATTGATCTAATATTTTTTCTAAACGTTCTTGATCTATTGCTTCACTGTCTTGAATGTGTTCTTCTACTTCTTTTTGAGTAGAGACAACTGATTCGTCAACAGATGTCGCATGTTTTTCTTCTTCTAATAACTTAGCAACTTCATCAATTAACTGTTCATCTTTTTCCATAGCTAAATTTTCTAATAATATCAACGCTTCCTCGGAAGTGATAATCCCTTTTTTTACTAATTCTAAAATTCTTTCGCGTTCTTTCATAATTAAATAGCCTCCTTATAGCTAACTCTACTAACACTAACTACCCTACGTCACTATTATCACAATTTTCCGAGGAAAAGTCATAGGTCCTAAGATGGATTTATTTCTCCATCTAACTGTTGAGTTGTTTTTTATCCGTTATTATTTCTTGACAATGGTTCATGATTAAACTAAACTATATTTAACAATTAAGTTAAATGTTAAATGAAGGAGGTATTATTACTATGAGCTTACAGGTAACGTTAAAAGCTTTAGCCGATCCAACTCGAAGAGAAATCCTTAATTTATTAAAACGCCATCGATTAAGCGCTGGTGAAATAAGTGAAAATTTCAACATCTCCATGGCAGCAGTCTCTCGTCATCTTTCCATTTTAAAAGAAGCTGAACTCATACGTGATCATCGCGAAGGTAAATTTATTTACTATGAACTAAATGCCTCAGTTCTAGAGGAAGTCATGCTTTGGATGACAAATTTAAAGGAGGAATAAGTATGTGGAAACAACATAAAAAACTAATTATTATTACGATTATCCTGACGTTAGCCCCAATGTTGGTGGGCATATGCATGTGGGATCAATTACCTGATAAAATTGCGACACACTTTAATATATACAATGAAGCTGATGGTTGGTCTAGTAAGCCTTTTGCTGTATTTGGACTTCCCTTGTTACTAGTTTTGATTCAATTAATCGCACTTGTTGCTACGAAAATGGATCCTAAACAAAAGAACATCTCAACAAAACCTATGCAAGCTGTTCTTTGGATAATCCCTATCATGTCTTGGTTATTATCATTTGTCACCTATGCAGTAGCTCTCAACTATCCATTAAATATAGGTGCTATCATCATCACCTTCTTAGGGATTGTGTTTACCGTTTTAGGAAACTTTTTACCAAAAAATAAAATGAATTACTCTTACGGAATGCGTACTCGTTGGACGTTAGATGATGAAAACAATTGGTACCATACCAATCGTATAGCTGGTATTGCTATGGTCATAGGGGGTATCGTTATAACCATTTGTGGCTTACTAATGTTTATCTTACAACATCATATATTATGGTTAGTTTTCATTGAAGTCTTAACGCTACTCGTGATGATTCTTTATCCTTTTTACTATTCTTATTGTTATTACAAAAAGACAAAACAAAATAACTAGCAAAAAAGGTGCGATATTATTGCACCTTTTTTGCTAGTTATTTAATTACTCTGCTACTAGTTTATAGATATGTTCTTTTGATGTTAGGACATATTCATCATCTAATGTATGGAGTAAATGGTTAATAGCTTTAAATAATTCTCGTCTTGTTACAATACCTAAAAAACGATTTTGTTCATCTCTCACCGGAATAAACGAATGGTCAACAGCTAAGTGTAAAAGCATCTCTACATCTTCAATACTTGAAATACTTCTAACATTATTATCCATCACATCAGACACAATTTTTCCATCTAAATTATTAAAATCAACACCCTCATTTGACAGCATGTTGTTGACAATATCTGGTAGTCCAATAAATCCAACTAATTCGTCATGTTTGTTCAATACAGGAATTTTGGCATACTTTACTTTCGTTAAGATCAAGAACGCATGGCTTAATGGATGAGTATCTAAAACTGAAGCCACTCGCTCACTTTCGATTAAGAAGTGTTCTTTTTTTTCTAATAGTATTTCTTTTAATTCGCTTATAATCATACAAGCTGGCCTCCTTTTTCCTACCTCATTATTATACCATGGCCCTAATAAGAAACCATCGATTTTTAAGAGCTTAATATTTTTTTATTATTTCCTTGAAAATACTGTTGATAATTCTTTCATCAATTGGTGCTTTTCATTATAATAGTCCACAGAATATTGTTCTGGTGTACTATTGATTATCGCATACGTTTTAACGCGATATGGATAGCGTGGTTGGCTGATACTGCCAGGATTAACAATTAGCATATCTTCTACCATCTCGCTATGTAAGACGTGTGTATGGCCGTATAACGCGATATTGGCTTGTTTTTCCTTTGCTTCATAAAATAAACTTTGTAAGTCCAAGCGAACAGCTGATAAATGACCATGTGTCATATAGATAGTGTCCTCACCTACGCTTACTTCTTGAAACTTTTTGTAACGATGATCATAATCACAATTACCTGTTACCACAATAAAATCTTGCCATAACGAATCAGTCGGCAATAATTCTGAATCACCACAATGAAACATTATATCTACTTGCTGACGATACTTATCGGCTAATTCAACCAAAATATCTCGCTCACCGTGATTATCACTGACAACTAAATATTTCATACTACTTACCCTCTTGCCATTCTTCCCAAACAGCTGATAAACGTTTGATTGCAACTGATCGGTGACTAATTTTATTTTTTTCATCTGCTGTTAACTCCGCCATTGATTGTTCTAACTCTTCCACATAAAATAATGGATCATATCCAAAACCATTATCCCCGCGCGGAATACTTAAAATACGACCTGGTACTTCACCTTCTACGAATAGTGTCTCTTTTCCTGGTGCTGCAAGTGCCAACGTACAATGGAACTTAGCTGTACGATCCTCCATTGGAACTCCTGTTAATTCATGCAATAATTTAGCATTATTAGCTGCGTCGTTATGATCATTCCCTGCAAAGCGAGCAGAATAAACACCTGGTTGACCGTTTAAAGCATCTACCATTAAACCGGAGTCATCTGCTAATACAAGGCAATTCAAACGTTCTGCAATTGTTTCTGCTTTTAAAGCAGCATTTTCTGCAAACGTCTTACCTGTTTCAGCGACTTCTGGTATTTCAGGAAAGTCTCGTAAGGTTTTAACCGTATAACCTTTCGCACCAAAAATTGCTTCAAATTCTTTTGCTTTTCCTGGATTGTTAGTAGCAATCACAATTTCTTTAGCAGAAACTGTTTCATAAGCTGGGAACACTAAAGCTTCAAGGGCTTCTTTTTGAAGACGAATTAACTCACGAATTCCTAAATCACCAAGATCTAGCATTTCTAAAAGTTGAACGCGTGTATATGTATGTTCTTCTCCAGTTCCTTGAATTTCAACAAATTCTCCTGCTTCGGTCATGACAAGATTCATATCGACAGCTGCTGCAGAATCTTCCTCATAATCTAAATCTAGTACCGCTTCTCCCGTTGGTAAAATACCGACACTAATGGCCGCAAGATGTTCTTTGATTGGATTATCTAATAACGTTCCTTTAGCCATTTCTTTTTGAATGGCAATAGATAAAGCAACAAATGCCCCTGTTATACTAGCTGTACGTGTGCCACCATCTGCTTGAATCACATCACAGTCAACAATGATTGATTTTTCACCTAATTTATCTAAGTCAACCACAGCTCTTAAGGCACGACCGATTAAGCGTTGGATTTCCATTGTTCGTCCGGTTAATTTTCCTTTTGCGCTCTCTCGGCGATTACGCGTATTAGTTGCACGTGGCAACATGCTATACTCAGCTGTTACCCATCCTTTACCCGAACCTCTTAAGAACGGTGGTACTGACTCCTCAACGGTTGCTGCACATAATACTTTTGTTTCTCCAAACGTAATCATCACTGAACCTTCAGCATGTTTTAATACTTCTGTTTCTATGGTCACTTCTCTTAATTGATTTTCTTGACGTCCATCATGTCTCACATTAATTCCTCTTTTCTTCACCTAAACTAATTTTTTGCACGTGTATATCAGTTAACGGTAGCCAGTCCCTGGCGATTTCTTCAAACATTTTGGTGGAAGCTGTTGTATAAAATTCATGTTGTGGTGTATCGTTTGTTACCGGTGCGACAATGTCAAAGTAATCTAATAGCATACTAACATCGCTAATCGTTTCAGCTCCTGAATCAACCAGCGTCACATCATGCCCGATAACATTTTGAATAATCGGACGTAATAATGGATAGTGCGTACATCCAAGAATTAAGGTATCGATTTTTTGGTTCATTAGCGGTTGTAACGTTTCGGCTACGACTTTCTTTGCTAACGGTGTTTGATAACTTTTACTCTCAACTAATGGAACAAATCTAGGACAAGCTAATTCAACCACTTCTGTTTTTGGTGATTTATTATGAATCGCCTTTAAATAGGAATGACTTTTAACTGTTCCAAGTGTAGCAATCATTCCAATACGATTATTTTTTGTTTGTTTTAAACTCGCTCTTGTCCCTGGCAAGATAACCCCAACAACTGGGATATCAAGTGCTGCTTTAATTTCATCTAGCGCCACTGCTGTTGCGGTGTTACAAGCTATCACCAACATCTTAATATTTTTTTCTACTAAAAAATTGGCCATTTCCCATGTAAACTGAACGACTTGCTCGGCTGGTCGTGGACCATAAGGACAACGGGCAGTGTCACCTAAATACATGATTGTTTCATTTGGTAACTGTTTTAAGGCTTCTCTTACTACCGTTAATCCACCTACACCAGAATCAATAAACCCTATGGCTCTCGTTGCCATTTCCTTCACCCATTTCACTCATAATATCTTCTATTGTCTACTTTTTTAGGCAAACATGCAAGTGATTCATAAGCAAAAAAGTGCCTTAACTAAATTTAGTTAAGACACTTTTTTTCAAACATAATTTTATTTCGTAAAGTTATCAAAATATCCTTGAATAAAGACAATTGGTGTTCCTTTGTCACCACTACCCGATGTTAAGTCAGCTAATGAACCGATTAAGTCAGTTAAACGACGTGGGGTTGTTCCTTGTGCTTCCATCGCCCCGACTAAATCATCATCTTTTTCATTAATATGTTGTTTAATGGCTTCCTCTAAAGCTTCACCTGTAAGATCTGAAAAGTTATTATCAGCTAAATATTTCAGTTTCACCTCGTTCGGTGTCCCCTCTAATCCGGCTGTATAAGCTGGTGAAACAACTGGATCGGCTAATTCCCAAATTTTTCCAACTGGGTCTTTAAATGCGCCATCCCCATAAATCATGACTTCAATATCTTGACCAGTAGCTTCTTTCATTAATGCTTGAATGTTATCAACGACTGGTTGACATTCACGTGGGAACAGCTTCACTGCATCTTCAGTTGATTTATTAGAGCCTAATAGTCCGTATTGTTCGTTGTAGCCACTACCATCCACTGATTCTGATAAAATATCATCTAAGGTATAAACTTTTTTCGCTCCGTTTTGTTCTAATAGACGTTTTGTACGGTAACGAGTATGAATATCGCACGTTAAAATATAATCTGTGTATTTCAAAATCGTTTTCGGCTTTTGTGAGAAGATAACCTCACACTCTGCACCTTCAGCTTTTACTAACTCTTTATAATATTCTATATAATCTACGCCTGTAAATGTATGTTTGTTATAGCCAAATAATTCACGGAATTGACTTTCAGTTAATTCATCTGTCCATGGGTTAACCCCTTTTTCATCTAGCATATCTAATGAAATCAAATGATTTCCTACCTCATCAGAAGGGTAACTTAACATAATAACAACTTTTTTCGCCCCTCTAGCAATTCCTCTTAAACAGTTTGAAAAACGATTACGACTTAAGATTGGGAAAATAACACCGATTGTTTCATCTCCAAATTTACTTTCAATGTCCTTACCAATTTGGTCGATTGTCGCATAATTACTTTGCGCACGAGCAACAATCGATTCTGTAATCGCGACAATATCACGTTTACCGATTGAGAACCCTTCTGCTTTTGATGCATTTAGCACGCTATCCACGACGATTTGTTCAATATTATCGCCTGCTTTAATGATTGGACAACGTAACCCTCTAGTTATAGTTCCAACTGTACGTTCCACTAACAAAACTCTCCTTTTGGCTTTATCAGCCACCAATAATTTGATTACTATCTTAATATACTAGTTTTCCTTAAAAAGGTAAAATATTCTGAAGATTTCACACAATTATAACGTTTGAAAAGGATGACCTCTGCCAAACAGTTGTCATCCTTTTTAAACTAATTTATCGAATTTCAGCGTGTAATGTTTCTGTTAACTGACTAGTTATTTTGTCCATTACGGCAGTAATTTCTTCATCTACAAGCGTCGCTTCTGAATTTTCAAACGTTAATGAATACGCCATTGATTTTTTATCTTGACCTAATTTTTCCCCTTCAAACACATCGAATAAGGCAACATTGGTTAGATATTTACCACCATTAGCTTGAATAACATCGACTAATTCTTGACTTGTAACAGATTTATTTACAAGTAAGGCAATATCACGAGAAACTGAAGGATATTTACCAACTTCACGGTATGTTTCTCCAGCCAACTCTAAACTAAATAATTTGTCTAAGTTTAATTCACAGACATATGTTTCACGTATATCATAAGCTTTTGCTGTTGATGGATGGACTTGTCCTACAAAACCAATAGCAGTTTCTCCAACAACAATCTCTGCTGTACGCCCTGGATGCATCTCTTTAATGGCTTGTGTTGGTACAAAACGAATTGCTGTTGCGCCAATTGTTTCTAATGCTTTTTCAACAATGCCTTTAAGTAAATAAAAATCAACTAATTGATTAGTAGAATTCCAAGATTTTTCAGACCATAAACCACTCATGGCCATGGCTAAATAACTATCTTGTTGTGGTAATTTTTCATCTGCTACGTATTTGAAGACATTACCCACTTCATAAAGAGCCACGTTCAAGTTTTTACGAGCAACATTATAGGCCACGTCGGTCAATAAGCCACTAATTAAACTACGACGCATAACAGCATGATCTTCACTCATTGGTGACTGTAGTTTAACTGTCTCTGCTTGATCTTGAACAAATTCTTGTGCTTGTGCTTGTGTAACTAATGCATAGCTAATAGCTTCTGATAACCCAGAGCCTTCTAATACATCACGCAAACGACGAACACGACGTTGGTTAATCGTTAAAGCACCTGGTAGGCTTTCACCACTTGGTAAAGTTGACGGTAAATTATCATAACCATAAATACGTGCCACTTCTTCTACTATATCTTCTTCAATCGTGATATCCCAACGACGAGATGGAATCGTGATAGCATACGTTTCGTCATTCACTTCATAAGCAAAACCTAACGCTGCCATTATGTCATTAACACCATTAACTGTTAAGTCTGTTCCTAAAGAACCGTTAATTTTAGCTAACGAAATGGTTACAACTGGGTTAGCTGGAATTTTTTCAGACGCCACAATCTCTCCTGAAACAACTGTCCCTTCACCTAACTCAGCCATCAATGCTGCAGCAAACGCTAGTGCTTCTTCAATTGTCCCTAAATTAATGCCTTTTTCAAAACGTGAACTTGATTCACTTCTTAAGTTGAATTGAGCTGATGTTTTACGTGTAACGGTAGGTTCAAAGCTTGCTGCTTCAATTGCAACTGTTGTAGTCGCTTCCGTCACTTCAGAATCTAATCCGCCCATTACACCAGCAAGTGCCATTGAAACTTGTCCGTTTGTTACCATAATATTATCTGGCCCAACTGTACGTTCAACGCCATCTAATGTTGTGAAGGTTTCGCCTTCATGTCCACGACGAACAACGACTTCTTTTGACCCAATTTTAGCGTAATCAAATGCATGTAGTGGTTGACCATACAATAATAATGCATAGTTAGTCACATCGACAATATTATTATGTGGGCGAATGCCCGCATTCATTAAACGCGTTTGTAACCACATTGGACTTTCTTTAATCGTTACATCTTTTACGATACGCATACGATAGTTAGGAGCATCAGCAACATCTTCAACCTTAACAGATAAGTAGTTATCAGCTGAATCCGTCATATCTTCAACTAGTTTAACCGTTTCAAACACAGGTTGTTGACGATAAATAGCGCCCACTTCATGTGCCACACCACGCATACTTAATGCATCAGCACGGTTTGGCGTAATGGATAACTCGATGATTGCATCGTCCATTGCTAAGTATGGGAAGACTTCTTCACCAGGTACCGCAGATTCAGGTAAAATATAAATACCGTCACTGTAAGCTTTTGGTACGATAGATTCTGAATAACCTAGTTCTTCTAGTGAACAAATCATCCCCATTGACACTTCGCCACGCATTTTGCTTTTCTTGATTTTAATATTATCAACAATACGTGCACCTGGTAGGGCCACAATCACGTTTTGACCAGCATCAACATTAGGCGCTCCACAAACGATTTGATAATCTTCTTCACCAACATCTACTTGGCAAACAGATAAATGGTCGCTATTTTCATGGTCACGACGTTCTTTGACATGTCCTACCACGATTTTCTTTAAGCCTTCTGAAGGAATGTTAACTTCTTCTACTTCGATCCCTGTACGTGACATTTTGTCCGCTAATTCTGTTGGATTTGTATTTGATAAATCTAAGTAATCTTGTAACCATTTATATGATACTAACATCTAGTTTGACTCCTTTACTTTGAATTGTTCGATAAAACGTAAGTCATTTTGATAGAACGCACGAATATCGGTTACACCATGTCGTAACATTGCCACACGGTCTGGTCCTAAACCAAAAGCAAAGCCGCTATATTGTTTAGAATCAATACCTGACATTTCAAGTACGCGTGGATGAACCATACCCGCACCTAAAATTTCAATCCAACCTGTTTTTTTACATACGTTACAACCTTTGCCACCACACTTGAAGCAGCTCACGTCCACTTCTACTGAAGGTTCAGTAAATGGGAAATAGCTAGGACGTAAGCGAATTTCACGCTCTTCACCAAACATTTTTTTCATCATCACTTCTAATGTGCCTTTTAAATCACCC
This sequence comes from Vagococcus xieshaowenii, assembly GCF_004792515.1. Classification (NCBI taxonomy): domain Bacteria; kingdom Bacillati; phylum Bacillota; class Bacilli; order Lactobacillales; family Enterococcaceae; genus Vagococcus; species Vagococcus xieshaowenii. The sequence goes on along the minus strand of NZ_CP038865.1, from coordinate 685,490 downwards.
ATTGTCACATTTTTATCAATCACTAATCCTTCGATTTGGTGGAATTGATGGCTATGTGTCGCATCATCGCTATCACGACGGAAAACTTTTCCTGGGCTGATCATACGTAAGGGGCCTTTTGAAAAGTCATGAACTTCCATTGTACGAGCTTGTACGGGAGATGTATGCGTACGTAATAATAATTCTTCTGTAATATAGAATGAATCTTGCATATCGCGTGCCGGATGATTCTGAGGTAAATTCATACGTTCAAAGTTATATTCATCTACTTCAACTTCATAACCTTCGACTACTTGATAACCTAATCCAATGAAAATATCTTCGATTTCTTCAATTGTTTGAGTCAAAATATGACGTGTGCCTTGTTTAGCTTGACGACCTGACAACGTTACATCAATTGTTTCTGCCGCTAATGCCGCATTAAGTGCTGCTGTTTCTAAAACTTCTTTTTTCGTTTCAATAGCTTGGGCAACAGTGGCTTTAATTTCGTTAGCAAAACCACCAACGACCGGACGCTCCTCTGCTGATAAATCTTTCATTCCTCTTAACACTTCGGTTAAAGGTCCTTTTTTTCCTAAAATACTAACACGGATATCATTTAATTCCGTTAATGTTGCAACTGTCTCGATATTCGCAAGTGTTTCCGTTTGTAATTGTTCTAATTGCTCTTTTAATGACATGTGTGGACTCCTTTGTTTATTTTTATTTATAAAAAAAGCCTCATTCCTAATAAAGGAACGAAGCTTCGCGGTACCATCCTAATTTGACAACCTTTCACAAGGTTTGTCCTTAATTATTGTTAACGATGTTTAGACACCGACTTAGATATTGGCTAAGTAACTCCGGAAGTGAACTTCATTAAATTCAATAGTAAAGTTGCTTACAGTCTATGACAACTTCTCCCTTAACTCGTGATTTAATTACTCGTTTCCATCAATGTTTGATTTATCTTCTGTTAGTTTACAAGAAAAAATGTTGACGGTCAACCTTACTTACAAGGCCCCATCCATTTTTCTGCCCATTCTTGAATGGCTACCATAACTGGTCGTAAGTCTAACCCTTTTTCTGTTAAACGATATTCTACTTTTTTTCCATGATTAACATCTGCTATTCTTTCAACGATGCCATTTAGCTCTAATTCTTTTAATCGTTCAACTAAGACACGATCACTAATATTAGGAATTTTATCTGCTAATTCGCCAAATCGTTGGGTGCCTTCTTCTAAAAGAACGTCAATAATTAATCCGTTCCATCTCTTACCTAAAAATTCGAATGTTTTTTCGAATTTAGGACACATTTGAAATGTTTGTTCTGGCAACATGTGATCCACCCCTTTGATTTCTTCATTATAGCAAATATAACACTCAATTTCACCTAATCTGTTTAAAAAAAGTTGCGACAAATTTGTCACAACTTTTGTATTTCTTCTATGATAACATTAAGCACTATAACTAAACATTTGTTTCACACGATGCTTCATTGAACGTAACGATGGGACAATCCCTTCATGAACCGCACAGTACTTGTCAACAAACGTCACGATATAGCTTTCTTTATACTTTGGTGGCGCAATAGTTGCTAACCACATATGTTTAATAATAATGTCTCGTTCTAAATCTGATAACTCCGTTAATTTTTCAGCATTTTTAACAGCAATACGTGGATGAACGTACGCGTGTGTTCCTTCGTCGAATTTTGTCTCTCGCCAGTCATAATAAAAAAGATCATGTAGTAGACCAGCTCTAGCTGTTGCGCGTGCATCTCCGTTGAACCGTTTGGCTAAACGGTAGCTAAGATAGGATACACTAATCGAGTGACTCAATCGTGTTGCGTTACGATGTTGTTTAAACTCCGCAAGCTTTTGTACTTCCTCTCGATGAATCAAATCCTCTATGTAAGATACATATTCTAAATCATTTTTCCAATCTAAATTCAAATCTTTTCCCACCTTTAATTAATCCTGGGACAACAAGCAACGAATTCATTCTAACACCTTAGCGTTCATTTAACCATTAGTTACATTATTCTTAATTATTTCGTAATAATTAAAATGAATAGGCAAACATTAAAATACCAGCCGCTACTGCAACATTTAATGATTCCGCTCGTCCTGGCATGGGAATATAAATTGTTTGTGTACATAGCTCTATAATATCTTGGGAAACCCCCTGACCTTCATTGCCCATAACAATGGCAAATGATGTTGAAGGGTTTAAGTCACGGTAAGATTTTGCTTGCTTATCTAAAGCTGTTGCATAGACCTCGACACCGCTTGCTATTAAGTCAGGGATAAAGTTGCTTAAATCTTCTTGAACAACTGGCAAATGAAAATGACTACCTTGTAAAGCACGTTGGACTTTATTACTATAAAAATCGGCGCATCCCTTCCCTAAAACTACCCCAGCGTAACCAGCCGCATCAGCCGTACGAATCATCGTACCAACGTTACCAGGGTCTTGAACATTATCCAAAAGCAACAATGGTGCCACTAAAGGATACGTTAGCGCTTGACTCGTTTGCTTCAAGATGGCAATAATTCCTTGCGGTGTAGGCAGTGATGATAGTGTCTTCATAACAGTATCTGACACTTCAAAAATTTCTTTTGCTTGCGCAAACAGGCCGTCTAATTGTTTCTCAATCATAAAATCCGTCGTGATGAATAACTTCTCTAAACGTTGTCCTTCGTTGATAGCTTCTTCAACTAAATGTTCGCCCTCAATCATATATAGACCTGTTTGTTGACGGTATTTGTTTTTTAATAGTTTTTTTGCTTCTTTAATTGTTGTATTTTGTGCAGATGTAATTTCTTTAATCATATAAGGCACCCCTTTACTCCCAACGATTATAGCATGGATTACCTAGATGAGCTAGACAGAGGATACTTTTTCATTTGTCATATTTTTTGGTATAATAATAAATATAACAGTAAGGAGGAACCCTTCATGAGAAAAGCCAGAATAAATGTTTCAGGACGTGTCCAAGGCGTTGGTTTTCGCTACATGACTAAGCTAGTAGCCGATCAACTAGGCGTTTATGGCTCCGTAAAAAACGAACAAGATGGCTCTGTTACCATTGAAGCCATTGCGGACAATAACACTTTAGATCTATTTGTTGAAAAAATTAAACATTCCCCTTCACCTAGTGGCCGAGTTGATAACTTCAGCATGATTGACGACGATACGATTAAAGATTCTTTAAAATTTAACGTAACTTATTAGCCAATCATTGAAATAATTTGTTATTTGCTTTATCATAGAAACGTTATGTGAATAAATTATTAAGGAGAATTGAATGAATAAATTAAAAAAATGGATAGCTGCAGGTGGTTTATTAGGCCTAATGTTCACGCTATCTGGCTGTGTCGACATATATAAAACAGGCGCTAATAAAGGGACCCCCACTGGTGAAGGCTGGGTTTATAACCTATTAGTTGCACCAATGAGTAAATTAATTAGCTTCTTCGTGGATATGTTTAATGGCAACTACGGTTTAGCCATCATCGCTATTACCGTGATTGTTCGCTTCGTATTGTTCCCGCTAATGGTCAATCAAACACGTAAATCAACTTACATGTCTGAAAAAATGCAATATGTTAAGCCTCAAATCGATGCCTTACAAGCCCGATTAAAAGAAGCAACAAATCCTCAAGAACAAATGGAAGCTCAAAAAGAAATGCAACAATTTTACAAAGATAATAACATTAGCATGTTTGGTGGTATTGGATGTTTACCATTACTTATTCAAATGCCCGTCTTTACTGCTTTGTTCTATTCTGTAAAATTTGCACCAGGAATTGAACATGCCGCACCATTTTTAGGTATTGATTTATCAAAACCTAGCTACATCTTAGTGGCTTTAGCAGGTATTGCTTATCTAGCACAAAGCTATATTAGTATGATTGGTATGTCCGAAGATCAGAAGAAACAAATGAAAATGATGACCTTTATGTCTCCATTAATGATTGTCATGATCTCATTTAGCTCTCCTGCCGGTGTTACCTTATACTGGGTAATTGGTGGTTTAGTCAGCTGTTTACAATCACTTTATACAAACCTTGTACAAAAACCAAAAATTCGTAAACAAATCGAAGAAGAAATGGCCTTAAATCCCATTAAGCCTGTCGCTGTTAAAGAAGTAAAAGAAGCAAAACCTGCAACAAAAACAACGACAAAAAAATTACCTAATACTCCTTCAAAAGGCTTAAATGCAGGTAAAAAGCAAAACATTAAAAAATAAGATGAAAACCTAAGATTAATTTCTTAGGTTTTTTTGTTTTTTATAATTGCACAAAGTTTTATAACGTGATATATTTCTATTTGTAAAAATAATAATAACGATTTTGTTAGGCGAGGCGTCTATACAAACACAGGGTACTGCCCAGAAACATCGAAAGATGCCAATGGGTAAAACACGAATAGTTGAATTAAGGCTTTTCTAAAGGTATCTAAAAACACTTGGTGTTTTTTACGTTGTATAGTGCTAAAACTCAACGAAGAAATCATAACTATCAGAACTTTCTTGTGTTGTGTTTTTTTCGCATTACAAGGAATTTTTTTATTGCCATTTTTTAAGAAGGAGGATTTTATAATGGACCAAAGTCATAGTAACGATACTTCAGGACCCGCCATAACCACGAAAGAAAGCATCTCTGCGTCTGTTATAAGATCAGTCGCAAACTTTCTTTCACAACGCACATTTACGTAGAGAAAGTAGCCACTCCATACCATCAGTCGCTCTAAATTACAGATATTATCTGTTTATTTGTTGCGCAATTGTATAGTGATGAAACTACTTATCTGACCAATTTTAATCATATTTGGAGGATAAAGATTATGCAATTAAAAACCATTCAATGGCTAAGTGAAGAATATTTTGAAGGTATTAACTTAAGAAATGAACAATTAAATATTCCAAGCAATTTAACCTTAATTACGGACGCACCTGTTGATGAAGAATTAGCGATTCATTTAGTTGCTGTTATTGATCAAAAAGTGGTTGCAACCCTATTTTTAGACAACACTAGTCATCCCCACCAAGCACAAATCAAACAAGTAGCTGTCTCACCTGATTACCGTGGAAAAAACATTGGTAAATCATTAATGAACTATGCAGAAGCAATCGCTCTTCAACAAGGCTACCAAAGTATTATTTTAAATGCGCGTGACTCTGCTTGGAAATTTTATGAAAAATTAGGCTATGTAGCCGTTGATCAACCTTTTGAAAAAGGAAGCATGATGATGCAACCTTATTATAAATCAATCTAACAAAAAAGATGGATAACCTTATCAGACGACTATGTCTGTCAGGTATCCATCTTTTTTATTCTTCTTTTGCTAAGGGTAAACTAATCCTAAAAACTGAGCCTTTTTCTAGAATACTTTCGACGACTATGTCACCCTCATAAGTCTCGACTAATTGTTTAGCAATGGATAAACCTAATCCATTCCCTCCCTTATGCCTACTACGGGCTTTATCGACACGGTAGAAGCGATTAAAGACTTGTTCCAAGTCTGCTTCACTAATTCCTTCTCCATAGTCTTGAATCGCAATTTGAAGATACTCATGACTAGTTGAAATAGAAAGTAATATTTCTTTTCGGTTCAATGAATACTTCACCGCGTTATCTAAAATAATAATTAAAATTTGCTCTAAATGATTACGATAAATTCTAACTTGTTTTTCTTGAATGATATCATCATCCAAAACAAATTTAAAATCTGGATATAGCATCACGAAATTATTATAAACTTGATGAATCACTTCTTTAGCATTAGAGACATCATTCTTATGATGCAGGTCAATTTGACCCGCTCTAGATAAGTCTAACATTTCTTGTACTAAACTTTTCATGCGACTAATTTCTTGAAGAGAAGCACTTAATGATTCTTCCAATATTTCTGGATCATCTTTACCCCAACGGTCTAAAAGTTTTAAATGGCCTTCAATGACCGCTACAGGTGTTCTAAGCTCATGAGAGACATCTCCCACAAATTGCTGTTGTTGTTCGATAAAACGTTGCATACGGTCCATCATATCGTTAAAAATGATACCCAAGTCGGCAAATTCATCTTTCATTTCTTCTACAGGCATTCTTGCTTCCGTTTGCGGGTCCGCTTTTATCTCATTAATGACATCAGTAATTTTCTTCAATGGTCTCATAAAATAATTAGATAAAATAAAACCAAATAATAAACTAATGATGATACTGAAGAGACTCAACCACAGCATTAAAGTAATGAGATTTTCTTTAACTGAATCAATTTGGCTTAAATCATAAAATAATTGTACATATCCTATTTTTTGACCTTTTTGTTTGGAGTAAATAGGCTCTGTTGCCAAAAAGCCTGTTTTACCATCAACTATCTTTTGACTAACTTCTTGTTTGTCACTTCCAAAGTAAGCGTGTCTAGTATTCCTCGTTTCAAACACTAAAGATTGTTCCGAATTATAAACAGACACACTCAATTCCGGCTGTGATAATTCAGAAATAAATGAATTTAAACGGATTAAGTTCGCTTCTAATGTACGTTCTGTTGGATCAGATCCTAATGTATTATTATCATTTGATAGGTAATAAGCTGTATTACGAATAGATAATTCATTATTAGAAATCTTCAACCTGCTTGAAACATCTTTTAACGTTTCATTAATATTTTTTCGTTCTACTTCGATTAGGGTATCGATACTTTTTTTATATGTAATGGTTGAAAATACAATCACAGAAATTAAAACAAATAATGATGTAAGTAAAGTCCACTTACCACTCATACTCAAGTGGAAGTGAACTTTCTTTTCGTTATTTTTTTCTTTAGTCATTACGATCTCATAACGTAACCAGTGCCGCGAACAGTTTGAATATAACTGTCCTCTCCTGATACATCAATTTTATTACGTAAATAACGGATGTAAACATCGACTACATTTGTTTCAACTTCTGTTTCGTAACCCCAAACTTTTTTAAGTAAAACATCACGTGCAAGCACTACATTAATATTTTCCATTAAGGTTAATAATAATTCATATTCTCTTTTCGTTAATTCAATGATTTCATGGTTACGACGAACGACACGGTTTTCTTTTTCAATTGTTAAGTCTCGGTACTCTAACGTTGTTTGTTTCACTACGTTACGATCCCCTTCAAAATCAATTCGGCGCAATAAGGCACGTAAGCGTGCTAATAATTCCTCAATAGCAAATGGCTTAACAATATAATCATCTGCTCCATGGTCTAAACCTGATACTCGGTCGATAACAGAATCACGAGCTGTCATCATAATAATCGGTGTGTCTTTCACTTGACGAACACGTCGACAAACTTCTAAACCATTCAATTCAGGCAACATTAAGTCTAATAATATAGCATCCCAACTACTACCCAAGGCTGCTTCTAATCCTGTACGACCATTATAATGAACTTCAACTTCATAACCTTCGTGTTTCAATTCTAATTCAACGAAGCGTGCAAGATTTTTTTCATCTTCAATAATTAATATACGGTTCATTAAGATTAATTCCTTTCTATTAACATTTCATCAATCTTTTCTATTTTAATTATAACGATTTCAACTCAAAAAAGCTATCTTATTAAAAAATAAAAAGGAGGTGTGATAAGTGATAATACACCCCCTTTTTTTTAATTATTTTGTATACCAATCATGATGGAATGTGCCTTCTTTGTCTTTACGTTTGAATGTATGTGCACCAAAGTAGTCACGTTGTGCTTGAATAATATTAGCTGGTAAATCTGCACTACGATATGAGTCATAGTAAGCAATCGCAGAAGAGAATGTTGGAACTGGTACGCCAGCTTGTACAGCCAATGCCACGACTTCACGAACTGATTTTTGATATTTTTGAGTGATTTCATTGAAGTAATCATCTAATAATAAGTTTTTCAATTCTGGATTTTCTGCATAGGCATCAGTAATTTTTTGTAAGAATTTTGCACGAATGATACAACCTGCACGGAAAATTTTAGCAATTTCTCCATAGTTTAAATCCCATCCATATTCTTCACTGGCAATACGTAATTGCGCAAAGCCTTGTGCGTAACTCATGATTTTACTGAAATATAACGCTTCACGAATTTTTTCTACTAATTCTTTTTTATCACCATCAAAAGGTGTAACATCTAGCCCTTTAATTTTAGCACTTGCTTCAACACGTTCTTCTTTCATTGCTGAAATATAACGAGCAAACACTGATTCGGTAATTAACGGTAGTGGCACGCCTAAATCTAATGCACTTTGACTGGTCCATTTACCTGTTCCTTTATTACCTGCAGCATCTAAGATAACATCTACTAATGGTTTACCTGTTTCATCATCTTTGTGGGTCAAAATATCTGCTGTAATTTCGATTAAGTAACTATCTAACTCACCTTGGTTCCATTCGTTAAAAATCTCTGCCATTTCATCAACAGAAAGGCCTAATAAGCGAGACATTAAATCATATGATTCAGCAATTAATTGCATATCACCATATTCGATCCCGTTATGTGCCATCTTAACATAATGACCTGCTCCGTTAGGGCCAATATACGTCACACAAGCTTCGCCATCTTCAGCCTTAGCTGCAATTTGTTCAAAGATTGGTGCAACTAAGTCATAGGCTTCTTTTTGCCCACCTGGCATGATAGCTGGACCTTTTAAAGCACCTTCTTCACCACCAGAAACGCCTGTTCCGATAAAGTTAATGCCAGAGTTAGCTAATTCTTCATTACGTCTCATTGTATCGCGGAAAAATGTATTCCCACCGTCAATTAAAATATCGCCCTTATCTAAGTGAGGCAATAAACTTTGAATTGTTGCATCAGTTGCTGCTCCTGCTTGAACCATCAGCATAATTTTTCTAGGTGTTTCTAAAGAATCAACAAACTCTTCAATTGTATAAGTTGGAACTAACTTTTTCCCAGGGTTTTCTGCAATTGCTTCTTCTGTTCTTGATGCTGAACGGTTAAAGACTGAAACAGAATAACCACGACTTTCAATATTTAATGCTAAATTTTTCCCCATTACCGCCATTCCGACGACACCGATTTGTTGTTTAGACATGTTGTTCCTCCTACTAGTAATCAATGATTACGCATTTTCCTATCTTATTATACATTAAAGTGGCATTAATTTAAACTTAATGAACTAATAAATCATATAAAAAAACCGCTAGACTCCATGGTTGTCTAACGGTTTTAAACATTTTCTAAAAAATGTATTATTCAGCTGTTGTGTTTACAACATCTTTTCCATCATATTGACCACATTCAGGACATACATGGTGGCTGCGTTTCATTTCGCCACAGTTTGAGCATGTGCTCATTCCAGGTACTGATAATTTGTAGTGAGTACGACGTTTTGCTTTTTTAGCTTTTGAAGTTCTTCTTGCAGGTACTGCCATCTTGAACTACACCTCCTTAACTCATTTTTACTACCGAAGTAGTAAATCTATTCCAATCTTGCGATTAATCAGATTCTTCGTTATTATCTAACAAAGCTGACAATTTTGCAAGACGAGGATCAATTGTTTGGGCTTGAGTTTCCATTTGTTGGTATAAATAATCTTCTTCAGACATGATTGTCCATGCATCACCACTTGGTAATTCATCAGCAAGCATTTCTTCTTCCGTTAAAACTTTTAACGGGATATTTAACAAAATGTAATCCTCAATTGCTTCGCGCAAATCTAAGGTTGAACTTTCTAAAATAATAGCATGTTCATAACCTTCTGTTCCTTTGACCAAGGCATACTCTTCAGGAATCATATAGATTTCATCAAAGGCAATCGTCATTGGATAATCAACAGGTTCTAGTGAACGACTTGATGGTAAGGTTAAGACAACATCAAATTGAACTTGAGCAATATACTCTCTTGGTTCAACATTAATTGTTCCTACCACTTTAACTGGACCAACACCTAAAATTGTCTCATCACGTTTTAATAACGTATCGGCTAATTCAATTGTTGTATCTATCACTAAGGGTTCATGTTGATACCTTCTTAGTTCCATTAATGACCATTTCACTATTTTCACTCTCCTTGCGCAACAAAAATTATTATACTAGCTAGTTAATTCTTTGTCAATGAAATTTTCTTGACAGGTGATGATAGAATGCTCAACTTATTGAAGACGTCGATTTAAACCAATCATTTTAATTTCTTTAGATAAATATTTAATACGTTCCATGATTCGTTTAGCTTTTAGTGGTTCGTCATCGCCACGTTGTGATTGACGTAAATGTTGAACTTCTAATTGTTCCATATCAAAATTAGAACTAAAGAATGTTGGTAATTGCTCTTGCATTCGATATTGTAAAATAACACCTAAAATATCATCGCGAATCCAGGCACTCATTGAGTCTGCTCCAATGTCATCAATCATTAATATTGGCGCTTTTTTTACTTCTTCTAATTTTTCATTCAATGTATTATTACCTATCGCTTGTTTAATTTCAACAGCAAATGTTGGAAAATGAATGAGTGTGGTATGAAAGCCTGACTGTGCTAATTCATTGGCCATTGCCCCTAACAAATACGTTTTTCCAACACCAAAAGAACCTTGTAAATAAAGACCTTGTCGGAAAATTTTTGGCTGTTCAATGTAATGATTCACAAAATCCACACATTCTGAATACGCATGTTCTCGTTCATCGGTTAGTTCAAACGCATCAAACGTCGCGTCACGTACGTCTTTGGGAATATCAATGGCTTTCACACGACGCTTAATTGCATCAGCTTCTTGCTTGGCTAACAATTCATTCGTCGGAACATAAGTCACATCAATTGAACGATAGTTTAGAAATAAAATTGGCTCATAGCCTGGGGCAATCATTGAAGGACTTCCTTCATCAAATTTGCGTCTTTCTTGGACAAATTCATACAGTTTAGCATAGCTTTTTTCTACTAATTCCTGTGTGATTTTGTCTTCATTCTCTGATAAAAAACGTTGCACATACTTGTCTTGCATCACGGTATCAACCAAATGTTGATAACGATCTTGCCACGCATTATGACGCATAACTTTTTTCATTTCATCGCCTAAATTTTCCATTATTTCTCACCATCTTTTCCTTTTTGTCGCATTTGTCGCAACTTTTCTCTCATCAAGGCTTGCTTTTCAGCAGACATTTTCGTTTCTTTTGTTTCTTGGTTCACCCAATCCGGCAATGTTTCTTTACGGACGGGTTTATTGTTATATGTTTTATTATTATACTGTACATTTTTCGTTTTATTTTGTTTATCGTGATACGTTTTCTTTGTCCGGTTAATTGCATCAGCAGGCGTTTTTACGCCTGATTGTGACCAATCATTGGCAATTTTAAAGGCTGTGATTTCTTCAAAGGTTGCCTTATTCTGAACAGATAATAAATAATGAATTAAAATATTAATCACACTATTAGATAATCCCGATTGTTTTACTAATTTTTCAATCGCCCAACGCTCTGTAATGACCACAGACCCCTTCTTATCCGATTTGATAGCTTCTAAGAACTCCATTGGTGCATATTCGTTACTAGAGATGACAAGATGACGTTCTTGCTCATTTAAGCTTTGTAACGCCTTAGTATCCTCCTGAATGACGGGTTTATTTGACGAGACAACTTCTCCTACTTGAGTGGCTGGCTCTACTTGTTGAGTAGAACGATTAACTAACGCATATTTGAACTTCTTCATCTCAATCTCATTCGTTGTATAATCAACAAAATTAGCTAGGTAATTTCTTAACGTTAGTTCATCAAAACCATATTGTTGATGAATGGCTAATAATTCATTTTTAATCGTTAATAAGTGATGCGGTACTAAATTATAACGCGCCATCAATTGTTCAAAATAAGACCAGTCAAATGTTTCTGGTTGGATAAATGTTGGCCGTTTAGAAATCGACATTTCCTCTTGAACAGTAGCAACCTCCTTTGGCTTAGCTGATACGCCTAACCTACTTGGTTGATAAACATCAACAAATTTGGTAGTGACTTCATGGTAACCATCCGGTAGGCTTGCACGCTGTGGAATTTCTTGCATAAGTCGTTCAAATCGACGTTGTCCAACTCGATCTAATAACATAAGTGATAACATATCATCTTTAAGAAACGCATGATAACTCATTGGTTTTTCTACTCGATAAAGAAACGTTTGTGTTTCATTTTCAGTTTGGACAAAAACGCGTAATAGACCTAAGGCTTCTAGTTTTTTTCGTGCTTCCACAAAATCTAGTAACCCTAAGTCACATTCTGAAAACAAATCAGAGTGAAACGTTTCTAAACTCTCAAATGGATAATGAGGCGTCATCATGTAAAAGGCATGATACAAACCAAAGGCTTTCGTCCCTAATAACGGTCGATAAAGCGTATTTAATACGTTTAAATCCACGTCAGAAACTAACTCTGTTAATTGAACAAAGAAGGTATCTTTTGCCTTCAATTCTCTTCCCTTATTCCCCATACTAACATCCCCTACTCTGTTTCCATTGTGGTCCCTTCATCTTGACCCTTATTTACCATTTCTTGCATTTCTTCGATAAAGACACTCACATCTTTAAATTGACGATAGACACTCGCAAAGCGAATATATGCAATTTCATCTAAATCTACTAAATATTCCATCACATATTCACCAATCAAGCTAGTTGGAACTTCATTTTCGCCTAGCGAGCGCACACGATTTTCTACCTTATCTACTACATTTTCCATTTGTTCAAGAGAAACAGGACGTTTTTCGGCAGAACGAATCAGTCCTCGTAAGATTTTTTCGCGATTAAACTCCTCACGTTTACCGTCTTTTTTAATCACTAATACAGGTGTAGCTTCAATTCTTTCAAAAGTTGTAAAACGAAAACCACAGCTTTCACACTCTCTTCTTCTTCGAATTGCACGATTCTCATCAGATGGTCGGCTATCCACAACGCGGGAACCGTTATACTGACATTTTGGACATTGCATGTTTTTCACCTCAACTTAGATTATTTTATCTATCATAAACTCATTATTTACAATTTATCTGCCTTCATTGTAACATGCTTTCACGTAGTTGGTATAGTTGTATATCCCTTATTTTATAAGGATTTGTATTTTTTTTGCAACCAATTGTCTACTTGCTTCTGCGTTTCAAAAATTGTTCCTGTATTATCAATTATAAAATCGGCACGTTCTTTTTTACGTTCGATTGACCATTGACTGGATAAACGCTCGTTTGCTTGTTGCTTATTCAGCTTATCACGCTGCATCAAGCGTTCCCGTTGTACGTCCACTGGAAGATAAACCACCATCACCGCGTCCATTAGTGTTTCATAGCCATTTTCATAAAGAAGCGGGATATCAACTACCATCATTAGGTGCTCTTCGCTACGACGTTCCTCAATTCGTTCAAGAATGACTCGTCTTATTTCTTTCCCCAAAATAGCATTTAGTTTTTCTAATGCCTGTTCTTCTGAAAAAACCAGTTCTCCTAATTTTTTGCGATTTAACGAGCCTTCTTCATTCAACATCTCTTGACCAAATATGGCCACTACTTGTTCTAATCCTGTTGTCCCAGGTTCAACAACTTCTCTAGCGATTAAATCCGCATCAATTATTGGAATATTTTTTTGGCTGAACATTTGACTGACAGTTGATTTACCCGTTGCAATACCACCTGTTAGTCCTAATATATACGTCATTTCCTCACTCCCCTAACGATGAATTTTTTGACAATTTGGACAAAAATGTGTCCCTCTTTGAGCAACTTTGGTTTTAACAATCGGTGTACCACAACGTTTACAAGGCTCCCCTGTAAGACCATAGGCATTGAGAGACACTTGAAATTTACCTGCCTCGCCTAACGCATTTTTATAACTCCTAATGGTCGTTCCTCCTGCTTCTACAGCTCTAGCTAACACATCAATAATACTTTGATACAAACGTGTTACTTCTTTTGTCGTCAAGCTATCTGCTGGCTGTTCAGGGTGAATCTGAGCTTCAAATAAGGCTTCATCTACATAAATATTGCCTAATCCAGTTACTAATTTTTGATCCAATAATAGAGGCTTAATGGCTTTATGATATTTTTTTAAACTTGTCTTAAAAGGCTCTAACGTAAATGTTTCAGGTGTTGGTTCTGGCCCTAATTTAGTAATTCCTTTATAATTTAGCGCGGTATCTTTAGGCAGTAATGTCATTCTGCCAAACTTACGAACATCTAAATAACGTAATTCCGTGCCATCAGTAAATTTAAAGATGACATGAGTATGTTTATCAATGGCATCTGTTTGTTGATGAACTTCATATTTCCCTTCCATTCGTAGATGAGAAATCATGTCATAATTCGTCCACTTAAAAATTAAAAACTTCCCACGGCGTCTCATCTCTTCAATCGTCTGACCAACTAGTTCACTTTTAAAAACATCCACTTCTGGTGATTCAATAATACTTGGCCATAATACGACCACTTCTTCTACTTGTTTACCAATAACAAGTAATTCTAATCCTGTTCTAACGGCTTCTACTTCTGGTAATTCTGGCATTTTTTTCACTACTTTCTAAATAAAGGAGGTGTGATTTGATCACATCTCCTTTCGATTAATTATTATTTATTTAGCTTCGTACCAGGTTGGACCAAAGCTACTGTCTGCTTTTAACGGCACACTAAATGTTCCAATATTTTCCATAACATCTTTTACTAACGCTTCAAGTGCCGGTATCTCTTCACTTGGTGCTTCAAAGACAAGTTCATCGTGCACTTGTAATAGCATTGTGGCTTGTAACTGCTCTTTTTCTAAACGCTGATCAATTTCAATCATAGCTAATTTTAAAATATCGGCAGCACTCCCTTGAATAGGCGTGTTGATAGCTGTGCGCTCTGCAAATGAACGAACGTTAAAGTTACGTGAATTAATATCAGGCAAGTAACGACGACGATGCCATAGCGTTTCAACATAGCCTTGCTCTTTAGCTTCACGAACAATTTCTTTCATGTATGTTTTGACACCCGGATACTTTTCAAAGTACGTATCAATAAAGTCTTTTGCTTCTTTTCTAGTAATCCCTAAATTTTGAGATAATCCGTAGTCACTAATCCCATACACAACACCAAAATTGACAGCTTTTGCTTGTCGACGAATATTCCCATCGACGTCGTCAGGATTAGCAATATCAAACACCCTCATTGCGGTACTCGTATGAATATCTTGGTCTTCTATAAATGCTTGTCTTAAATGTTCATCTTGCGAAATATCAGCTAAAACGCGTAATTCAATTTGAGAATAATCTGATGAGAAAATTTCCCAACCTTCTTCTCTAGGAATGAACGCCTGACGGATTTTACGACCTTCTTCTAAACGAATTGGAATATTTTGTAAATTAGGATCTACCGAACTTAATCGTCCAGTTTGGGTTAACGTCTGTACATAACGTGTATGAATTTTATTATCATTTGGATTGATCACTTTTAGTAATCCTTCAACATAAGTTGATTGAATTTTTGCGATTTGTCGGTAGTGTAAAATTTCTTCGACAATCGGCGCTTGGTCCTTTAACTGCTCTAGCACATCTACAGCCGTTGAATAGCCTGTTTTTGTTTTCTTTATAACTGGCAATTGCATTTTTTCAAACAAAATCACCCCTAATTGCTTAGGAGAATTAATATTAAATTCTTCACCTGCCATCTCATAAATGCGCGACTCAATTTCGGTTAAAATAACAGCAAACTCTTGTTGCATGGTCATCAATGTTTGCGCATTGACACGAATTCCTTGTATTTCCATTTTTGCCAAGACAAATGATAATGGTAATTCCATATCATAAAATAACTTTTCTTGATTTTTTTCAGCTAGGTGGGCTTTTAATACTGGTGCTAAATAATTCAGCGTTGCGACTTTACGTGCTAAATGGTCCGTCAAGATTTCGTCTTCAGGTACGCCACGTTTAGCACCTTTACCGTAAATTTTTTCATCGGTTTCAATTGCTTTATAATCATAGTGATAAGCAACCTCTGCTAAATCTTCACTCTTATCGTTTGTATCTAATAAATAGGCAGCTAGTAAGCTATCAAACGTCACACCTTTAACTTGAATGCCATAGCGATTTAACGCTACAATATGAGCTTTTGCATCGTAAGTGGCTTTTGTTAATGTGTCATCTTCTAACCAGGTAATCATCGCTTCATGGCTTAATATTTCATCTCCAATCGCTACGTAGCGTTTCCCTTCATTTCCCCAGGTTACCCCAATTATATCTGCTAAATGATAATTATCTTCCAACATTTCTAGATAAACGCTCATACCTGGTTCAAACATATCAGCTGTCGGTTCTGTTACCACTTCATAAATAATTTCTTCTAATTCATCACTGACATCATGATAATCGCCAGTATCTAATTTAGATAAAAACGTTTTGAAATCCATTTCTTTGTACAGCGCAACTAACTTTTCTGTGTCTTTACCTTCATATTTAAGGTCATCCACTGTAATAGTAATCGGTGCTTCAATATTAATCGTCGCTAGTTCTTTACTCATCAAGGCGTTTTCTTTGTCATTAATAAGGTTTTCTTTTCTCTTACTTTTTTTCATTTCATCAATGTGGTCATAAACCCCTTCAACGCTACCGTATTCTTTCAATAAAGTAATCGCTGTTTTTTCGCCAATTCCCGTCACACCAGGCAAATTATCTGAACTATCTCCAGCTAAGCCTTTCATATCAACAATTTGCATAGGTTCTAAGCCATATTTTTCACGAATGTGTTCTGGCGTATAAGATTCTAGTTCACTTACTCCTTTAACTGTTACCTCAACGCGAATGTGATCATCAGCTAACTGTGTTAAATCTTTATCACCTGATAGCACGACAACATCAAATTCTTCTTTACTCACATGCTTAGCCAATGTACCGATAATATCATCGGCTTCGTAATTCTCTAACTCATAATATTGGATCCCTAAGGCTAAACACATCTCACGAATATACGGCATTTGTTCTTTAAATTCGCTTGGTGTTTTTGAACGTCCAGCTTTATATTCTTCAAATGTCTCATGACGGAACGTTGTTTTCCCTGCATCAAACGCGACTAATACATGCGTTGGTTGCTCTTTGTCCATAATATTTCCCATCATATTATGGAAAGCATAGATAGCATTTGTATGTAAACCGCTACTATTTTTGAAGCGACTTAGCGATTGATACAAGGCAAAAAACGCGCGAAACGCCACGCTGTTACCGTCTACTAAAAGTAATTTATTTTTATTAGGCATTCTTATTCTCCTTTAATCTATTGTCTCTATTCTAACAAAGTTCACGTTACGAACAAAGAGAAAAGACAGGCTATTTGACAATTTGCCGAATAACCTGTCTTGTATTCATTACTATTATTAATCTTTTCCAAAAATTCTTGCAAAGGCAATTAATAAATTGATAAAGTCCATGTACAATTGTAACGCACAAAAGACTGCGACTCCTGCTAAACTTTGTTGATTTTGTTGAGCATTATGATAGTAAACTTTGATCATTTGATGATCATACGCTGTTAAACCAGCAAAGACTAAAATGGTTAAAGAAGTAATAAAGAAATCAAATGCTGAACTACCAACAAAGAAGTTAATAATCGCTGAGATAATAATCCCAATTAACGCAATGTAAGCGGCACGTCCTAAAGGTGATAAATCTTGCTTTGTACGACTTCCAAAAATTGCCATTGCAGCAAATGTAGCAGAAGCAGCTAAGAATGCTTGTCCCATTGTTTCGATACCGTAATACATCATCGTATAACTTAAGGTAATCCCGTTAATTAATGAATAAAGGATAAATCCACCAGTTGCCATGACAGGTTTAGTAAATGATTTAAAACCTAAAAACAACACTAAGGCAATTTCAATAATCCACAAAACACCAAAACCATATGGCACATTTGTTAAGAAACTAGCCATTTGTTCGTAAAAAATAGTTGAGACTGCATAAGCTGTCACACTACTTACCATGACTCCGATTGCTAAAATCGCATACACGCGTGTATAAAATTCCGCTAAGCTTCCTCTAGTTGACGTTACTTGATTTGTTTCTAAATGATTGTTCAACAACAACACTCCTTTATATTTTACATATTATTTCTACTTGAACTTGTTAATAATTTTTCATAGGCGATTTCAAATTTTTGTACATCTCCAGCACCCATAAAAATAATTACTGCATCTTCATGATCTAATAACGGTGACACGTTTTGTTCTTTAATAACCGAACCACCTTTAGAAATTTTCGCGCCTAAGTCTTCAATTTTTACTTCGCCTTGCGTTTCACGAGCTGATCCGAAAATATCACATAAATAAACTTTATCAGCTAAATCTAATGACGTCGCAAACTCATCAATTAGAGCAACCGTACGTGTGAATGTATGCGGTTGGAATACAGCAATAATTTCTTTTTCTGGATATTTTTGACGCGCGCCATCAATCGTTGCTTGAATTTCTGCTGGATGATGGGCATAATCGTCAACAATAATCATATCACTCACTTTTTTCTCAGTGAAGCGACGCTTTACACCATTAAATGTTAGCAATTCTTTTGCAACTTCTTTATCATCTAACCCTTCTAAATGACCAAGCGCAATAACTGACAATGCATTATATACATTATGAATACCAAAAGATGGCACTTCAAATTTACCAATGATGTCGCCTTTATAGGCTACTTCAAACGAAGAACCTGTTGTTGTTCGTTCAATATTTATTGCTTTAAAATCATTATGATCGCTTGTTCCATAGTAATAAACAGGGACATTAGCTTCTAATTTTTTTAACTGTTCGTCTTCACCAAATGCAACGATTCCTTTTTGTACTTCTTTTGCAAATGTTTGGAAGGCATCAAAGACATCATCAATACTTTGATAATAATCTGGATGGTCAAAATCAACATTGGTAATGATGGCATAATCTGGTTGATATGCTAAGAAATGTCTACGATATTCACAGGCTTCAAAAGCAAAGTATTGCGCCCCTTTAACTCCGTGACCTGTTCCGTCACCAATTAAGTAGCTTGTTGGTTTAATCCCACTAAAAACGTGTGACAATAAGCCTGACGTGGTTGTTTTTCCATGTGAGCCTGTTACTGCAATACTAGTGAAATGTTTAATGAATTCACCAATGAATTTATGGTAACGAATGACTTCAATCCCTTGTTCGTTAGCAGCTACTATTTCTTCGTGTGTATCTGGGAAAGCATTACCTGCTATTACGACCATATTTTCTTTAATATTATTAGCGTCAAATGGTAAAATTAACACCTTATTCTTTTCTAATTCACGTTGTGTAAACACATATTCTTCTATATCAGATCCTTGCACGTTATAGCCTTTTTCATGCAAAATTAAGGCAAGGGCACTCATACCTGATCCTTTAATCCCTACAAAATGATAAATCTTTTCTTCACTAATATTCATTATTTATCCTCTTTTCTGTCTACTACCTATTGTAGCATCAAATCCGAATACCATTATCGTATATTTTGATTATTTTTTCAAGAACTTGTCACTAACAAAGACAAAGTAAAAAGGAATTAAGCCTTCTAAGCGTAATTCCTCTTACCAATTAATTATCTGAATCAAAATAGATACTATTTGTCAGTTTGCCTTCATCTGACATAATGCCTGATAATGATTTATCTAAGCGCGTTCTATTTACCTCTTCAGTGCCGTTTTTCTTTTTAAAAACTGGTGTTTCTAAATCTTCTTTCTTTGAAAAAGCACTGATCTTAGGTTCCGGAATAATATCTTTTTTAGGTAGTTGAGGAATGGTACGTTTATTTCTTTGAATAGGTTCCACCTCAGTATAACTGACTTCTAACGCCATGTCTTCCATCTCTGGACTGATTTGTTCGTCAACTAGCTCTTCGTTTTTTAATTCTGGTAGAGCATCATCTTCATCTGAAGCTAGTACAAGATAAGATTGTTTATCTTTTGATAATTGCTTAGCTAAGGCTACTTTTTGTTCCACTTCAATTGTGGGATCTTGCCCATGCATTTGTTGCGGAATAGCTTTAGGAACAAACTTTTCTTTGTCTTCAGCAAATCGTGTATTCGCTAATTTTTCTTCTAAAGCGGCATGTTTATCGATTCGTTCTTCAACGTCTTCTGGTAACCAACTTTTAGGTTCTTGAGTGATTCTTTTACTAATCGGAGGCTCATAAGTTGAGGCGAATTGTGATTTGCTTTTTTTATCTTGCTGATCATTTGCCACGTTCGGTTTAATGGCTAATCCTTTTGAGCTTTTTTCTTTTTTAGCGGTCTTAGGTTGCCAATTTTTTTCTTTAGTTGGTTCAAGTTGTTGCTCATCTACTTGATTCATCTCATTTAGTTCTTCAATTTCATCTAAATGACGTAATTCTTCTATTTTATTTGAAACAACTTGTTGATATTTCGTAATGATAACAGGTTCATGTTTTTCAAAAATTTCTCGTTTAGGTTGAGTGGCTAATTTGACACCTTCTTTATCTGAAAAAGCTGGAAATCTAAAAAATTTTCGGTCTATCGACTCTTTCATAAACGTCAACCCCTTTCTTTAACATATCAAGTGTACCATACTTAAAGAAACAACCCTAGAAAAAAACGTCATCCTATTCCTAATGAGGAATTGGTTCAAAATCATAAGGTGTCACCCCTTCAGTCATACCAATCATTGGAGAGATTATACCTTGTGTAACTAATGTTTCAGTCAGTACATAATCCTCAGTAACTGGCGATAAAACATCTTGCTCATTTGTTCTTTCAAGTGTTTCATTAACCACTTGTTGATATGTGTTGGGATTTTTTTGAGTAACTTCTTCTGTATCGTTTGATTCTATATAAATATGAGGGGCTAATTCTAATGCTTCAGAAATTCTAGGTAATAAATACGTTAAACGATTAGTGGCTTCATTATCAGTTGCTCTAATAAACGCTGAGGCTTCACCTAGCATAATTAATAATTCCTTACTTCTTGTTATCCCTGTATATAACAAATTACGTTGCAGCATGCGTGCATACTGATTCACCATTGGAATGATAACCATTCTAAATTCACTACCTTGTGACTTATGAATCGAACAACAATAAGCTAACGTAATTTTACTCCACTCGTTCCTCCCATATGTTACTTCATTTTGGTCGAAACTAATGACTAATTCATCTACTTTATTGTCAGAATCTTTTGCAAAAATAATGCCCGTAATGACTCCCATATCACCATTAAACACATTCAACTCAGGTTCGTTGACTAACTGTAAGACTTTATCACCAATTCGATACACTTTATCGTTCCACTTCACTTCTTTACGTGTGCCATTAGGGTTAGCATTAAAAATTTCTTGCATCATATTATTGATGTTATCAATACCCGCTACTCCTCGATACATAGGTGCTAAAACTTGAATATCTTGCGCGGTAAACCCTTTTGCTTGTGCTTTCGTCACTATTTGACGAATAATTGGCTCAATTTGAACAGCTTGGCATTGAAAGAATGAACGGTCTGGTTGATTCTTTGTTAAATCAGCGGGTAACTTGCCATTTTTAATCCCATGAGCTAATGAAATAATCGTTGAACCATTTCCTTGTCGGTAAATATCCGTTAACTCACAACTCGGTATTTCATCAACTTGTAAAAAATCATGTAAAACTTGTCCTGGCCCCACCGATGGTAACTGATCTTTATCTCCTACAAAAATAACCTGCATATTTGTCGGAATAGCTTTTAACAATAAATTAGCTAGCCAAGTATCCACCATTGACATCTCATCAACGATTAACAGTCCACCCTCAAGTTTTTCTATTTCTTCCGCATTAATTTTCTCACCTGCATTCAACCCTAATAAACGATGAATGGTACTTGACGGTAAACCTGTCGTTTCGTTCATTCGTTTAGCCGCTCTTCCTGTTGGTGCCGCTAGTAAAATAGGAAAAACTTCATTATGATACTCGTTAATATCTAAAGATAAATCATTTAATCCAGCAAACAGCGAAACAATCCCATTAATAACAGTAGTTTTACCCGTTCCCGGCCCCCCCGTTAAGACAAACAAAGGAGAGCGAATAGCTTCTTTTAAGGCGAGAATTTGAGAATCACCGTAATTCATTTTATTTTGTTTTTCTAGTTGCGCAATAATCTTATCAATCGCTGCTTCATCATATTTAATCCGTTTTTTTCTTGAGAGCAATCGTTTGATAGACGTTGCAATACCAAATTCGGCAAAATAAAGACTATTTTCAAACAGCTTAGTTCCCTCTTGTTGAATCTTACCAGCATCTACTAATTGAATAATTTCATCTGCAACTAAATTAGGCGTTATTTCAACTGGTCGACTTGTTTCTAGTAATTGGATCGTTTGTTCAAGGAGCATTTCTGCTTCTAAATAGGTATTCCCTTCGTTTAGGGAGCCTTGTAGCAATTCAAATTGAATCGCTGCTTGAATGCGAGATGACGACGTGGCTTCAATTCCAATATTTTCAGCTAATTGATCGGCTTTTTTGAAACCAATCCCTTCAATATCTTCACACAATCTATAAGGGTTTTCTTGAATAAGTTCTAAGGTCTCACCTTTATATTGTTGATAAATTGCCATCGATAATTGACTACCAAATCCATAGTCATGTAACGATACGATAACTTGTTCCATACCATAATTTTCGCGAACGCCTTCATGCAAGACTTGTTGACGTTTTTTTGTTATACCATCCACTTCAAATAAACGATCAGCTTCATTCATAATGATTTCAATGACTTTATCACCGAAAGTCTCGACAATTTTTTCAGCCGTTTTGTGACCGATACCAGGGAATTTATCACTGGATAGATACTCTACTAAACCGTTTTCTGTTGTTGGTTGAATTTTTTTATAGGTTTCTACTTGAAATTGTTTTCCATACTTTGGATGATCTACCAAATGGCCAATAAACTGATACGTTTCTCCTTCTATCATGTCGCCAAAACTACCCGTCACAACAATTTCTAATTCTTCATAAGGTGTATTTGTTTCTTCCACACCTATCAGCATCACTTTATAAAAATTACTCGGATTTTGGAAAAAAATGGCAATTAGTGAGCCAGTGACATATAACGATTCATTTTCCATTTCTTCCCTCCTTGACTTTTTCTCTATGTATCATCTTAAGCTTTTTTAATCAAATAAACAAGAAAAAACAGTGGATGGTTTCCACTGCTTTTCTTGACTATTTTAATGTTTCTAAATAAGCTAACGCTTCTTTGACATTTTTTACTGGGACGATTTTCATGTCTGTTTTAATTTTTTTAGCGGCTTCTTTGGCTATTTCGTAGTTATTTTTTAAATCAGGTGCTTCTTTTAATACGTCTTCAGGATACTCTTCACTTGGCGCAAAGAAAATATCGGCTCCTGCTTGATCGGCGGCTACAATTTTTTTATCAATGCCACCAATCATGCCCACATCGCCATTGCTTTTGATTTCACCTGTCCCAGCAATGATATGACCATTACGCAACGATTGACCGATTAGTCCTTCATAGATTTCAAGTGTAAACATCAAGCCCGCTGATGGACCTCCGATGTCTTCTACTTCAAACGCAATCTTACGGTCAGATTCAAGCGATGTTTTATCAGATAACGTAATACCAATTCCTATATTTTTAGTTGCTGGTAATTTAATTAGTTTACCTGAAATCTCCATTGTCTTATCATCTCGTTTAATTGTTAACGTTACTGATTCGCCAAGTTTCTTTCCCTTCACATAGGTCATGAATTGTTCTGATGAGTCAAAGGAGTGCTCATCTACTTTATAGACCACATCGCCAACTTTTAATTTACCTTCAAAGTCTGAGCCTTCAACAACCGAATGAATAAATACGCCTTCATAAACAAAGGTGTATGGTTCCTTAGCTAAATCAAGCGCTACTTTTTTTGCCATGTTTTCAGATGAACTCATTTGCAATTGACCGATTAAATCGTACTCTTCACTATTATTATCTCCAAATAATGCTTCTTTTGTTTCAACCTCTTGAAAATCATTAAATTTAGCGGTTAATAAAGTAAGTGGTGTGGCCTGTCTAATCCCTACAGTCGTTAGTAAGTAAGCTCCCGTATGTTCATTCTTTTGTCCGTCTACTGTGACAAATTGTTGTACATCATCAGCACTACCAGGCATTTCAATGTAATACGGTAAAGGTAAAAATAAACTGGTCATGATTAACACGCATGCTACCACAATACTTATATAAAGAGGTGTTTTTGATTTCTTTACTTGTCTTTCATTTCTCACTACAGGCACCTACTTATCTTTTTGGTAGTTATTTTTTACAGCTTCATTAATAGCCGTAGGTAAATAGGCTGAAACATCTCCACCAAACATTGCAATTTCTTTAATAAGGCTTGAACTAATACGACTAAGTTCTGGCGGTGATAATAAAAAGACCGTCTCTACTTCAGGCGCTAAGTCATGATTCATATGGGCAATATTTTTTTCATACTCGTAATCTGTCATATTTCTAATCCCTCTAATTAAGACGGTTGCACCTAATTTTTTAGCAAGATTGACCGTTAAATCAAGTGAACTTTCCATTACCTCAACATTATCTAAATGGGCTAAGGCTCGTTTTGTTAAGGTTAACTTTTCTTCAAGGGTAAAAAGAGATTGTTTACTTGTGTTGGTCATAATAGCGACAATCACACGATCAAACATTTTGGCGGCGCGTTCTACCGTATCTAGATGACCGTTCGTAAATGGATCAAAGCTACCAGGAAACAAGGCGATTTTAGTCATGACTAACTGCCTCCTTTTGATAAATGGTAATACGCGTGTTACCGTATAATTGATTTTTCAAACAGACAAGCCCTTCAATTTCACCTAAATCAAAAAATTTGTCGGTTTCACAAACAACTCTAGCGTGGTCAGATAGCAAGCCATTTTCTAGCATAAAGGTAACTTGTGCCACAATTTTTTGCTCTTTATAAGGCGGATCTAAAAATACTAAATCAAAGACTTGTTTTTTCGCAGCAAATTCTTGTAATGCTGATTCTGCTGATTTTTTCATTATGGTTACGCGAGATTCAGCTTTAACTAATCCGACGTTTTCTTTGATGATTGAAATAGCTTGAAAATTCTTATCAATACAATAAGCATGTCCACAACCTCTAGATAGCGCTTCTAATGATAGATTGCCACTACCAGAAAATAAATCTAATACTATTTCTCCATCAAAATATTGTCCTAACATGTTAAACATTGCACCTTTTATCTTGTCCGATGTAGGGCGTGTATTGTCTCCTGTTAATGTTTTTAAGCGACGACCGCCATATTCTCCAGCTACAATTCTCATACCTTCACTCCTATAAAAAGAAGGGCTGTGACAATTGTCACAACCTTTCTGTTATTAATATTATGTTTTTAAACAATTTCTGCTAATTTAATCGTTGTGCCCAATTCTTGGACTTCAAAGCCATCATCGGCATCTTCATTCTTGCTATATGTAGTTGAAACATCTGGTCGATAAGACACATCGACTTTACGTACAAAATGCAATGATTCAATGGCTTCTTTATTTTTTGGGATATCTACATCATCCATATAAATCACCACGTATTTCATTTTTTTTGACACGTGATGAACTAAACCGAATTTTCGTAATTGTCTTAATGGGCGCATGGTATAGACCCAGACGGTTAAACTACGGCGTTTTTTCCAGGGTAATGTTTCTTGTATTATTTCTTCCGTTAATTGGTTTTCATCCAACATGACAACTTCCTCCACATCCTCTTTGAGCAAATTCAAAGAATGGATTTCCTGCATCAATTTTGATATCGGGTGAGACAATCTGAGCCAATTGATAAGAAATCAAATCTAGCGTTTCTTGTAAGTCACTTTCGCTAATACGATAGTCCATCACCGCTTCATTTGTATCAAGTTCTCGTTTCATTTTACGCATATGACGGCGCTTCTCTGTATAATCTGGCGCGAACTTCCCATATGCTTCTACTTTTTCAAAAGCTTCTTTTGCTTCAATAAACTGTTTAACTTTTTTATTTATTTCGTTAGATTGTTCAATCACTGTACGACGAGTGACTAACTCATTTAATGTTTCACTTTGAGTAATAGTCGTAATCAATGTCCTTGTTTTTTCTTCCACTCTAATGGTTTCTTCTGTATAGATCATTTATTCACCTCATGAAAGGGTTATTTTATCATTTCAATAATACCACGATAAAATCATCTTTAAAAGCTAATCCAATTTTATTTACCTTTTCATCATCAAGCTTCAATAAGTGTGTTAATTCTCCGTATAGATGCATCGCTAAAAACGAGGTATCTTGATTAGGCAAATACAATAGTCCTTCTATATCTTCAAATTTATTGGCGTTACTTATTTTTTCCAATTCACGCATTTCATTCTTCTCTAAATAAAACGGACGTTCATACGTATGCGTCATACGTTCTTCAAGAAACTCTTCTAAACGATCTTCTTGCAAAATCGTTTCTTGATTCCCAACAAAGTGCTGAGCTAATTCATCCGCCAGATTATTGAGCATAGGATCTAAATCTAGCTTATCTAAATCAGCAAGTTCACGTAATTGATTGAATAAATTAACCAAATGTTTTTTTCTAACGCTATCTTTTACTGTTGATGCATTTGATAGAGAGTCTCCTGCATCTAACAAGTTGCCTGATAGTAATTGGTACGGCATTAACGTCAGTAAATCATGTGCGGATAGATAGCGAATAGCTATAATAGCTCCAGTCTTCTGATTAAATTGAATAAGTGCAAACGCGCCATTGTTAAAAGCAATTAGCGGTTGATAATTCATGTCTTCTTCACTCAACTCGATCACGTAATTCTCTCGTTCATAATCAAAACTAAAATTGGAATACAACGTTGTCAACAACGCTAAATCTTCCATTTTCATACCAGTATGTATATTATCTGTCTCCACTTCATTGCCTAAAATCAAGATTGACTCAATTTGATGATTAACAACTAATACTTCATAATAATCGTTCGCACTACTTCCATATGTCCACCATTCATGCGTCTGACTGATTCTTTCCTTGGAAACAGGTTCTCCAAATTGTTTAGCAAATTTTTCACCTGATTTACCAATCCATTTAGAATAACCATTGGCTGGTAATTTTTCTTGAACAAAGGTCGGTTCTTTTTCTTTTATAGATTCATCGATACTCGTATTTTCTTTTGGAGAGGAAGAAGATTGTGGGAAAAAAATGGGTAACGTGTAACTAATAATGGAAATAAAAAGAACTGCAACTAGAAAATCTTTTATTCGTTTCATTCTTTCCCTTCTTTCTTCCAATAGTGGGGCAATTATTTAGGTGTGATTTCAATTAATAAATCACCAGTTCTAATAGGTTCTCCTGCTTCAGCATGAAGCTTGCTTATTACACCATCAAATGGTGCTTGTAAGGTCGTTTCCATCTTCATGGCTTCTGTTACCATTAGCGTTTGTCCTTTTGTTACTTTTTCGCCTTTAGAAACCAAGACTTCTAGCACTGAACCTGGCATTGTTGCACCAATATGTTGTTTGTTAGTTGGTTCTGCTTTTACTTTTAAGATTACTTGTGATTTAACATGCGTATCATTAATAATAATTTCACGACGCTGACCATTAAAGTTAAAGAATAAGGTACGATTTCCTTCAATATCAGGTTCACCAATTTCATCTAGACGAATCTTGAATACTTTTCCTTTAGCAATTTCAAGATTAACTGTTTCATTTAAACGCATTCCGTAGAAAAAGGTTGGTGTATCTAATACAGTGATTTCACCAAATTGATCGTTCATCTTACGATAATCTAAAAATACTTGCGGGTACATAATATAACTTAAAACTTCTTCTTGAGACGGTTCATAGCCAATTAATTCTTGTAATTCAGCCTTAGTAGATTCAAAATTAATCGGTGTTGCCAAACTACCCGGTCTAACCTCAATAGATGGTTTCCCTTGTAAAATAACTGCTTTTAATTCTTCTGGGAAGCCTCCAGTCGGTTGTCCCAAGTCTCCTTGGAAAAAACTAACAACAGAATCAGGGAAACTTAATGTGTCAGCTTTTTCATAAATTAATTCTTCTGTTAAATTATTTTGAATCATAAAGAGTGCCATATCACCTACTACTTTAGAAGAAGGAGTAACTTTAACGATATCTCCAAACATTTGGTTAACATCCGCATAGACTTGCTTCACTTCATCCCAACGTTCTTCTAATCCTACTGCTTTGGCTTGTTGTTGCAAATTAGAGTATTGACCACCTGGCATTTCATGTTGGTAAACTTCAGTATGTGGGGCATTCATCCCATTCTCAAATGGCGCATAATAGCGACGAACACTTTCCCAATAATGATTGATGGCTTGAACATTTTTGATGTTAATGTTTGGCGTACGTTCACCTTCACCTAGTGCATAGTACAAGCTTCCCATACTTGGTTGACTCGTATTGCCACTTAAAGAACTAATGGCAACATCCACAATGTCTACACCTGCTCGTGTCGCTGCTGAATAAGTGATAAGCCCATTCCCACTCGTATCGTGTGTATGCAAATGAATCGGTAAGGATACTTTATCTTTAAGCGCACTAATTAAATGGTAAGCTGCTTGAGGTTTTAATAACCCTGCCATATCTTTAATACCAATAATATGTGCCCCCATTTTTTCAAGTTCAAGTGCCATATCCACATAGTAATTAATATCATATTTCGTACGGGTAGTGGATAAAACATCCCCCGTGTAACAAATCGTTCCTTCAGCGATTTTGCCACTATCTCGTACAGCTTGAATACTTTTTTCCATTTGAGGTAACCAGTTCAAACTATCAAAAATTCTGAACACATCGATCCCATTTTCAGCGGCTTGTTTGATAAAAGCTTCAATCGCATTATCTGGATAATTTTGGTAACCGACTGCATTTGAACCACGGAATAACATTTGTAATAATGTATGCGGCATTTGCTCACGAATTAATTTTAAACGTTCCCATGGATCCTCATTTAAGAAACGATATGCCACGTCAAAAGTTGCGCCTCCCCACATCTCGCTTGAGAATAAATTAGGAATAGCTAATTCAGTCTGATGGGCAATACCTAAAATATCTTTTGTTCTAACACGAGTTGCCAGTAAACTTTGATGGGCATCTCTAAAGGTTGTATCCGTTAATAGTAATTCTTCTTTGTCTTTCACCCATTGACTGACCGCATCTGCTCCTTGCGTGTCTAAAATGGTTTTAGCGGTTACTGGAATATTTCTTGTTGTTTGTAAAAGAATCGGACGAGGTTGTTCAAACACAGGTTTCGTTTCTTCCTTAATACCTGGGAAGCCGTTAACGGTTACTTCTCCAATATATTTCAACATTTTATTACTACGATCTGACACACGTGGGAAATCAAATAATTCAGGTGTGTTATCAATAAATGTCGTATTAAACTCACCACTTTGGAAGGATTCATGTGCTAACACATTTTCTAAAAAGCGAATATTTGTTTTTACTCCACGAATACGGAATTCTTTTAACGCACGCTGCATCGTTGTAATGGCCTTATTAAAGTTAATACCATAAGTACATACCTTTACCAATAATGAATCAAAATAAGGTGTCACTTCTGCTCCAGCATAGGCATTACCAACATCCAAACGAATGCCTAAACCACCTGGCGAACGATATGTATCGATTTTGCCTGTATCTGGCATAAAATCATTACTTGGATCTTCTGTAGTGATACGACATTGAATCGCCGCTCCTCTAAAAGTTAAGTCTTCTTGCTTAGGAACCCCCATTTCTTCATGAAGCTGTTTTCCTTGGGCAATTTCAATTTGCGAAATCACGATATCAATATCTGTAATCATTTCAGTAATTGTATGTTCGACCTGAACACGAGGATTAACCTCGATAAAATAAAATTGATCGCCTTCAACTAAAAATTCTACTGTTCCTGCATTATAATAGCCTACATGCTTCATTAACTTAACGGCTGCTTCACAAATTGCTTCACGTAATGAAATAGGCAGAGAAACACACGGTGCTATTTCTACTACTTTTTGATGACGTCGCTGAATTGAGCAATCACGTTCAAATAAATGTACCACATTGCCATGTTCATCACCTAAAATTTGTACTTCAATATGTTTAGGGTTTTGAATATATTTTTCAACATAAACTTCATCACTACCAAATGCGGCTTTTGCTTCACTACTTGCTCGATGGAAGGCATCTTCTACTTCTTCTTGACTATGAACAATTCTCATACCACGTCCACCGCCACCAAGTGCGGCTTTAATCATGACTGGATAGCCATGATGACGTCCAAAGTCATAAACCTCTTCTACAGACTCTACTGGCCCATCTGAACCTGGAATGGATTGTAAGCCTGCATTTATTGCCGCTTCTTTGGCTTTTATTTTATCGCCAAACATATCCAAGTGCCCAGATGAAGGACCAATAAATTTAATTACTTCAGCCTCACAGCGTTTTGAAAAAGCTAAATTTTCAGATAATAGACCATAACCAGGATGAATTGCATCTGCTCCTGTATCTTTTGCGATTCTAATAATATCTTCAATATCTAAGTAAGCATCGATTGGTTTTTTCCCTAATCCTACTACATAGGCTTCATCCGCTTTAAAACGATGA
This sequence comes from Vagococcus xieshaowenii, assembly GCF_004792515.1. Classification (NCBI taxonomy): domain Bacteria; kingdom Bacillati; phylum Bacillota; class Bacilli; order Lactobacillales; family Enterococcaceae; genus Vagococcus; species Vagococcus xieshaowenii. Next base: position 654,915 of record NZ_CP038865.1, on the reverse strand, counting down.
ATAGAGTCTTCGTCTTCGCGTGCATAAATTCCTACAGTAGGAATGCCTAATTCAGTACATGCACGGAAAATTCTAATCGCGATTTCCCCTCGATTGGCAACTAATATTTTTTTCATGGTCACAGGTCTCCTTTATACAAACTTTATAATGCTTCGATTTGACGTTGATATTTTCTTCTTAACTCATCTGCTCTAATATTTAGTGCTAACCCGACACCAATTGATAAGGAAATAAAACTTGAGCCTCCTTGACTTATAAACGGAAAAGTAACACCTGTCATTGGAATCAACCCCGTAATCCCTCCAACGTTAATAAAGGTTTGGATTAACATCATTGCCCCTATTCCCGTACAAACCATTGAATTAAATGTGCTCGTTGCTTTAATCCCTACAGAAATAATACGGAGTATCAAAAACATTAACATTAATAGAATGATAACTGCAGCAATCAATCCCAATTCTTCAATAATAATCGAAAAAATAAAATCTGATTCTGCCACGGGTAAAAAGCCTTTTTTCTGAATACTATTACCTAAACCTCTACCAAACAAACCACCATTAAACATTGCATAGTAAGATTGGATCATTTGCATTCCTGCATCATATTGAGAAATAAAAGGGTTCTTAAATACTAAGAAACGATTAACAATATATTCAGGAATAAAATACTTCCCTACAGTCGTAACAAATTCGATTGCGATAAAACTTAGCGCGATACCACCACCAGTAATCGCGATACCGTACCAGTAACTAATACCACTAGCCAATAACATGACAATGGTTAGTAACACAATAATCGCTGCACCACCTGTATCTGGCTGTACTAGTACTAAAAAGGCTGCTGCTGCGATCATTCCGACTGGCCATAGAACTGTTTTGATGAATTCATTAGAAATCGTTGACTGACGTTTTGATAAGACATAAGATAAATACCAGATAACAATTATTTTAAGAAATTCAACTGGCTGTACTTGGACGCCAGCAATCTTAATCCAACCTCTGGCACCACCTAGTGCTTCTCCAATAAAGAACGTTAAGACCAACATGGCCAATATACCTATAAAACTGGCCATTACTACCGTTCGATTTTGTAAAAAGTCAATTTTCATATGATAAATGACATAAATAATAATCAAACCAACAGCAAAAAAAGCAACTTGCTTGATTCCACCACTAAATTCATTTCGTCCTGCACTAATCAGCTTATAGGCTGTCGCACTGTATACCATCACAATTCCGATAATTGATAATGCTATGTATGGAATGACTATTCCATAATCTAAAAAGTAACGTTTTTTTGGCTTCTTTACCACTAACTACACTCCTATTCTTGCATTTCCTTTTGTGTTTCATAGACATCTATATAGACCTGATTTAATTCACGTTCTAAATCAGCCAAAATAAGTTGTCCTTCTTCATGCTTTAAAATATTCATTTTTATTGCAAAGTCAATTTGGCGACTAAAACCATACATTTGTGTATCTACCACTTCCTCAAAGGCTTTACACTGGGAAATACATAGATGATTTCGTTGACTGTTAATTAGGGTTCTAATTTTACTTGCTTCTTTATTTAAAACAGACAATGCTAATTGATGTTCATTTTCCTTATTCATTTCAATGCCTCCTTATAATTCATCTTATTATAGCATATTTGATTAAAAATTAAGGAGATAAGATGAAGAAAAGAAAAAAAGAGATATGACGATAATCGCCACATCTCCCCATGTTATTTAACTGATTATTTTGCTGCTGCGTAGTGTTTGTTAACTTCATCCCAGTTGATTACATTGAAGAATGCTTTAATGTAATCTGGACGTACGTTGCTATATTTTTTGTAGTAAGCGTGTTCCCAAACATCGATTCCTAATACAGGTGTTTTACCTTCTGATAATGGAGAATCTTGATTAGCAGTAGACATTACTTCTAATTCGCCGTTATTAACGACTAACCATGCCCAACCTGATCCAAAACGGCCAGTTGCTGCTGCAGTAAATTCTGATTGGAAAGCTTCATAGCTACCAAATTTAGCATTGATTGCTTCTTTAATATCGCCAGTAGGTTCGCCACCACCGTTTGGTCCCATGATTTCCCAGAAGAATGTATGGTTAGCATGACCGCCACCATTGTTACGTACTGCTGTTTGAATGTCAGCTGGCACGTTAGCTAAATCAGCGACTAATTCGTCAATTGATTTTTCGCCTAATTCTGGATATTTTTCGATTGCTGCATTTAAGTTAGTAACATAAGTGTTATGATGTTTGTCGTGATGTAAGTGCATAGTTAATTCATCAATATGTGGTTCTAATGCATCGTATGCATATGGTAATTCTGGTAATTGGTATGTCATTGTGGTTCCTCCTAAAAGTTTTTTTATCCTACATAAAAAAATGTATCACTTAATAACGTGTTTTACAAAAGTAATGCTTAAAAGTGAATTTATTTTGTAATTTCCCTTATAAACATATACAATTATAAGATAAATATCTGTTAGGAGCAATACATCTATGAACATTTTATCTTTATTTAAAGAAGCATTACGACATCCTCAAAATCTTTTTATGGCCAATCGTTTATCAAAAAAAATAATGATTCCATACTTTTTACTACTTTCGTTGATATTAGGATTACCACTTATGGGACAAGCCTTTATTGAAACAAAACAAGTAGAAAAAAATATTCAAGAAATTGTTAAACAAACGCCTGAATTTTCGTTTAAAGACAATCAGCTGGTAACTAAAGAGCCTAGTGAAAGTTTTATCTATACCTCTGACTACTTCCTATTTGCCTTTGATCCTGAGAACAAATTGAGTGCAGATGATATTAAAACGCGTTTAGTTGGTAATCAAATCGGACTTGGCTATCTGAAGAACCATCTTGTAGTGACGATGAATGATTCAAACCCCTTCATCGGACTACTGGGGAAAAACACGCTAAAACTAGACTACAAAGACATTGATCAAACGTATTTCAGTCAAACGATTTTTAAAAGCTCTTCCTTAAGGACAAGTGAAAAAGCTATGTTAATCGGGGCTATTATTCTGATGACATTAGTACCGATGATGATCATGTTTGGTATTTACTTATTGCTAGGCACACTTATTGGTCACACATTTGAACGTGCGAGAATGTTAGGATTAACATTGGGTAATTCTTTTAAATTATTTATAGCTGCTTCAACATTACCAGTTGTCGCATCAACTATTTTATCGATTTTCTTCCCATCACTGGATATCTTAACGTTAATTATTGTTGTATCCGTGATTATTTACTCTAATAATATTCGCCAAATTAAGAAGCAACTTATTAATTCACAAAACAAAAAGAACTAGCCGCCAAGCGACTAGTTCTTTTTAATTTTCTGAATACGTATAAACAGGTTCATCCTTTTTCTCATCAAAATCAACCGCTAAATCATAGGTTGAAAAGAACCATTCATCTGTACTATCAATGTAATAAGTTATCCCATTTTGCTCCATCGTAACAATAGGATCTGTTGGTTCTTCCACACGCATACCTGTTGAAAAACCGACATGAACATTTGTCGCTCCACCATATTTACCAAAAAAATGAACGTAGCCCCCTGCTTCAACACCTAATTCATTTTTAAACCAATTTTCTGCTTTATCTGTTACAGTAATTTTCATTTAATCAACCACACTTTCTTCAACGCTTTGTACTATTATCATAACATAGCAGCAAACATTTGACTTTTTTCGCGCTCAAAAAAAGAACCCTTAAAAAGAGTTCTTAGTTCATGATTTCATCAAATCGTTCTACGTCAACTGTTTCTCCGATTACAAATAAGGTATCGTCAAGTAATACCATCTCTTCAGCGGATGGCGAAACAATTAGTTTGGTTCCTTCACGTTTAATAGCAACAACGTTTAGACCAAATCGTTGGCGCAAATCTAAATCTAATAATGTACGATCGACGAATTTATGATTCTCAATTCGTATCTCAGCAATTGAGTATTCTTCTGATAGTTCTAAATAGTCTAAAATATTTTTAGAAATTAAGTGATGGGCCACACGCTCTCCCATATCTCGTTCTGGATGCACGACATGGTCTGCGCCAACTTTTTCCAATACTTTTGCATGATATAAATTTTGAGCTTTAGCTGTAATACGCTGTACACCCATTTCTTTTGCCATTAATGTCACCAAGATACTAGCTTGAATATCTTCACCAATTGCAATAATGACGTGGTCAAAATTACGTAACCCTAACGCACGTAATGCTATCTCATCTTCTGCATTGGCCACTACAGCGTGTGTGGCAATATCCATGTATTCATTCACGCGATCTTCATCACGGTCAATAGCTAAGACTTCTTGACCTGTTTCAACCAATGTTGTACAAACACTAGCACCAAATCGACCTAAGCCAATAACAGCAAAACTTTGCTTCATCATTATTTCCTCACTTTATTTAACAATTCCGTGCTTAAAGGCATAGATAGCAGCCTGCGTACGGTCTTCTACTTCTAACTTTGATAAAATATTTGAAACATGCGTCTTCACTGTTTTTAATGTAATAAACAGTTCATCGGCTATTTCTTGATTGCTTTTCCCTTCAGAAATCAACAATAATATTTCTGACTCACGATTAGTTAACTCATCATGAAGAACAGGGATGTTTTTTTTCGTCAAACGATCCATCATCATGCCTGTCACTTCCGGTTCCAGAACGGTTTCTCCTCGGTAACTCGAACGAATAGCCTCGGCTATTTCACTAGCAGAAGATGTTTTTAATAGGTAGCCCGCCGCGCCTGCTTCGATGGCAGGATAAACTTTCTCATCATCAATAAAACTTGTGACTATAATAATTCTTGCTTCTGGCCAATCATTTAGAATCAATTTAGTCGCTTCAATACCGTCCATTTCATCCATAACTAAATCCATTAAAATTACATCTGGTTTATATTCTAACGCTTTTTCGTAACCAATTTTGCCATTTTCAGCTTCTGCTACAACCTCAATATCATCTTGAATCGATAAATAAGATGATACTCCTAGTCTAACCATCTCGTGGTCATCCACTAACATTACTCTAATCATCCTTATCACTCTCTCCTACTAGCGGAACACGAATATCAATACTCGTTCCTTTATTTTTAAAACTAATAATCTTACACGTGCCGCCCATTTGATTCACACGTTCTTTGATATTACTTAATCCATAACTACCTACTTTAGATTGAGAGGTATCAAAACCAACACCATCATCAATCACCCGTAAAGATAGCATTTCTTCTTGCTTTCTCATATAAACTTCTAAACGTTTGGCTTTAGCGTGGCGTAATGTATTTGAAAATAATTCTTGAATAATTCGAAATAAATTATCTTCAATGGTCGTTGGTAACGCGATATCTTGAATATCCCATACCATTTCGATATTAATTTTTGTTTGAAGTTCTTTTAATAATTGCTCAATTCCTTTTTGAAGACTTTTTCCTTCCAAATTAATTGGACGTAAATGCAGCAAGAGTGCACGCATTTCAGATTGAGAGGCGTTAATAATGTCTTCGATTGTATCTAATTGTTTTAATATTTTTTCATCACCATTCTGCTTCTTAGAATATTCTAATAACGCTGAGAGCATCATTGAAGCGGCAAATAACTGTTGACTAACCGAGTCATGTAATTCTCTTGCTAAACGATGACGTTCTTCCCGTAAAATTTCCTCTTTGGATTCTCCGTCTACTAAATACGGACGTGCAGATAATACTTGAAGTTCTTTTGACATCTCTGATAATTGTTTTCTTAGTGATTCAATATGAAGATCCAGTTCATCCTCAAAAAAATCAGAACTTGCTTGAGGGGCGAACACCTGATGATCATAATTACCACGTTGCAATTGTTCGATTTTCTCTTCTATTTCAAGATATTGGTTCCTTTGTATAAAGTATGACACAATCGTCACTACTAATGCAATTAATAACGACATTAGCATTAAGAAAAAAAAGACAGGAAAAACAGAAACGGTTAAATCAAATAACGCTTTAATCCAAAGTTTTCTGCCCATAGCTGTCAAAACAATAAACGAGGTAAACAATAAAATAATTAGCGTAAATAAGAAGACATAAATAAATAAAAATAAATAATTGGTTTTATTTTTCATATTCTAACAACCTCTACATCACCTAATAACGTGTTCGTCACTAATTTAATGCGTCGGACATTGCCATCATAATCATCACTAAAAATTTTAATGGCTTCATTTTTCAAGTTAAAGCTTTTTTCTTCAAAAACCAATTTACCACTTAACGTTGTATGTTCAACCATGATACCAATTCCCATTGGCACAATGATTCTTGTACGACCAAAACCTTTTCTAATTAATACGACATTATCTTCTTTAGGCAAAATAGTGTTGCCCAAATCAATAATCGTATCTCCCGAAATAATTAAAAGATTAATATCATCCCATTCAAATACTGATGAACCAATTCGTTGGTTGCCAAAAAGTTGACGTTTAAATTTTTTGCCATTTTTAACTGCTGGTTCAACTGTTTCCACATTAATCATTTGTTTGTCTTTCCAAGGCACTAAATCCAAATGTTCTAACACACTCAAACCTGACGTCTCTACACCCACTAGCCCGAAAAACAAAATAGCAAATACTAGCATGAACCAAATAACGGGCCCACTAGTTAATAAACTCATTAAGGAGATCACTACACCCATTATTAATTGAAATTGACTAAAACTACTTTTACGCTTTCTTTTGATCGCAAATATAATATTTACGATACCAAAAATCAAGAAAATTAGTGCTTGCGTTTCATTGACCACTTTATAAAGGACAAATAGCAGCATTAATAATTCAATGACAATAAAAACTCTCCATGAATGTTTCATTAAGCTTACTCCTATCTATAATATTCTTGTTTCATTATACCTTTTATTCCCCTTTTTGTTTAGTATAGATAGACTGATTATTATCTAAGACTATAGACCTAGAAGATTCTTTATTTCATAAAAAAGAAGGAGCATGACATCGGTCACACCCCTATTTTTTAGGCTCTATAATAAATAGGACTGATGAAGGTTTATTCCTTCTTCAGCCCTATTTTTGTATTTAATCTTAAAAAAACATATCGCCTTTTGTTAAAATTAAGTTACCACACAAAACAAACAAAAGGAGCGATATGCTATGATTAATGATATCAAAAAAATTTATGGAATTGAAGACTCTAATCTAACAATTTCTAGTGTTTCCGAAGGAACCTATCGTAATAAGCCTGCGAAAATTATAAAAGCGAGCTATAAACCTAAAACGATAGCTTGCCCTAATTGTGACTCTTCTCCAAGAGAATGCGACGGCAAGTACGTTATTGTTAAGAATGGTTCTAAAGAAGTAGAGATTCTATTAACACATGAGAACACAGGAATTGTCTCTATGAAGCTATCTAAGCAACGCTATCGTTGTCGCAACTGTAATAAGCACTGGACTGCTCAAATTGATTTAGTTAAACCTTGTCACAATGTTTCAAGGATAATTGAAGGCAAAATTATTGAGTTATTAGGTGAAAGAATATCTCTAAAACTAATTGCTAAATTATGTAGTGTTTCAATAAGTAAAGTGATTCAGGTATTAAAATCGTTAGAAACTTACCTTCCTAGTCCAAAAAAACGTTGGTTGCCTGAGGTTTTAATGGTTGATGAATTCCGTTCGCATACAGCCATAGAAGACTCTATGAGTTTTATTTGTGCTGATGGTGAATCAGGACAATTAGTTGAAATATTGGAAAGCAGAAGATTAAATTATCTTATACCTCACTTTAATCGCTATCCAGATGAAGAACGATTCAGAGTCAAATACCTTGTGACAGATATGAATGCAGCTTATTTCCAATTAGTGAAGGATATCTTTCCAAATGCTGAATTAATCATTGATCGTTTTCATATTGTTAAACATTTGAATGAAGCCTTTAATAGTTTCAGAGTACGGGAAATGAAAAAACTCAAGGCATCGGGACATAAAGTAGAAGCAAGTAAACTTAAGAAAAATTGGCGCTTCCTACTTAAAAATAGATTAGACATTAATATCTCTGAATACAAAAGATGGCCGAGCTTTCGGTCAAATAAGTATCCTTATTTGACCGAACAGATGATGATTGATCGGTTATTAGATTTTTCCGAACCTCTAAAATTAGCCTATGGCTACTTCCATGATTTATTAGATTCATTTAGAAGAAAAGAATATGAACGATTCTTTGAATTATTGAATACTTTACCAGATGAATTAGATGAAGAGTTTAAAGGACAAGTACAAAACCTGATACGTCATCAGGAAGGAATTACCAATGCTTTAATACATCCCTATTCAAATGGGAAGATTGAAGCAAAGAATACACACATCAAAACATTAAAACGAGTTTCTTATGGATTCAAATCTTTCAGCAATATGAGGATTAGAATCTTTTTAACCGAAGGTTTGATAGAAGTTAATCATTAAATAACAAAAAACCATGAAATCAGAGAATGTTTTCTCCATTTTCATGGTTGGCTAAAATTACTCATCAGTCCAATTTGACAAAGAGCCATTTTTTATTAAGAAATTTTAACGATTTTAACTGACATTTCGCCACCTGGTGTTGCGATAATCACTTCATCATTTATTTTTTTGCCCATTAATGCTTTAGCAATCGGTGAATCATTTGAAATTTTCCCAGCAAATGGATCTGCTTCAGCACTACCAACGATAGTGTATTCTTCTTCTTCTCCATCTGGTAATTCAATAAATGATACCGTACGGCCAATTGTTACTTCATCAGCTGCAACTGAATCCGCATCAATAATCTCAGCAAAACGAATCATATTTTCAATCGTTGTAATACGACCTTCAACAAACGCTTGCTCATCTTTTGCTGAATCATATTCTGAATTCTCTGACAAATCGCCAAAACTTCTAGCAATTTTAATGCGTTCTACGATTTCTTTACGTTTAACTGTTTTTAATTCCTCTAACTCTTTCTCCAAACTTGCTTTCCCTTCAAGGGTCATTGGATAAACTTTTTCCACCATTTTATAGCTAACTCCTTTATTATCTCTCTTAATTTAAATGAAAAGAAGAGCTTTTTCGCTAATAACGAAAAAGCGCTTCTTTTTATGATTTAAACATTACCACTCTTTATTTACTTTGTAAACTATTAATTATTCAAATTATCGATATGCTCTTCTTTTAATTGCAAATGTTCTTCATATGTTTCGGCAAAATAAACTTTACCTGTTTCAACATTGGCTAAGAAATAGTAGTAATTATTATCTGCTGGATCTAATACAGCATCAATTGCATCGATACCAGGATTATTAAACGGTCCAGGTCCTAAGCCATCATTACGATATAAGTTATAAGGCGATACAACTTCTAAATCATCATAGCTCAAATGAACTTTATGTTTTTGTAAAGCATATAAAATAGTAATATCAGATTCAATTCTCATTCCAGTGTCTAAGCGATTTAAAAATACTCGTGCAATGTTTCGTCGATCAGCTGATGTTACTCCTTCTTTTTCAACTAATGAAGCAAGCGTTAATATCTCTTGAATTGAATGATGAGACGCATCAATTTGTTCTTTTCTTGCCAATAATTCTTGATTAGTTTTGTCGACCATTTCTTTAATAATATCTTTAGCTGTCTTATCTTTATAATAATTATACGTTGCGGGGAATAAGTATCCTTCTAGGTGATAACGAACTTCTTTGGCCTCTTTAGTGCTAGCCAATAATTCAGGATATGCCTCATAAAGTTCCTTTAAAAATGCAGGATCATTAGCAGTATCTATAAATTCTTTTGTTGAAATATCCGTTGAATCGCCTACAACTTCCGCCACTTGTTCTAAGCTATACCCTTCTGGTACACTAATTTTTCCATCTGCCAAAGCTGATGGTTCTTCAGACCCACCTTGCTTAAGCATTTCTGCTATGTCATCTAAGGTCATATCGGGTGACATCTGATAATAGCCACCTTTAAAATCAGTTTGATTTTCCAATTTCATATAATAGTTAAAGACTAATCCACTCTTTATAATGTGATTCTCTTCTAAAATATTACCAATCCCTTTGTTACTAGTTCCGATTGGAATATTAACTTGTTGAAGATTAGAATTATTTGTGTCTAATGGTTGTGTACCTGTTTGCCAATAGCGATAAACAAATATGCCAAGAACAATTGCCATTACTAACAACGCACTAACTAGCGTGGTCACAATACGTCTTACCGTTCGGTTTTCTTTTTCAAGTGCCTGCTTTCTTCTCATCTGTTTCAATTCATCCTTTACTTTAAATCCTATTTAGGCTCTGATTTTTTATTATTTCTTTTTCTAAGTCTTTTCTACTTTTTGATTAAAAAATAGTTAGCTTTTAAAGGCTTTTCTATAACTCCTACATTATACACGAAAACACATAAAACATAAATAAAATAACTAATTCAACAAGAGTTTAAAGTTTCTTTCTTAAGATAACCATATCATATAACTTTAACTGGTTCTCGATTAATTCCTCTTTATACTTCAAAAAGAAGTCTTTGACAATATAATCCATACGAAAACCAAACTTCTGATACATATACAACTGATGAAAACTAGTACTCCCTGTTCCAATAACCAAATAAGTAAATTGATGCTTTTTAGCAAAGGATTCGGCCTCTTCTAGTAAATAAAAACCAAATCCTTGTCTTCTATACGCTTTTGATACACTAATTGTTTTAATTTCTATTTCAGACTTCTCTTTACATGGGCATAAAACTAACATCCCTATCACTTGTTTTTCCTTACTTAATGCAAAGATAGTACTGTCGGGTAGATACGCTTGTAGAAGTTCAATTGATGGATCAGCTTCAAGTAATAGCTCATAATGGCAATCATTTAATTGTGACACACTTAGTGACTGTAGCTTTAATTTATTCATATCAGCCCTCTTTTTTCTTTATTAATATCTTATCATATTTAACTTAAATAAAACTTAGTAAAAATAAAAAGTATCAAAATATCTATTTAATTCCTATTGAAATTATTATCTGTATACGCTATACTGTCAAATTGTAGACAACTAATTGCCGCCTTAGCTCAGTTGGTAGAGCACCACCATGGTAAGGTGGGGGTCGCCGGTTCAAGCCCGGCAGGTGGCTTCATAAGAAAAGAAATCCGATAGCAGGTTATAAGCTATCGGATTTCTTTGTTTAACCAGTCAACGGGACACTCGGTATCGAATAAAGACCCTTATCTAAACCAAAGAAGTTCCCTTTTTTCTCCACAAACGATATAATTAGATAAGTAAGCGTTTCAATATCCAATTATATTGGTCACGCTATAAAAAAATGGAGGATTTTATTATGACAAACACAAAACATTACAATACCATCATTGTAGGAATTGATGGCTCTGAAAGCTCTCATATTGCGTTTAAAGAAGCTATTTCAATAGCAAAAATGTATCACGCTAAATTATTCGCCATTCATGTCATTAACAATCTGGCAAATTACTTACCTGAAGATGCAATCAATGAATTGACTAGGGAAGCAGAAGAAAATTTAGCACACTTAAAAGAACAAGCAGCAAACGATGATTTTCATGATGTGTTTACGTTAGTCGTTGAAGGGTCACCAAAAAAAATGTTATCATTAACATTACCCGTTGATTTAAAAGCTGATTTAATCGTTCTAGGGGCAACTGGTAAACATATGATAAGTGAATCCATGTTAGGTTCTATTGCTCACTACGCGACATCTAATGCACACTGTAGCGTACTAATCGTTAGGAATTAAAAAAATGCTTAGAGAAATTTTCTCTAAGCATTTTTTTAGTCTTCGTTTACATGTAAAGCGTCTTCGGCAGCCATTTTAGCTTCGATGTCGCTAATGCTATAAACATTTTCGCTTGCTACGCCAACTTCTTTAGGCTCCATGTTACGGTATTTAGCCATACCTGTACCGGCAGGAATAATCTTACCGATGATAACATTTTCTTTCAATCCTAATAACGTATCGCGTTTTCCACGAATTGCAGCATCTGTTAACACACGCGTTGTTTCCTGGAATGACGCAGCAGATAAGAAACTATTTGTTTCAATCGATGCTTTTGTAATTCCCATTAATACAGGACGTGCTGTTGCTGGAATACCACCAGCAATCAATGTTTGATAGTTGCTAGCTTTGAAGTCAGCAATATCTACTAATGTACCAGGTAAGATATCAGTATCACCTGGATCCATTACACGAACTTTACGTAACATTTGTCGAACCATTACTTCCACGTGTTTGTCGCCAATTTCTACCCCTTGCATACGGTATACTTTTTGTACTTCACCTAGTAAGTAAGTTCCTACAGAAATCACGTCACGAACTTGTAATAATTGTTTTGGTTCAATAGAACCATACATTAAAGCATCCCCACGATGAATAGCATCGCCTTCTTGAACTTTAAGTTTTGCTGTATAAGGAACTGTATAAGTTCTTGTATCTGTTTGACCAGTTACAGTGATTTCACGAGTACGTGTTGCTGGGTCTTCGCTAATTTCAGAAATTATACCAGTTACTTCAGTAATAACCGCTTGTCCTTTAGGATTACGTGCTTCAAAAATTTCTTGGATACGAGGTAAACCTTGTGTAATATCATCTCCGGCAACCCCACCCGTATGGAACGTACGCATTGTTAACTGAGTACCAGGTTCACCGATTGATTGGGCAGCGATTGTACCCACTGCTTCACCAACTTCAACTTCTGATCCAGTTGCCATGTTACGTCCGTAACATTTTTTACATACTCCATGAGGCGTGTTACATGCAAAGACTGAGCGAATTGTTACTTTCTCAATACCCGCTTCAATAATTGCTTTAGTTCTATCTTCGTCAATTAATTCACCTTTAGCAACGATTACATCGCCAGTTTCTGGATGAATAACTGTTTTATGTGCATAACGACCTAATAAACGCTCCTCTAAAGGTTCGATAATTTCATTACCATCACGAATAGCAGAAATTTCTAAACCACGGTCCGTACCACAATCAGATTCACGAATAACAACATCTTGAGCAACGTCAACTAAACGACGTGTTAAGTAACCAGAATCGGCTGTCTTCAAGGCTGTATCGGTCATTCCTTTACGAGCACCATGGGTAGAGATAAACATTTCTAAGACAGATAGTCCTTCACGGAAGTTAGAAACGATCGGTAATTCCATGATACGTCCACTTGGAGCGGCCATCAATCCACGCATACCAGCTAACTGAGTAAAGTTAGAGATATTACCACGGGCTCCAGAATCACTCATCATGAAGATTGGGTTACGATCATCTAATGTTTCCATCAGTTTCTTCTGAATTTCATCTTTTACTTTATTCCATACGCCGATTACACGTTCATAACGTTCGTCATCTGTGATTAATCCACGACGGAATTGTTTTGTCACATTTTCAACTTGTTTATGGGCTTCATCAATCATAGCAGCTTTTTCTTGCAAGTTAGAAATATCAGCTGCCCCTACTGTAATACCAGCATGTGTAGAATGTGTATAACCTAAATCTTTCATACGGTCTAACATACGTGATGTTTCAGTAATTTTGAATCGTTTGAAGACTTCAGCGATAATATTACCTAAATGTTTTTTCTTGAATGGTAAAACAGGTTCTTGCGCTTTAATCGCTTCTTTAATATCTGTACCAGGCTCAACAAAATATTTGTTTGGTGTTTCAACAACTAAGTTATAGTCAGTTGGTTCATTTAAGTAAGGGAACTCTGTTGGCATAATTTCGTTAAACATGATTTTACCAACTGTTGTTAATAAAATACGGTCTTTTTGCCATTCAGTAAATGGTTTGTCTTTAAGTGCTGACGTTTGTAACCCAACACGTGTATGTAAATGGACATAACCATTTTTGTAAGCTAAGATGGCTTCGTTCAAGTCACGGAATACCATTCCTTCACCTTCACGGCCTTCTTCTTCCATTGTTAAGTAGTAGTTACCTAATACCATATCCTGAGATGGTGTTACTACAGGTTTACCATCTTTAGGGTTCAAGATATTTTGTGCTGCTAACATTAACAAACGAGCTTCTGCTTGCGCTTCATCGTTCAATGGAACGTGAACCGCCATTTGGTCTCCATCGAAATCGGCATTGTAGGCTTCACATACTAATGGGTGAAGACGAATGGCACGACCTTCAACTAAGACAGGTTCGAATGCTTGGATACCAAGTCTATGTAATGTAGGTGCGCGGTTAAGTAAAACTGGATGTTCTCTAATAACATCTTCTAATACATCCCATACATCATCTTCTAAACGTTCAATTTTACGCTTAGCATTTTTGATGTTGCTTGCTAATTCACGTTGAACTAGTTCACGCATTACAAATGGTTTGAATAATTCAATCGCCATTTCTTTTGGTAAACCACATTGGTACATTTTTAAGAATGGTCCTACAACGATAACCGAACGACCTGAATAGTCAACACGTTTACCTAATAAGTTTTGACGGAAACGACCTTGTTTCCCTTTCAACATATGAGAAAGAGATTTCAATGGACGGTTACCTGGTCCAACAACTGGACGGCCACGACGACCATTATCAATTAACGCATCTACTGCTTCTTGTAGCATACGTTTTTCATTTTGCACGATAATATTTGGTGCCATCAAATCTAATAAACGTTTCAAACGGTTGTTACGGTTAATCACACGACGATATAAATCGTTCAAGTCACTTGCCGCAAAACGTCCACCTTCTAATTGAACCATTGGGCGTAAATCTGGAGGAATTACTGGAATAACATTCATAACCATCCATGCAGGGTTATTACCTGATTGACGGAATGCTTCTAAAATATCTAAACGACGAATCGCACGTGTACGTTTTTGACCTGAAGCAGTTTTCAACTCTTCTTTAAGTTCTGCTACTTCTTTTTCTAATTCAACATTTTCAAGTAACGTTTGGATAGCTTCAGCACCCATAGCGGCTTGGAATGATTGACCATATTGTTCACGTTTTTCGCGATATTCACGTTCAGTTAATAATTGTTTTTTCTCTAAAGTAGTATCACCAGGCTCTGTTACTACGTATGAAGCAAAGTAGATAACTTCTTCCAACGCACGTGGGCTCATATCTAAAATTAGACCCATACGACTTGGAATTCCTTTAAAGTACCAGATGTGAGAAACAGGAGCAGCTAACTCAATATGCGCCATTCTTTCACGACGTACTTTTGAGCGCGTTACTTCTACTCCACAGCGGTCACAGACAATCCCTTTATAACGGATACGTTTGTACTTACCACAAGCACATTCCCAGTCCTTGCTAGGACCGAAAATGCGTTCGCAGAATAAACCATCACGTTCAGGTTTTAGTGTACGATAATTAATTGTTTCAGGTTTTTTAACCTCACCATAAGACCAGCTTCTAATTTTTTCTGGAGAAGCTAAACCAATTTGCATACTTTCGAATTTATTTACATCGATCAAAAGGTGTTCCCTCCATTTCCTTCTTTAAAAACACAGCACAATACAATTTGTTTGAACTAGTCTTTTTTCTCAGCATTTTTTTCAGCGTGCTCTTGAGCATACTTCGTTAATGCATCAACTGTAATCATGTCGTCTTCATCATCATCCATATCGCGAAGTTCAATTTCTTGATCTTCAGCGTCAAGAACGCGCATATCTAGACCTAATGATTGTAATTCTTTAACTAATACGCGGAATGATTCAGGAACACCAGGTTTTGGAATTGGCTCTCCTTTAACAATCGCTTCATATGTTTTCACACGTCCAACAACATCATCAGACTTGTAAGTTAAGATTTCTTGTAATGTGTAAGCAGCACCATAAGCTTCTAGTGCCCAAACTTCCATCTCACCAAAACGTTGTCCACCAAATTGAGCTTTACCTCCAAGTGGTTGTTGCGTTACTAATGAGTATGGTCCAGTTGAACGAGCATGTAACTTGTCATCAACCATGTGAGCAAGTTTCAACATGTACATTACACCAACTGAGATACGGTTATCAAAGGCTTCACCTGTACGACCATCATAAAGAATTGTTTTCGCATCTGAAGCCATTCCAGCTTCTTTAACTGTTTCCCAAACATCTTCTTCTGAAGCACCATCAAATACTGGTGTTGCAACATGAATACCTAATTGACGAGCGGCCATACCTAAGTGTAATTCTAATACCTGACCGATATTCATACGTGAAGGTACCCCTAATGGATTCAACATGATATCAACAGGTGTTCCATCTGGTAAGAATGGCATATCTTCTTCAGGCATGATACGAGAAACTACCCCTTTATTACCATGACGTCCGGCCATCTTATCCCCTTCATGAATTTTACGTTTTTGTACAATGTACACACGTACTAACATGTTAACACCTGGTGATAATTCGTCTCCACCTTCGCGTGTAAAGATTTTAACATCGTGAACAATACCGCCACCACCATGTGGTACGCGTAATGATGTGTCACGAACTTCACGAGCTTTTTCACCGAAGATAGCATGTAATAGGCGCTCTTCCGCTGATAATTCAGTTACCCCTTTAGGTGTTACTTTACCAACTAAGATATCTCCATCGACAACTTCAGCACCGATACGGATAATACCCATTTCGTCAAGATTTTTAAGTGCGTCTTCTCCGACATTTGGAATTTCACGTGTAATTTCTTCAGGCCCAAGTTTTGTATCACGAGCTTCTGATTCATATTCTTCAATATGAATAGATGTATAAACATCGTCTTTAACTAAACGACGACTCATGATGATCGCATCCTCATAGTTGTAACCTTCCCATGTCATGAAGGCAACTAAAACGTTTTGACCTAAAGCCATTTCGCCTTCTTCCATAGATGGGCCGTCTGCTAATGTGTCACCAGCATCAATGACTTCACCTAATTTAACGATAGGACGTTGGTTATAACACATACCAGCGTTTGAACGACGGAATTTAGTTACTGCATATTTATCTAATGTACCGTTTGAACGACGGACACGTACTTCGTTAGCATCCACAAATTCAACTACACCATCATGTTTAGCAACTAATGCTGAACCAGAGTCATGTGCTGCTTTATATTCCATACCAGTTCCTACAAATGGTGAACGTGGTTGAATTAAAGGAACAGCCTGACGCTGCATGTTCGCACCCATCAAGGCACGGTTAGAGTCATCGTTTTCTAAGAAAGGAATACATGATGTCGCTACCGCAACTACTTGTTTTGGAGAAACGTCCATGTAGTCAACTTTATCGATAGATACTTCTAAGTTATCACTTTGGATACGCGCCATAACAACATCATTAGCAAATGTACCATCTTCTGCTAATGGAGAGTTAGCTTGGGCAACCATATAGTGATCTTCCTCATCAGCTGTTAAGTAATCGATTTGATCCGTTACTTGACCAGTTTTACGATCAACACGACGATAAGGTGTTTCAATGAAACCATATTTATTAATTTTGGCATAACTTGATAAACTATTGATTAACCCGATATTTGGTCCCTCAGGCGTTTCAATTGGACACATACGACCATAATGGGAATAATGAACGTCACGTACTTCATAACCGGCACGGTCACGAGTCAAACCACCAGGCCCTAAGGCAGATAGACGACGTTTATGTGTTAACTCACCAAGTGGGTTTGTTTGGTCCATGAACTGTGATAACTGAGAAGAACCAAAGAATTCTTTAATCGCAGCAACCACTGGACGAATATTGATTAATTGTTGTGGTGTTAATGTATCAGTGTCTTGAATAGACATACGTTCACGAACCACACGTTCCATACGAGCTAACCCGATACGGAATTGATTTTGTAATAACTCACCAACCGCACGAATACGACGGTTACCTAAATGGTCGATATCATCCGTTTGTCCGATACCTTCTTGTAAATTAAAGAAGTAGTTGATTTCAGCAATAATATCCGCTGGAGTAATTACGCGTGTTTCATCACCAATTTGACCATTGCCGATAACGTTAACGACACGATCTGGATCTTTAGGTGAAACGACTTTAATCACTTGAATCGTCATTGGATCAGTAATCACACCATCTTCAGTTGGATAGTAAGTCACATTGTTTAATCCTTTGTCTAAATGAGGTGCTAATTCTGACATTACTTCGTGTGTAATTTCAGTACCTTTTTCAACGATAATTTCACCAGTTTCAGCGTCCACTAATGTTTCAGCTAACACTTGATTTAATAAGCGTGTTTTTAGGCTTAATTTTTTATTTACTTTATAGCGACCTACTGCTGCTAAATCATAGCGTTTTGGGTCGAAGAAGCGAGTGTATAACAGGCTACGAGAACTGTCAGCTGTTTTAGGCTCACCTGGACGTAAACGTTCATAGATGTCTTTTAATCCTTCTTCAGCACGTGAGTCTGAAGCATTCTTATGAATATCTTTTTCGATAGTTAAGCGTAAACTTTCGTTATCTCCTAACATTTCTAAGATAGTATCATCTGAACCATAACCTAGAGCACGAATTAAAACAGTTAATGGAATTTTACGCGTACGGTCGATACGTACGTATGAAATATCTTTAGCGTCTGTTTCTAATTCCAACCATGCACCACGGTTAGGGATTACTGTTGTTCCAAAACTTTCACGACCATTTTTATCTAATTTACTGTGATAGTAAACACCTGGAGAACGAACTAACTGAGAAACGATAACACGTTCAGCACCATTGATGATGAAAGTTCCCATTTCAGTCATAAGTGGGAAATCACCAAAGAATACTTCTTGTGACTTGATTTCGCCAGTTGCTTTGTTGTCTAATCTTAAAGTTACATGAATAGGTGCAGAGTAGTTTGCGTCATGCGAACGAGCTTCTTCTACTGTGTATTTTGGTTCTTTAAGTTCATATCCTACAAACTCTAACGATAATTTATCGCTAAAATCTTTAATAGGTAAGATATCCTCAAACATTTCTTTTAGTCCTTCTTTTAAGAACCAATCATAAGAGTCTGTTTGAATTTCGATTAAATTTGGTAATTCTAGTACTTCACTGATCCTGGCGAAACTTCTTCTTTCGCGATGTTTGCCGTATTTTACTACGTGTCCAGCCAAGCTCTTCACCCCTTCTGTTTATTCCTAAACATCTAATGTTACAAAAACATTACAAATGTTAAGTTTATATTAATCCGTCATAGTTAGCCGATTTTTAGGCAAAAAAAAACCAAAAATAGATCTTCTGCTCATTTTTTTGTGAGTATCTATCTTTGCTTCAGTATTTAGAAATGCTGAATGGACAATATTTCACCCAGATTTCTCCTATTTAAAAAGCTAACATACGCGCCTATATATATTAATATATTGGCGTTTTATTGTCAAGTAATTTCCGCTTATTATTCCTCCAAAAAATCTAAAAAAGATTGGCAAAATCACTACCAATCTTTTTAATCATTTCTTATTCACCTAAAACTAAACTTGGAATTGCATTTAGCGTCATATCAGCAACTTGTTGTTGGTTGATAGCTGCAAAGGCAGCTGAACCAATCATCGCAGCGTTATCTCCGCATAATTTTAATGGGGGAAACGTTACGTTTACCTCTGGTAATGTCTCTTTCATTGTTTGCGTCATCGTTTCTCTTAGGCCTTTGTTAGCCGCTACACCACCTGCTACGATTAATTGTTTCACGTCATACGTTTGACAGGCACGAACGGTTTTGTTGACTAGCACCTCCACCACGCTTGCTTGAAAACTTGCCGCTAAGTCGATTGTAGATAGTGTTTCGCCTTTTTGCTCAGCATTATGAACGCGATTAATAAACGAGCTCTTCAACCCACTAAAACTAAAATCAAAATGATCTTCTTTTATCATTGCACGTGGAAAGTTATAAACATCTTGTCCTTTATGGGCCATTTCATCAATTTCTTTACCACTTGGATAACGTAACCCTAAGACACGTCCTACTTTATCATAGGCTTCACCTGCCGCATCATCGCGCGTTTCACCTATTATGTCAAATTCTCCATCGGCTTTCATGTAAACAAGCTCGGTATGTCCACCACTAACCAATAGCGCCATTAAAGGAAAGGTCATTTCTTCGACAAATCTTGCGGCATATATATGACCGGCCATATGATTAACAGGAATTAGAGGGAGATTATTAGCAAAAGCAAAAGCTTTCGCTGCGCTGATTCCAATTAATAACGCACCGACTAAGCCAGGCCCTTCTGTAACAGCTACCGCACTCAGCTCATCAACCGTTACGTTAGCTTCTTTTAGGGCATCTTCTAAACAAGAAATAATTTGTTCAACATGATGACGACTTGCCACTTCAGGAACTACTCCTCCAAATCGTTGATGAGATAACACTTGAGAGGCTACAATATTGGATAAAATTTGATTTCCATCCTCAACCACCGCTACACTTGTTTCATCACAGCTTGACTCAATTGCTAATACAAGACGACGTTCTTTTGTAAAAATTTCCATAAAAAGACCTCATTTCAATTCCTTCATTAACATCAGCCCATTGTCAATCGGATGATGATAATAGTTTTTTCTAACACCTATCTCCACAAACGCA
Source organism: Vagococcus xieshaowenii (assembly GCF_004792515.1). Classification (NCBI taxonomy): domain Bacteria; kingdom Bacillati; phylum Bacillota; class Bacilli; order Lactobacillales; family Enterococcaceae; genus Vagococcus; species Vagococcus xieshaowenii. The sequence continues at coordinate 634,384 of NZ_CP038865.1, read as the reverse complement.
TGCTTTTGATAAAAGCGACGCGCTTGTTCATTACTTTCTCTTACTTCTAAAAAAATTTTTTCAACATTTGTTTCCGTTAACGTTTCTATTAATTCATAGAGCATATCCTTACCTAGCCCTTGTGACTGATAGGCTGATGATACTGCAATATGATATATTTCTGCTTCATCCAATACTACACGATATTGTAGAAACGCCACTACTTCATTAGATTCGTTACGTTTTAATAGCCAACTTGAGGATTTATTTTGTAAATCTTCTTCAAATTGCTCAATCGTCCATGGCGAACCAAAAGTAAAACTAGCTTGAGCGACCTGCCATAATTGATTAGCTAATCCATCACTCATCTTATTCACCTTGCACACGCTTATCTAAACGCATGAAGTAAGCATCTTCACCATCACGATAATAATTAGGCTCAGTCTTCGTCACATTAAACCCAATTGTTTTATACAAGCGTTGGGCTTTATCATTTGAAGTACGCACTTCTAGGCTAAGCGTTTGAACCTCGCAATTTTCAGCAAACACTAGCAATTGCTCTAACAAATTACTTCCAATGCCATTTCCTTGATAATCAGGTAATACCGCTAAATTCGTAATATGAGCATTTGAGTCTTCAATGCGAATACCTCCAAAACCAATAATAGTCCCTCGATAATCCGCCACAATATACTTGATAGGTTTATTACCATTTAACTCTGCTAAAAATGCATATCGGCTCCAAGATGAACGATCTTGATACACCGCTTTTTGAATAGCTTGTAACGACTTGATTTCATCCAGCCGTACTTCTCGGTAAGATACCTGTGTTAAGACTGCGACAGTATCTTGAATCATGAATGGATCTTTTTTTATAACATCTTTAACTTTTTGAAGCAATTCAGACTTTTTCCACATAATCTTCCCTCAGAACAGGATTAGTTTCTAACCATTTTTCTTCTGCTTCCACTAATTTCAAATACGTTGGAACAAACGCATCTGGATCAACAACAGCTGTTGCCTGGTAACCCATTTTCCCTAGATAGGCACTATTTAAAACTGGCGACAACACTAATTGATACATTGGTAATTCTGCAGTTAAAACGGTCTCTTTCAACTGATCGGTTAACTCTCCAACAATCGTAATAGGTTCATTTATTTCTTTTAATTGATTCAAAAGCGTCCCTAATTCGATGTGTTGATCTGGAATAACTTCTGTTAACATCCCTTGTTCCCAACGGTAACCACCTGCATAAACATTGCCACGTCGCGCATCAAACAATGAGATAATTACTCCTGATACTTGCCCAACCGAAGCTGCTAAATTTGCCAAACTTGAAACACCAACTAGTTCAGCTCCTAGTGTCCAAGCTAACGTCTTGGCGGTCGTTACACCAATTCTAAGTCCTGTATACGAGCCTGGTCCTTGCGCTACGACAATTCGTTCGATATCTTTAGGACTCATTTTTATTTGGGCAAACATTGTCTCAATCATTGGCATTAACGTGACACTATGATTTTTATTTACTGAAGAGCTGTAACTTGCTAATACACGTTCATCTTCTAGTACCGCTAGGCTTAATGTTTGATTAGATGTATCTATTGCTAAAATTTTCATTATTCATCTAGCCTTTCCATTTATACTCTGAATAATTGTAGCACATTTCTTAAAAAAAATAAGAAAAATATCATTACAGACGTCGGCATATAAATTGTTTCAATGGCTAATACAATGATAAAATAACATAAACTATAGAATGGAGTGTGCAAAAATGATTGTTAGCGTAACGTTAAATCCCACAGTAGAATTAGTTTATGATTTAGAAACTTTAACGATTAACGGGGTAACTCGTACTCATAATGTAAAAAAATTTCCTAGTGGTAAAGGGTTAAATGTTTCAAGAGTAGCCACTTTAATGGGATCTAAGAATATCGCCACTGGCTTTTTAGGACACAATTTAAAACAAACCGTCGAAGCTTCAATGAACGATGACGGTATGACACATGCTTTTTTCCAAATTGAAGGGGAGACACGCAATTCGGTTGCTATTTTACATGATGGGCAACAAACCGAAATTCTTGAAGATGGGCCAACTATCAGCAAAAAAGAAGCCGATGATTTTATCACACACTATGATGAACTAATTTCTAATGCGACAGTGGTTGCTTTAGCAGGTAGTTTGCCACAAGGTCTAACTCCTGAATACTACATTGCACTAATGCAACGTGCTCAGGAAAATCAGGCCAAAGTAATTATTGATGCTTCGGGAGCTACGCTAAAAGAAGTACTAAATTCTCCTATTAACCCATACGCTATCAAGCCTAACTTGGATGAAATTCAAGAACTTTCTGGCAAAACTATTGACACAAGCGACTACCAAGCAATCATTCAATTATTAGATGATCCGATTTTTGAAGGTATTGAATTGATTGTCATTTCAATGGGGGGTGATGGTGCGTTTGTAAAATTTGGTTCTCACTACTACAAAGCAAGTGTGCCTGAAATAGACGTTGAAAATGCAGTAGGTAGCGGTGATTCAACCGTTGCTGGCATCGCAATAGCACTTGACCAAAATGAAGATATTGAAACGTTAATCAAACGTGCGATGACCTTAGGGACATTGAATGCGTTGGAAGAACGTACGGGTTATGTATCTAAAAGTAACTATTCACATTATTTTGAACAAATGAAAGTAGAAGAAATTAAACAAGCTTAAGGAAAAGCTAAATAGGTATCAATAAAAGCCCCATCTCTTGATCACGATTCGTGCTTCTCGAGAAGGGGCTTTTGCTATTTTACTAGCTTAATATTTTTTCAATTAAGGCTTTATCTTTAATACCTGTCACTGCTGATAAAACGTCAGTATCATTTGCTGATTGGCGCATTTCTTGAAGTTTTACACTTTCTTCGTCCTTTGGATCTTTATAATCTAATATCATCTGAACTGTTTTTGCTAAGTAATCAAAGTTTAATCCACGAGACGCAAGTTCTCGAATTGGACGAATAAAACGTTCATCATAACCTAATTTTCTGATTGGTGTTCTAGCAACACGCGTAATATCATCTGAAATATTCGCATTTTCAAAACGATGTATAATTTTTTGAGTATATTGATGATGTGCCTCCTGATCAAATTGCCATTTATCAATTAATAAACTACCTGTTTCTGTTAACACTTGTTGAATTTGTTTTAAGACTCGATCGTCTTTCATTGCTTCATCAATTGTCTTATAACCCAAAAATGCTCCTGTATATGCAACCGTCGCATGCCCAGTATTAACAGAAAATAACTTTCTTTCAATATATGGTTCTAAATCTTCGACGTAAATAACCCCTTCTAATTTATCTTGAGCATTTTTTGACATCGATTCATCGATCACCCATTCGCGGAAAGGCTCAACTGAGACAAACAATGCATCTTCGTGTGATTGATTAGGCACAATTCGATCTACCGCCGCATTGGGAAAACCAACATATGTTGATAAATAATCCTTCATTTCTGAATCAAGATATTTTTCAACCTCACTTTGTAAAAACTTGCTTCCACCAATCATATTCTCACATGCAATAATATCGATGGGATCATTTATACTTTGCGCTTTTCTGGCAATTAATCCTTTAGCAATTAATTCAGCAATATAAGGTAAAATATTAGGACCAATAGCTGTTGTCACGATATCCGCTTCAGCAACAGCTTCCACTACTGCTTCTGGTTCCTTACCATTGTTTAACCCTGTCACATGATTCACTTCAATGATTGCTTTATCATCACTTGCTAATTCAATTTGATAATTACCGCGAGTTGCTAAAGCATCAATAATTGTTTCGTTAATATCAACAAATGTTATTTGATAATTATTTTTGCTTAGCACTTCTCCAATGAATCCTCTACCAATATTACCTGCACCAAAATGGACTGCTTTTTTCATCTTACTCTACCTCCTGTAATAGACTAATTATTTCTTCTTCCGTGTTGGCAGAAACTAATTTCACCACATTTTCAACGTCAGCACAGAAAATAGCAATTTTTTGTAAAATTTCTAAATGTTCATTGCCAATTCCAGAAATCCCGAACACCATCATTGTCATTTTTTCGTCTTCATCATCACCAAAACGTACACCATTTGGTATCTGTACAACTGAAATACCACTTTTCTTCACATACTTTTTCGCTTCATCAGTACCATGAGGGATCGCAATAAAATTGCCCATATAAGTTGATAGCATCTCATTACGTTCAAACATTGCATCAACATACGCTTCATCAACACAACCATTTTCTACTAGCAAATTACCCGCTTTTTTAATTGCTTCTTCTTTTGTTGTTATTTCTTGTTTTAAGACAATCATTTCTTTTGTTAATTCCATATCTCATTCACTCCTTATTTCATTTCTCTTAAAAACAGATCACTCAGCAACTTGTAAATAGCTTGCCTATCACCAAATTGGTATACTTGAAGATTCTCTTCTTTTTCAACAATTGAGCTACTAATACGTCCTAATAACAACTGCGCATTTTCATTATTTTCTTCCGGCATCAACATCAACAATATTCTTTTTAATTGGATGGTTTGCTTATCCATCCCTTTTATTTCAATACTATTTTCTAATTCATAAATACCAAAAAATGTCACCTTAACTTTACTATCACTTGTATGGAAAAGTCCTAAATTCGTCTTAGGAATCCCAACGCCCGCCTTAGCATGTCGCTTCAAAATTTTCTTAGTTAGGATAGTCGCATCTGATATTTTCTTTGGTTCCAACTGTTTCATGATGTCGCTTATTGTTCCTTCTAAAGAAGCTTGATTTTCAACCTGCTTTAATTGGAATAGTTGTAGAAGTTGATTTGCTTCATTCATTAGCTCAAATAACTCATCAAAAGACGGTCCTTCTTCTTGATTGTTACTAAACTCAAGATTCGTTTTCTTTTTAGGTTCAATTTGTTGAATCATTTTTTTTACTTCTATTACTTCTTCATCTAATAAAAGAGGAGAGATCATTTTGTAATGCAGAGGAAAATTTGGCAAATAAATTGTTGAAAAAATCAAATCAAATTGACGAAAATCGATTTGGTCCATTTCCGATAGTTTAGCAACGGTAATTTGACTAATTTCCGGAAGATATTTTATAAAACGACTTTCCAAAATTTTTGAAGTTCCCATCCCGCTAGAACAAAAAATCAATGCTGAAATTTCCGTTGTTTCCGGATACCTTTCTAAAGACGTCGCAAAATGAAGCAAGAGATAACCTATCTCATCCCCATTAAATTGAACACTTGGAAATACTTCCTTTACTCCCGTAATTATTTCTTCATATAAACCCGCATATTTAGCCTTAACTCCTTGTAAAACTGGCGAACCAATTTCTACAGGTAACGAATCACTTCTCCGAATCGCTGCATCCAAATGTGTCAATAAGTCATAGTAGCATTGCTCATCTTTAGAAAAATCCACCCCATAATTCAATGAAACCTTTTTAATAAGATCTCTAACCTTAAATGATAACGAAATATTAAATGTATCAAATAATAAATTTTGTGGTTCTTTATAGTTAACTCCCTGTAACTGTTTTTCTAAATACTGATTTTCAACAAGTGGTATTTCCATCGATAAGTTATGGCTCAAATTTTCAATGATTTCATTTGCCATAATATGCTCTTTTTTTCTAGATTGGACCGTTTCATTTGGCGATTGTTCAATAAAGTGTAACTGCGAAATGCGATCATAAGCTAGTGCAATAATAATCATCACTTGTTTGATTTGATTGTCTGTTACCTTACCAAAATATTTAGCAAAAAGTTTCATTTGATTAATGGAAAAAATTAACGCTTCATTTGAAATAAACGTAAAAAAATTATTGCTAGGTTGAGGCACTTCAAACTTAGTCATTAATTGATTAATCCAACTAAAAAATTCATATTCTGACGTGCCACTATAGATTAAATTACTTAACAATTGGCGACGTTCATTTTCTCGTCCAGTTACAATAATGCCTGAATTTTTCTTTTTTAATAACGAAAGATTATAAGCTTCAAAACTTTGTTCAATAACAGATAAATCGTTATAGATTGTACTCTCACTCACTAATAAATCAATAGCCAATCCTTCAGCAATTAAAAAATCATCCGCTAATAACAACATACACGCTAAGTTACTTTGTCTTTCAACTATACTTGGTGTATCCACTTGATTATTAGCAACATCTTGCTGTAACTTAAGCAATTCCTCTTCTCCACCAACTATCGCATAACTACCTTTTTGGGGTTTAATTAAAGACAGTTGCCTTTTTTGGAGTGTTTGTTCTATGCTTGATAATTCTCGATACAATGTTCGTTTGCTTACGCCTAACCATTCTTCTAGTGATTCCCTAGTTCGACCATCGGGGGAATCTAATAAGTAATTTATTAGCGTTTTTTCTCTACTAGAAAACATCTTCTCACCTCCTGAATACGAAATAAATCAAAAAGCAGACAGGCTGCTTTTTGATTTTCTAAACTAATTTAATTTTTTTAATTTTTCTACTACTTCATCATATTTAGGACTTGATAAGAAATTATCAACACTTACATGCAATGAACTTGGTGATTTAGCTTTAGCACGTTCCGTTAATTCTTCTTGTGTGATAATTAACGCTTCATCATCATCTGATAAATTATTAATAGCTGAATTGGTTACGGATAAATTAAGTCCCGCTTTTTTCACTTTATCTCTTAAGATTGAAGCCCCCATTGCACTTGAACCCATACCTGCGTCACACGCAAAAATAATCTTCTTAACGTCCTCGATTGATGGATTATTAGATTTTTCAACAACTATTGTTTCACTCACCACTTGACCTTTACTTTCAGCTTTAGAAGCCGCTACTTTTTCTTTTTGAGTAGCAAAATCATCTCCGTCATTTTTATCAGCTTTTAAAATAACCATTGATACCAAGAATGACACGATTGTCGCAACTAACACACCTAAAATCACTGGTAAATAACCGCCTTTAGGTGTCATACCGATAATAGCCAAAATAGAACCTGGTGATGCTGTCGCTTGTAAACCAGCGTCTAATAATTGAAAAGTAAATGTTCCTGATACACCACCTGCAATAACTGCTAAGAATAGCATTGGTTTCATCATTACATAAGGGAAGTAAATTTCATGAATACCACCTAAGAAATGAATAATAACAGCACCGGGTGCAGAAGATTTAGCTGCGCCTTTACCAAATAAAGAGAAGGCTAATAATACACCAAGACCTGGACCTGGATTAGTTTCTAATAAGAATAAGATTGATTTTCCTGCCTCTAGCGCTTGTTCAGCTCCGATCGGCGTCAAAATACCATGGTTGATTGCGTTATTCAAGAATAAAATTTTAGCTGGTTCGATGAAAATATTGGCTAAAGGTAATAAGTTAGCATTAATAATTGATTCTACACCGCTTGCCATTAAATTCGTTAATCTCTCAACTACTGGACCAATACCATAAAAAGCTAGAATAGCTAGTGCAAAACCTAATAATCCCGCTGAAAAATTATTAACTAACATTTCAAAACCGGCACGAATTTTATCTTTAAATAAATCATCAAATTTTTTGATGACCCATCCTCCTAAAGGACCCATTATCATCGCACCGATAAACATTGGAATACCTGATCCAGCAATAATACCAAAAGTAGCAATTGCCCCAACGACTGATCCACGTTGACCATAAACTATCCCACCACCTGTGTATCCAATTAACAAAGGTAATAAGTATGTAAGCATCGGACTAACCATTTCCGCTAATTTAGCATTAGGTGCCCATCCTGTTTCAATAAATAATGCCGTGATCACTCCCCAAGCAATAAATGCACCAATATTTGGCATTACCATGCCACTTAAAAAACTACCAAACTTCTGAACTTTTGCTTTTGTTGATTTTTTTGAAGTTACGTTTTCCATAATAAATCCTCCTCTTTCGTTCTTTTATTGATTTAATCATACGACGATAAGAAAGCCTTTTCAATAAATTAAAGTGGTAACTTTGGCACAAAAAAAGTGACAGCCTATACAATTGATGAATCGTTAACTTATGACGCTTCTATACGAGTGAACATGAAGCCATATATTCCTTTCATCATTATCGTAAAAAAGCTGTAAAAAATGTACGTGATAAACTTTATAGTTTGCAAGGAGTAATTTTCCATAGCATAACAAAAAAGGTGAAGCTTTTACACTTCACCAATACTTAATTTTATCAATTTTTAGCCTGTCAACATTATTTGACGAATGGCTATATTTCTACAATAAATAATTTCCCAAAAATCAAGGGCCTTCTAAGCTATTATTTACTTAGTAATGATGCCGCTTTTTCATCAGCAATAATAGTGACATCTGCATGGTTCTGTAATACACTACCAGGTACTTCTTCTGTTACTGGTCCTTCAATTGAATCTTTAATTGCTTGCGCTTTTTGTTCACCAAAAGCTAGCAAAATAATTTTTTTAGCACTCATAATTGACTTAATTCCCATTGAATAAGCATATGTCGGCACATCTTCTTTTTTCTTGAAGTTACGACTATTCGCTTCTATCGTTGAATCAGTTAATTTCACTTTATGAGTAGTCATCTCAAATGACGTGCCTGGCTCATTAAAACCGATATGCGCATTTTCACCAATTCCTAAAATTTGAATATCGATTGGATGTTCTTCAATAACTTGGTCATAGCGAGCACACTCAGCTTCAGCATCTTCTGCTAAACCATTTGGTAAATAGTTTTCTTTAAATGGTTTTGCATTAAATAAATGTTCATGCATGAAGTAATCATAGCTTTGATCATTATCTTTTGATAAACCAACATATTCATCTAAGTTAACTGATGTTACATCTGAAAAATCTAAATCACTTTTAACCACTTCTTGATAAAAAGTAACTGGTGTACTACCTGTTGCTAACCCAAGCACTTGTACTCTATTTGCTTTCATTTCTTCATTTAAAATTTCAAAGGCTTTTTTTCCACCCTCAACTTGATCTTTTACAGTAATAATTTTCATAGGTGAGACCTCCATAACATCTTTTTTTGGTATAGCCCAATCATATACCATTTATAGACCAATTGCAATATTTTATCCTATAAAAATTTTAATTAAAAAGTGTTGCAGCATATGCTACAACACTTTTTTGTCTTTATTCTACTGTTACACTCTTCGCTAAGTTACGTGGTTTATCAACGTCAAGACCACGTTCTAAGGTTGCGTAGTATGCAATCAATTGTGTTGGCAAGACACTTACCAATGCTGTATAAAGCGGATGAACATGTGGTAAGACGACATCGTCACCTTCCTGTGCGACATCTTCCATAGAAATAATACATGTTTTCGCTCCACGACTTTTTACTTCTTGAATATTACTTCTCGTTTGTAAATTTGTATGGTCTGCAGTAATCAACGCAATGACTGGTGTACCTTCCTCGATTAAAGCAATCGTTCCATGCTTTAATTCACCTGAAGCAAAACCTTCACATTGAATGTATGAAATTTCTTTTAATTTAAGCGATGCTTCTAATGAAACAGAATAATCTGTTCCTCTACCAATATAAAAAGCATTTCTTGTTTCAGCTAATAAATTATGAACTAACGATGGGAATTTATTTTCATCCGTTAATAGACTATCCATGTTGTTTGCGACTAAACTTAATTCTTGTTTCACATCGAAATTCTGTGCTACTTCGATCCCTTTATTTTTACCCGTTACACTTGCTAAAATTGATAAGACAGCAATTTGGGCTGTGTATGCTTTGGTTGAAGCGACCGCAATTTCAGGACCAGCATGTAATAACATTGTATAGTTTGCTTCACGTGATAACGTTGAACCCGCAACATTCGTTACAGTCAAAGCTGGATAACCTAATTTATTTGTTTTTACAAGTACTTGGCGACTATCAGCTGTTTCACCACTTTGACTTAGATAGATGAAGAATGGTTTTTCTGATAGTAAAGGTGTGTTATAGCCAAACTCACTCGCTAAATGAACTTCAGTTGGAATACCCGCTAATGTTTCGATAATAGTCTTACCTACTAAACCAGCATTCCAACTAGTACCACAAGCAATAATATAAACACGGTCTGCTTTAGAGAACGCTTCAACAATTTCATCGTCCACGACAACTTCATCATCTTCGTTAACGTAGTGAGCTAGAATATTACGCATAACAGCTGGTTGTTCTTCGATTTCTTTTAGCATGTAATGTTCATATGTTCCTAAAGCTAAATCGTTAGCAGTAATTGAAAATTCAATTGCCTTTCGTTCTTGTACTTGGCCAGCTAAATCTTCAATCATGATACCTTCTTTAGTGACTGTCACCATTTCTTTATCGTTAATCTCAACAAATTGATTCGTTAATTCGATTAAAGCTAGCGCATCTGAACATACTCCGTTAAAGTCTTCACCACTAGCGACTAACAACGGACTTTTATTTTTTGCCACATATAATACTTCAGGTTCTTCTTTATCAGCTAAAGCAAACGCATATGAACCTTCAACAATCGTTAAAGCTTTCTTAAAGGCGTCTTTTGCTGATAAGTTTTCTTCTTCAGCGATTTTAGCCACTAAGTGAACGATCATTTCTGTATCAGTTTCACCTTGTAACCATTCATCATTGATATAATTATCTTTGATTTCTTTGAAGTTTTCGATAACCCCGTTATGTACTAACACAAAACGACCATTGTATGATGTATGAGGGTGCGCATTTTCTGTTTTTGGTTTACCATGTGTTGCCCAACGTGTATGACCAATTCCACGGAAACCTGTCACGTCACCTGTTTTTTCAATTTCTTCTCGCAGGTCATTAATACGACCTTTTGTTTTAACAGTGAAACTCATAGCACCTGGTGTATCAACATACACGCCTGCTGAGTCATACCCACGATATTCTAAGTGACTTAAGCCATTCACTAATCCTTCAGTAACATTTTCTAATCCAATTAATCCTACGATTCCACACATTTTTCTTTTCCAACTTTCATCTATAAATTTTAAAATGTGTTTCTAGTGGTTGATTTCTCTTTTGTGCTTTCTTTTCAGTAAGTTTTGTTAGAAATCTTAGGAGCCCACTCCCCGAGAACTACCCGCCGAATTATTCGATAAGATCTCTCCTCGTCTTCTATTTTTGTAAAATAGAACTGGCGCTATCCAATTGGTATACACCTATCCTCCTTAAATCTTTTTTAGAAACATATAAATCATAATAAAACGACAGACCTTTGTCAAACTTTTCTTTAAATTGGTATAGGTCATTATATGAAGAAACTAGTAAAAAAGGCATCCTCTTTTGAGGATGCCCGGTAAAACATGTTTATTTTTTGCTAAATTGTTCTTTTCGTTCTTTACGGTCAGCACGTGCTTTCGTACGATTGGTAATTTTACGTTTTTTACGCTCTTCTTCTGTAATTGCCCATTTAATTTTTTTCTTATAGCCTGGTTTTACTTTTTTCTTTTTCTTTTTAACCATGCCTTTAATTTTTGGATCAATTTCAACGGCCGTTTGTTTTTCACGTTTTTCACGACGGTTACGATCATAAGTGTCGACTAGCTCGCCTTTACGGAACTCTTTTGGATTGAATGAGATACCCATTTTTTCTAATTGGATAATTGCTTGTTCATCACCTGGTTCGTACAATGTAATCGCTGTACCATCTAATCCATTACGTCCAGTACGTCCAACACGGTGAATAAAGAATTCTAATTCGTTTGGTACTTCTGCATTAATTACATGAGAAACACCCTCGATATCAATCCCACGTGCAGCTAAATCCGTTGCCACAACGTATTGGAAATCTAAGTTTTGAACTTGTTTCATCACACGTTTACGTTCGCGTGGTGGTAAATCGCCATGAATTTTAGCCACTTTTAAACCACATTGTTTCAAGTATTCGGTAATGTCATCAACACGTGATTTAGTATTAGCAAAAACAATCGCTAAGTAAGGTTGACCCACATGTAATAAATCATAAATTAATTTATTTGAGTCTTTCCCTTTCGTTGAAATCAACCAGTTGTCAATGGTATCTGAAATAACTGTTTTTGATTCTACGACTTCGATTAATGGGTTGGCCATATATTTCTTTAAGAATGGTTTTAAGTTTTCTGGAATGGTTGCTGAGAAAACCAACATTTGTAAGTTCTCTGGTAAACGTCCAGCAATTTGATCGACTTCATTTAAGAATCCCATGTCTAATGTCATATCGGCTTCATCGACAACAAAGGCTGTTGCTGTATGAATTTTTAAGGCTTGTTCATTGATCATATCAAGAATTCGACCCGGTGTTCCGATAACAATGTGTGGTTGTTTGTTCCCTAATTTATCTAATTGTCGTTGCTTATCTGTTCCACCAACGAAAATTGATACGCGAATCTCTTCTTCGCTAAATTCTGCCATCTCTAATGTCGCATTATAAATTTGGTTAGCCAACTCACGACTAGGCGTTGTAATAACTAATTGTACCTCATCTTTTGTTGCATCTAGCTTACTCATTAAAGGTAATAAGAAGGTATGAGTTTTACCAGAACCAGTTTGTGATTGTCCTACAACACTACGTCCCTTCAAAATGACCGGGATTAAACGAGCTTGTACTTCCGTTGGTTCTTTAAAACCTTTTGCTTCTATTCCTTTTATTAAAAAGTCTGCTAAATTCATTTGATTAAATGTTCCCATACTTTTCACCTCTATTTCCTTTCATTTGTTCCCGTAGCATTATAGCACAAAAATGACTTGAACGAAAATATTCAAGAGACATTCTTTGCCAAATAGACGATAAACTCCTTATACTATAAGACAAATACCAAGAAAAGAGTTTTTATTATGAAATTAACGATTCGTAAACGAATGATCAAAGAAATCCCTACATTAGAAGTGGTGCCTAGTGATTATTCCTCTAAACAATTACCTTTAGTCATTTTTTATCACGGTTGGCAAACAAGTAAAGAATTATTACTAACACAAGCGCGTAAAATTGCCAAAAAAGGCTTCCGAGTTATTTTACCCGATGCGATGTTTCATGGCGAACGAAAAAAATGGGCACGTTCTTCCATTCCATCTTTTACCTTTTGGACAAGCATTCAATATAATATTATGGAATTCAACCTTATGATTGATTATTTCAAGCATCATGATTGGCTAGGTGACTACCCCATTATCGTGGGTGGGTACTCTATGGGAGGTATCACAACTGCCGCTTTAATGCGCCAACATCCTGAAATTGCTATTGGCGTAAGCATTATGGGAACTCCGACACCAGTTAGCTACTTCAATCATATGCAAACGCGAATAAAAGCAGAGCGCAGTATTGATGTGGCTCCTGATTTAATCCGACTGCTTAATTGGATCCCTAATTATGACCTTGGCTTATCACCTGAAACGATTAATTCACGTCCCTTATTCATTTGGCACGGTACAGAAGATTCAAAGATACCTTATAGCGAGGCGAAAAACTTTTATCATGAAATAAAAGGTAATGACTATGCCAAAGAGGTTGTCTTTGTAACTGGAGATAACGAAGGGCACTTAGTTACGCCTGATCTGATGGAAGTTATCGCTCAATTTATCGAAAAGCATACAAAAAGAGCACTCAATTAAGAGCGCTCTTTTTCGTTTTTTAATGGAATCAACATTCTTAAACCATTTAAAATAACTAAAATGGTGCTTCCTTCGTGGAAAACAACCCCAAATGGCAAATTCATTTTACCAATAAAGTTCAATATCACTAATAAAACAATAACGGACATTGAGAAAATGATATTTTGCATCGTGATTTTATCAAGTTTTTTTGCTACTTGAAAGGCATAGTTAAACTTATTCAAATCATTTTTCATTAATACGGCATCCGCTACGTCCATTGCAATATCTGTTCCTTCTCCCATTGCAACCCCTACATCTGCTGCAACTAAAGCTGGCGCATCATTCACCCCGTCACCAAGCATGGCAACAACACCATATTGTTGTTGTAATTGTTCCACAATTTTTGATTTATTTTCTGGCAATACATTACCAAAAACTTCATTTACGCCTATCATTCCCCCAACTGCTTGACCAGTGATCTCAGAGTCTCCAGTAATCATTACCGTATGAATCCCTTGAGACTTCAACGACTTCATAACAGGTTGTGCTGAATCATTTGGGACGTCTAACATCGCAATGATTCCTACTACTTGTTCATTCACCGCGACAAGAACAACGGTTTTTCCCTCTTTAGCAAATTTTTCTTGATACTCACAAATTTCTTTAGAAATATTATCAAACAAACTAGGTTTACCAATTTGATAATGTGTTTCCTCAAGACGAGCCACTAAACCTTTACCAATTTGATTGTCAATTTCTATTGCTAAAGAATTAGCGTCAGGATAATGCGATACAATGGCTTCAGCTAACGGATGATTGGCTTGTTTTTCCATTGATACTATCACGTTAATTAATGTTTCTTCCTCAATTCCTTTAACAAAATAAGTATCCGTAACAACGGGTTTACCCGCGGTTAAGGTGCCTGTTTTATCAAATGCAATAGCTTTAACTTCTGCTAGCTTAGATAAATAAGCGCCACCTTTAAATAACACACCTCTTTTAGCTAAGTTTGAAATAGCTGACAAACTAGCTGGAACGGCACTGGCTGCTAGTGCACATGGAGAAGCAACTGTTAAGAATACCATCCCACGATAAAAACTTTCGTACCAAGTCCAACCAATAATTGTTCCGCCTAATAAAATAAATAAAGGAACAAGGACCAAAACTAATTTAACGTAAATTGGTTCCAAACGTTGAATTTTTGTCGCCGTGCGTGATTGATTATCTTGTGCTTGATTTACCATCTTAATAATCTGAGAAAATAACGTGTCTTCACTAGCTTTTGTTACTTCCATAACAAATGTACCTGTTCCATTAATCGTACTACCAAATACTTCATCACCCACCGTCTTTTCTCTAGGAATGCTTTCACCGGTAATAGCTGCTTCATCAATAGAACTCAAACCTGATAAAATAATACCATCTGTTGCTATTTGATCTCCGTTTAATACTTGTAATTTATCGCCCACTTTCACCTGTGAAATTGGCACCACTTGACTGTTACCTTCTTCATCTAATAAGCGAGCTTCCGTTGGATTTAACTTCATCAAGTTAGTGATTTCTTTTTTACTTTTTCCTTCTGCGTAATCTTCTAAAAAATGTGAGCCTGCAAATATCAAAATTAACAATGAACCTTCTGAAAAATCCCCAATTACCATTGCTCCTAATGCAGCTAGTGTCATCAATACATGAACATTTGGGGTAAACTTCCCTTTTTCTTTAGTATGATTGATCGTGTCAATGACTCCCTCTTCAATCACATGATAACCTGCCAAAATCATGGAACATGTCATTAAACTATTTTGAGTCACACTTTTACTTTCAAAAAATAATGCAATGATAAAAACAATCAATCCCACAAAAAATAAAATAACAGGAACTTTGCCATGATGCTCATTAGTCTCATGACTTCCTTGACATGAAGTATGTGTTACTCCCATAATAATCCCTCCATTTTTATATCCACTAATTAAGAATGATTCTCAATACATGAATACTTATTCATGTATTTATTATACCCCCGTATATAATTTTTTGCTAGAGATGAATGTTAACAGAAACGACTACGATTCTCATTATCAATTGATACAACTTATTATCTCTAAATACAACCTCCATTTTTTTATAAAACCTTCGAATCACAAACTAACAGCTCATCAAATAAAAAGAAAATATACAAAAAGGTTGTCGCACTAATCATGCGACAACCTTTTAATACTTAGTTAAATCATTGGCTTTAATATAAAGTTAAATAGGTATCAATTTCCCATTGTGTGACACGTTCTCTATAATCTGCCCATTCATGCTCTTTTGATGCAATAAAGCTTTCAAAAATATGAGTCCCTAATGCGGCTTTCATGGTGTCATCTTTTTTGAAATCTTTCACCGCGTTGTGCAACGTTGATGGCAAATCTTTAATACTTGCTGCGTCGCGTTCTGCTTGTGTCATTTCATAAATATTTTGGTTCACTTCAGCAGGAGGCGTTAATTCTCGACGAATACCATCCAATCCAGCTTCTAGTAAAGCAGCCATTGCTAAGTATGGATTAGCTGATGGGTCAACTGAACGTAATTCCAAACGTGTCGATAAGCCACGAGAAGCAGGAATACGAATTAGTGGTGAACGATTACGACCACTCCATGCTACATATACAGGTGCTTCATATCCAGGTACTAAGCGTTTATATGAGTTTACTAATGGATTACATACAGCTGTATAACCACGTGCGTGCTCAATTAAACCTGCTAAAAATTGATAAGCTGTTTGGCTTAATTCACGTTCGTCTTTTGGATCATAGAAAACATTGTCGCCATCTTTAAATAATGACATATTACAATGCATACCTGAACCTGCGATACCATGAATTGGTTTTGGCATAAAGGTTGCGTGTAAGCCGTGTTTACGAGCAATTGTTTTTACCACTAGTTTAAATGTTTGAATTTCATCACAGGCTTTTAAAACATTTTCGTATTTGAAATCAATTTCATGTTGCCCAGATGCGCATTCATGATGAGATGCTTCAATTTCAAAGCCTAATTTTTCTAATTCTAATACGATTTCACGACGGCAGTTTTCACCTAAGTCTGTTGGTGATAAATCAAAATAACCACCATCATCATTTAAATTAAGCGTTGGTTTGTTATCTGCGTCAAGTTTAAATAGGAAGAATTCTGGTTCTGCTCCTAAATTGAAATCAGTAAATCCTAATTCCTTCATTTTATTAAGGTTGCGTTTTAAGTTGCCACGAGGATCTCCAGCAAATGGCTCTCCATCTGGTGTGTAGACGTCACAAATTAAGCGCGCTACTTTACCATGACTTGTCTCCCAAGGGAATACTAGCCATGTATCTAAATCAGGGTATAAATACATATCGCTTTCTTCAATACGAACAAATCCTTCAATTGAAGAACCATCGAACATCATCTTATTGTCTAATACCTTATCTAGCTGACTAATCGGTACCTCGACATTTTTAATCACACCTAGAATGTCTGTAAACATTAGACGTAAAAAATGAACGTCTTCTTCTTTTGCTAACTGTTTAATTTCTGCAATTTTCTTATCCATTATTGTATGTATTTCCCTTCTAACATCTTTTTCATTGAAAAATATAGCTAAAAACCGAACTATACCATTCGTCAAAAAAACATCAAAACGCCTATTAATCAATGATTGAAACAATCATACCACTTCACTTTTTCTCTGTCAACGAAAAATGGTCAAACAAAAAAAATTTTTGGTTAAATATTTCTAATTATTTTGGTTCACTTGAAACATAGCATCTGAATTTTTTATTTGGTATAATTTTCCTTATGAAATTTTTCAGAAAGTAGGTTTCCTAAATATGATAAAAGAAAGAGAAGCTCAATTAAAAATGGCGGAAAGAGGGGCCATTGTAAGTATCATTGCCTATGTTATTGTAGCTGTATTTAAATTAGTTGTAGGTGATTTGACACACTCAAAAGCACTCTTTGCCGATGGATTAAATAACGCAACCGACATTGTCGCTTCGATTACCGTCTTAATCGGCTTAAGATTAGCTAGGAAACCAGCCGACGACGATCATCGCTATGGTCATTGGAAAATGGAGAGTTTAGCTAGCTTACTAACTTCTCTTGTTATGATTGTCGTCGGTGGACAAGTCTTCGTTGAAGCACTAACGCACCTCTTCAATAAACAAACGGATGTCCCTGATAGTATCGCTGCGATTGTTGGTATCGTCTCTGCTATTTTCATGTTTGGGGTCTATCTTTACAATCACCGCTTAGCAAAAAAAGTAAAAAGTCACGCACTAGATGCTGCTGCAAAAGATAATCTATCCGATGCAATTACTAGTATTGGGACAGCCATAGCTGTTTTTGCTTCTTCTTTCAATTTAATTTGGATTGACCGATTGACCGCTTTAATTATTGGCTTAGTGATTATTAAAACAGGGTTTGATATTTTTAAAGAAAGTAGCTACAGCCTGTCAGATGGCTTTTCTATTGAGGAATTAAGAAAGTATAAAAAAGATATTCTACATATTGAAGGTGTTGAGGGTGTTAAAGACATTAAGGGTCGTTCTTACGGCGCGAATATTTTTTTGGATGTCGTTGTGTTTATGGACCCACACATTACTGTTGAAGAAAGTCATGACATTACGGAAACTATTGAACAATTGTTATCAGACAAATATAATGTATTTGATACAGATATACACGTCGAACCTTTACAAGAAAAGGAGTCTGAATAAATGAAAGTAGGCATTATTGGTGGAGGAATTGTGGGTAAAACAACCGCCCATTATTTAACGAAAGAAGGAATGGAAGTTGTTTTATTCGATGACGATAAGGGACAAGCAACTAAAGCCAGCGCTGGTATTATTTCCCCTTGGTTATCTCAACGTAGAAATCAAAATTGGTATAACTTAGCACGCATGGGGGCAAAATTATACCCTAGCTTAATAGCCGAATTAGACGAGCAAGCAGCCCTTTCTTATCAACAAGTTGGTACTTTAATGTTTAAAAAAAATCCTAAAACATTAGATAAAACATTAGCTATCGGAACTAAGCGACTATTAGAATCTCCTGAAATAGGAAACGTAAAAAAAGTAACGCCTGAAGAAATTAACGCTTTATATCCTGAGTTAACAACTAATGAAGAGGCTGTTTTTTTATCTGGTGGTGCTAGAGTAGATGGTAAATCGTTACTTGAATCTTTGACACGCACTATTCAACAACAAGGAGGCACTATTAAAAACGAACGTGTCTCATCTATTGTCCGAAAGAACGATCAATGGCTAGTCTCAACAAACAATGAACAGGAGACGTTTGATTATATCGTCCTTGCAGTAGGTCCTTGGTTAAGTGAGCTGTTAACCCCACTTGGTTTTGAAGTTGATGTTCGCCCTCAAAAAGGACAGTTATTAGTGTTTCATCATGAAAATACACGCAGTAAACTCCCAGTGGTCATTCCAACTGGTGAAGGTGATATTATCCCTATCGGTGACGATAAATTATTAATTGGGGCTACTCATGAAAATGAACAAGACTTTGATTTAACCGTAGATATTTCAGCCACTCAGGAAATGTTTAATAATCTGCATCATTATTTACCTGACGTTTCGATGGATGACTTGAAAGAAGTCAGAGTCGGCACACGCGCTTATACTTCTGACTTTTTACCATTCTTTGGATTTATTCCACACACTACCCAATTATTAGTCGCAAGTGGCTTAGGATCATCCGGACTGACAACTGGGCCCATGATTGGAAAAATGTTAGCACAACTGATTACAAAACAACCTACTGAGCTTGATGCAACCAATTACTCACCTGACCCCTATATTACACCACTTCATTAACAAAAAAGCATCGCAAATATTCCGCTAAACGACGGATACTTGCGGTGCTTCTTTATTCTTCTTTTTTTACGCTATTTTGATGGAAAAAGTTTTTTATTTTATCATCTAGCGATTCTTGCTTTTCTTTTATTTCGTCTTCTGTTGGTTGTCGCCAATTTTTCGTGTCCTCACGTAATTTATTCGCTTGCTCAAATTGGATGCTCATTGTTTGACCATATTTTACAACCAAGTAATGATTGTTATCTAACGACGGATAAATCAAATATTTCTTTTCAGTAAGTGACTGAACTAAATTGTCTAGTGCTAACTGATTAAATGCTTTTTCTGGCAAATAAAATTTTAAAACGGTGGCCTGTTTTTTATACATTGATAACTTTTGTAATGCTCTTAAATAATAATCAATGTAATAAGTAAATGCTTCCGTTCCTCCATCTAAACAATATTCCGTGTTTAACAACCAATAGGCCAAATTTTCTTTGGTTTCCTTTATTTCAAAAGGAAAATAGGCTTGATAATTCAGTTGGCCGTGTTGCCTAGATTCTATATAGACCTGTTCAGTATAATTAAACATGCGAGAAACAAAATGCGTCGCTTTATTTTTTTCAATCGGTTGTAAATAATCATTTTGATATTGAATCATTTGAATCATTTGCGGTGCTTTAATGAATTCTGCATAAGGATCTTCTAGAACGCCAACACCATTTATCCATTCAATTTGATCGAATCCTAATTGTTTCCTAAATAACTTTTGAAAATGTTGATTAGCAGGTATTGGCCAATCAACTGGGGAATCAAATAATTTGATTTTAATCACTTCGTTGTCTAATTCTTCAATACTGTCCACTTGTTGAACATCTAAAAAAGCTTGTTTCGGGACAAGATGATAATAAAGGGAACTAAACCACATCTTCCAACAAGATGTCAGACATAAGCGTTCGTACATCAGATCATAGCCAGATAATTGACTACAGTCGACAACCGTTTCATGTTCATCATTCTTCATTTTTCTTAACAATGGCAATTCCTGCTCTATGTACTGATCGCGTTCTTCTAAATAAAATAAGTTATGACTGAGATATTCTTGATAATCACGTATATAAGCATATAAACCTTTATTCATCATTCGACAATCAATATAATCCTCAATTAAAGATTGCATTTCTTTGTATCGTTCAAATGATAACAATATGGTTTGAGCTAGATAACCATTTTCTACATAGCATTCACAAGAGACTTGATTATTTTTTGCCGTTAAATGTGTCCTTATTTGTTTGGACCATGTGGGTATTTTTTTAGAAAATACGCGTTCATCATGTTCAACTAAGTCACCCTCGACTATTTCTTGGTACAGTAATATGTCTTGATTTGATAATAATTTCCCTAACCAAAACCAATCATTGACCTGAGACTCTATGACGTCAGTTGACTCAAGTTTATTGGATTGAATCATAACGTAGACTTGTTCTAAACTTTTCCTCATAAAAATCTCCTCCTACTTCCATTATACCCTAGTAAGTTGTATAGTATAAATAAAATATCTTACTAAGCAGGAGGAATAATAATGGCAATTAAGTACAACAAAACAGATGAATTAGATAAAAAATTTGCTGAGTTTATCGTTGATTTGGATACTGATTTATCATTTGAGCAAGAAGAGATGGATCGACGTAACAAAATCGCCCAAAATGAAGCCGATAAATTTATCGAATTAGAAAAAAAAGCACAAGCAACACGTGAAGAGACAAAATAAAGACAAGGTGATCATCACCTTGTCTTTATTTATTTGCTGTTTGAAAATACTGGTAACGGAAACAATCGTTCGGTTCGCTTAGCGATATAAAAAGCTAAATAGTAATCTACTACGCTATGAATTAAACCACCTATCAGTAAAATTAATAGCATATTCGTGATATAGGCATTCGTATACTCAGCGCCAGGTATTCCCTTATTAATAAATAAAATGAATACAACCATAGCCTCAACAACGGTATGAATTAGACCAATTACAACGGCAAATACTGCATTTTTCTGTTTATTTCTAATAATTGTTGGATTTTTTTTCAAGCATAATGCCCCTAAATAAGCAAATATCACATGTGAAAAAGCTCTTAAAGCAATCGTAATAGGAAATGACAACAGAAAACCAAAACCTGTTCCTACTGCTACCGCAATAGCCACTCCCGGTGAAATAAACATAGCTAAAAAAATTGGCACATGACTAGCTAAAGTAAATGAAACAGGTTCAATCATTAATTTAATTGGCATAACCATTGGAATTAAAATACCGATTGCCACCAAAATAGCTGAAAATGTAATTTTTTTGACTTGACTGAATTGACTCATACTTCCTCCTTAAATTTGCTAAAATGTTTGTAAGAATTATAACATTAAATATATTTAGTTGATATTATTTTATAAAAAAAAGAGCACGACAGAACTGTCGTCACTCATTTTTTCACTAATATTGTCTGAATCGTTGATACCTTTTTTCTAATAAGCTGTCTAGCTCTAATCCTGCTAGTTGTTCTAGTGTTTTAACTAATTCGTGTTTCAAGTAAGTATTAATCGTTACTTGTTCTAGTGTTTTACCCTCTAATTGTTCAGGAATCAATTTATCTACTACCTGTAAATCTTTTAAATCGTAAGAAGTTAATTTCATCATTTCTGCCGCTTCAGAGGCACGACTGCTATCTTTCCATAAAATAGACGCAAAGCCTTCTGGCGATAATATGGAGTATATACTATACTCTAGCATTAATACTGAATCGGCAACACCCAATGCAATGGCACCACCACTACCACCTTCACCACAAAAGACAGAAATAATTGGCACCTTTAAATCACTCATCTCATAAAGATTCCGCGCAATGGCTTCACCTTCACCACGTTCTTCTGCTTCGATTCCACAGAATGCCCCTGGTGTATTAATAAACGTTATAATTGGACGATTGAATTTTTCAGCTTGTTTCATTAAGCGTAGCGCTTTACGGTAACCTTCTGGATGAGGAGAACCAAAATTGCGTTTTAAATTTTCTTCTAAATCACGGCCTTTTTGAATTCCAATTACTGTGACTGGTTGCTCATTAAGATAGGCAATGCCACCGACTACTGCCGCATCATCTCCATAATAACGATCGCCATGAAATTCAATAAATTCATCAAATAATTCTTCTATGTATTGAAGTGGCGTAAAGCGTTTTGGGTGTCTAGCTAAGGCAACAAGTTCGTTAGCTTTCTTTTGTGTTACCATTACCTATTCCCTCCTTGATGAAATGCTAAAAGTTGCGCCAGTATTTTCGTTAATTCATGTCGTGCAACAATTTTATCAACAAAGCCTTTTTTAAGTAAGAACTCCGCCTTTTGAAACTCTTCTGGTAATTCCTGACGAATTGTTTGTTCAATTACACGTCTGCCGGCAAATCCAATGGTCGCTTGAGGTTCCGCTAAAATAATATCCCCTTGCATAGCAAAACTGGCGGTGACACCACCTGTTGTAGGATCTGTTAAAACAGTAATATATAACAAACCTTGTTTAGCATGTCGTTTTACTGCTGCTGAAATTTTTGCCATTTGCATCAGAGAAATAATCCCTTCTTGCATGCGAGCACCTCCAGAAGCGGTGAAGATAATAATCGGTAACTTTAAGTCAGTCGCTCGTTCAAAGGCACGCGTAATTTTTTCACCGACAACATGACCCATACTACCCATGATAAACTGACTGTCCATGATTGCAATGACTACAGGTTGTTGTTCAATTGTTCCTTGCCCTGTAATTACAGCTTCATGCAAACCTGTCGTTGCTTGCATTTTTTTCAACTTCTCTTCATATCCAGGAAAGCTTATAGGATTAACTACCTTAATGTCAGAATCCCATTCTTCAAAAGAATGTTCATCCACCGTCATAAACAATCGTTCACGACAATCTAATCGGAAACAGTACCCGCAATGCTGGCATGTTTTCGTTGTACCCAAATCTTTTGTATAAATAATTTTTTTACAACTAGGACATTTTTCCCATAAATTATCTGGAACTGAAGGTTTTGGCTGTTTATCTTCTTTATTATTTGAAGAAGGGGTTAATTTAATGTATTTTTTCTTTTTAAATAGTGCCACTTGTACTTGCCTCCTTCACCTATGCTTCTTGAGGAAGCCACTGAGGTAAAAATGTTTCTTGTAAAAATGCGGTATTATAATGACCCACTCTAACATCTGGATGACTAATTAAATCCATTTGAAATTCTTGATTAGTCAATACACCTTCAATTACTAACTCAACTAACGCACGATGCATTTTATTTAATGCTTCTTCACGTGTCTTACCATGTGTGATGACTTTGGCAATCATTGAATCATAATAAGGTGGAATCGTATAGCCTTGATAGACCGAACTATCTACTCGAATCCCTAATCCACCTGCAGGTAACAATAACTCGGTAATCTTACCTGGACTAGGTGCAAAATTAAAACTTGGGTTTTCAGCATTAATTCGGCATTCAATAGCATGACCTTGAATCCTAATATCTTCTTGTTTAAGCGTTAAAGGTAGACCACTTGCTACATTTAATTGCTCAGCGACAATATCCACCTGTGTGATCATCTCAGTTACCGGATGCTCAACTTGAATACGTGTATTCATTTCCATAAAGTAAAATTGATTGGATTCATCTACTAAAAATTCAATTGTTCCTGCATTTTCATAGTTTACTGCTTTGGCTGCACGAACAGCTGCTTCACCAATTTGTTGACGAACATCCGTTGGCAAACCAAATGCAGGGGCTTCCTCTAAAACTTTCTGATTATTACGCTGTAATGAACAGTCACGTTCTCCTAAATGAATCACATGACCAAATGCATCACCTAATATTTGTACTTCAATATGTTTTGCTGGATAGATAATTTTTTCTAAATACATGTCTCCGTTACCAAATGCAGCTAATGCTTCTTGTTGAGCTGATTGGAATTGTGCTGTCAACTCTTCCACTGATAAAACTTTACGAATCCCTTTACCTCCACCACCTGCAGCTGCTTTTAGCATGACAGGAAAACCAATTTCTTTGGCAAGTTGATGAGCTTCTTCTGGCGTTTCAATCACACCGTCACTACCTGGAATAACTGGTACACCCGCTTTAATCATCAACGCACGGGCATTAATTTTATTGCCCATCTCATCAATGGTTGTAGCCTTTGGTCCAATAAACTTAATTTGACACGCTTCACACATCTCTGCAAAACGACTATTTTCAGCTAAAAAACCAAATCCTGGATGAATCGCATCTGCCCCTAGGCTAACTGCAGCACTCAGGATATTCTCCATATTTAAGTAAGAATCACTTGAACGAGCTGGCCCAATACAAACAGCTTCATCAGCAAGTTCGGTATGAAGAGCATACCGATCTGCTTCAGAAAAAACCGCCACCGTTTGAATGCCTAGTTCACGACACGTTCTAATAATGCGAACAGCGATTTCACCACGATTGGCAATCAAAACTTTATTAATCATATTATTTAGCTCCGATAATAAATGTCATCAATGCTGAACAAACTACTTTTCCATCTACAGAAGCAGTTGCTTTACCAACACCAATATTCCCTTTACGTTTAATGATTTCCATTTCCATACGTAACACATCACCTGGGACAACTTTTTGACGGAATTTCACTTTATCAATACCACCTAAGTAGCCTGTTTGTCCTTCGAATTCTTCACTCTTTAATAAAGGAATTGAACCTGTTTGTGCAAGTGCTTCTAAAATTAAGACACCTGGCATAACGGCTTCACCTGGGAAATGACCTGGGAAAAACTGTTCATTGTAGGTAACGTTTTTAATCGCGACAACGTGTTTACCAGGTACTAATTCTAGCACACGGTCAACCATCATAATTGGGTAACGATTTGGTATGATTTCCATAATTTCTTGTACATTTAATTGCATTTATTTTTCCTCCTATTGGACAGTGAATAGGGCTTGACCATATTCAACTACTTCTTCATTTTCTATATTAATTTCAACAATCACACCATCGCGATCGCTCACAATTTCGTTCATAACTTTCATTGCTTCGACAATACATAGTACGTCGCCTTTTTTCACACTATCACCAACTGATTTAAATACCGGCTGATCTGGTGCTGGTTTTAAATATGCGACACCTACTAAAGGTGAGGTAATTTGTTCAGCTGTTGTCACAACTGGCGCAGTCTCGGTAACTTGATCTTGCGCGATAGGTTCGCTAACTGTCGATTCTTCCACATTTACTGGAGCAGATACTGCTAGTGGTACAGTGGGTTGAACAAATTCCGCTTTGTCTTTATTTAAAACTAAATGAAAGTCGCCATTGGTTAAATCGATAAATCTTACAGATGATTCATCAAATTGTGTTAATAACTCTCTTAACTCTGAATAATTCATCTTACTCACCTGCCCATTTTTTCAAACATAAAACAGCATTATGGCCACCAAATCCTAAAGAGTTCGTTAATGCGTATTGAACATTACGTTCACGCCCAATATTTGGCACATAATCTAGGTCACATGTTTCATCATCTACTTGATAGTTAATAGTAGGTGGGACAAAATCTTCTTGTAATGCGCCAATACAGGCCATTGCTTCAATCGCTCCTGCTGCTCCTAATAAATGCCCAGTCATCGACTTGCTGCTTGAAATAGCAACTTTATACGCTGCATCACCTAACGCATATTTAATCGCTGTTGTCTCTGCCCCGTCGTTAGTTGGCGTTCCAGTACCATGAGCATTAATGTAGTCTACTTGATCAGGTTTAATACCAGCTTCTTCCATAGCCAACATCATGCAACGTCCTGCCCCAGAACCATCTGGCGTTGGACTCGTCATATGATAAGCATCACTATTAGCACCATACCCTACCACTTCAGCTAAGATATTAGCACCACGCGCTTTAGCATGTTCTAACTCTTCCAGAACCACTACTCCTGCTCCTTCTCCCATGACAAAGCCACCACGTTCTTTATCAAAAGGAATTGACGCACGATTTGGATCTTCAGCTGTTGTTAATGCCGTTAGTGCTGCAAATCCTGAAATACCAATTTCACAAATAGTCGCTTCTGCACCACCCGCAAAAATAACATCTTGATACCCATGCTTAATAGAACGGAACGCATCCCCTATAGCATTAGTTGCCGATGCACACGCGGTAACGACACATGAACAAACGCCTTTAGCACCTAGTTCAATCGAAATATTTCCAGCTGCCATATTGCCGATAGACATTGGGACAAAGAAAGGCGCTACACGCTTAGGTCCACGTTCTTTCATTTTGATTACTTGTTCTTGGATAGTTGTCATACCACCAATCCCAGAGCTAACAATAACGCCAGTACGATGTGGGTCAACATTATCACCAAGAACTAAACCACTATCAGCTAAAGCTTGCTTAGCTGCAGCAATCCCATAAATTGAGAAAGCATCCATACGCTTTGTTTGTTTTTTCTCCATATACAGCGTTGGATCGAAGTCTTTTACTTCGGCTGCTACTGTGACACCTGTTTGGCTAGCGTCAAAACGCTGAATAGGTGCAATCCCGTTTTTCCCAGCTTTTAAGCCTTCCCAAAACGTTTCTGCTGTATTTCCTAAAGGAGTCACTGCCCCTTGTCCTGTAATGACTACTCGTCTTGTATTCATGTGGATCCTCCTATCCATTCATTACCATACCACCGTCAACATTTAATACTTGACCGGTAATATAGCGATTTTCTGATAAGAAGATAGCGGCTTGTGCCACTTCTTCTACTTTACCAAAACGCTTTAAAGGAATTTGTGTTTTGGCTACTTCTTTTACTTTATCACTCAATACATCTGTCATATCAGATTCAATGAAACCTGGTGCAATCGCATTACAAGTAATACCACGCGCTGATAATTCACGAGCGACTGATTTAGTTAAACCAACAACCCCTGCTTTACTTGCCGCGTAATTAGCTTGTCCTGCATTACCTGTTAAACCTACGACACTCGATAAATTAATAATCGTGCCTGATTTTTGTTTCAACATCACACTTGAGACTTGTTGAATAGTATTGAACGTTCCTTTCAAGTTCACATTGATAACTGAATCAAAGTCTTCTTCAGACATGCGCATGATTAATTTATCATTCGTAATGCCGGCATTATTTACTAATACATCCACTGAACCAAACACTTCTTTTGCTTCAGTAATGAGTTTCGCTGCATCTTCCATATTTTGAACATCACCTTGAACATAGTGTGTCTTTACACCTAATTCATTAAATGACTGTAGTAATGTCTCATCTAATGGCTTACGTCCATTAAGCACAATATTAGCGCCTTTTTGGGCAAACGCTAACGCGATCCCATAACCAATACCACGGGTACTCCCCGTTACCACAACTGTTTTATTTATCATTTTGTGTTTCCTCATATTCTTTAATTTTACTTATCAGTTTTTCGAACGTTTGAGAATTCTCAACATTAAAAACGGCTACCTTGCGATCAATTTTTTTCACAAAACTTCGCAATGCTTTACCTGGCCCAACTTCCACAAAGGTATCGATGCCCTTTTCAATCATTGTTTGAACACATTCTTCCCAATAAACAGGAGATTTAATTTGCTTAACCAATGTTGGAGCGATTTCCTCTGCTGATGAAATCACGTGACCATCAACATTCGAAACAACAGGAATGCTCATCTCGTGAATAGCTAGATGAGATAATGCTGTTTCTAACTTATCTGCAGCAGGTGCTAGTAACGGTGTATGGAACGGGCCACTGACATTTAATCTGACAACTTTACTTTTAGGTTGTTCTGATAAACGTTGTTGCGCTTCTTCTACAGCAGCTGTTTCTCCAGAAATAACAATTTGTCCTGGCATATTATAATTAGCCGCTATCACCACTCCATGTGAGCGACTGACTTCTTCACATGTTTGTTCAATGATTTGTCTGTCAACATTCATCACAGCAGCCATCGCACCTTCTCCGCTAGGAACGGCCTCTGTCATCCAGCGACCACGCTTTTGAACAAGACGTAGCGCTTCATCAAATTTAAGTGCACCACTTGCTACCAAAGCTGAATACTCACCTAAACTTAATCCAGCTACCATCTCAGGAATAATTCCTTCTTCACGCAATAAACGATCAATTGCGGTACTTAACGCTAGAACCGCTGGCTGAGTAAATTCTGTTTCATTCAAAGACGATGCTTCATTAAACAGTAATTCCTTCATATCCCAACCTAACGCCTCACTCGCTTCATCGATTGTTTTGGAAAAAGTTTTAGATGTTTCATATAACTCTTTTCCCATACCATGATATTGAGCTCCTTGACCGCTATAAATAAAACCAATTTTCATTGTTTTTTCCCTCTATTCAACCCACGCAGCCATTTTTTGCGTCATCACTTGTTGGCAGTCGTGAACTAATTCTTCCACAATTTCTTGGCACGTTTGATTTTCTTTATTGACCATTCCGGCAATTTGTCCTGACATCATAGAGCTGTTTTTTGTATCTCCATCTACAACCGCACGTTTCAAAGCACCTTTTCCTAGATCTTCTAATAATTCCCAATCTGGATTTTCTTTTCCAGCTTCAATACGTTCTGTTTTGTTATATTCACGTGTTAATTTATTACGTAATCCTCGTACGGGATGACCTGTTGCTAAACCTGTGATATCTGTACTTGTGTCATTTGCTTTTAAAACTGCTTTTTTATAATTTTCATGAATCGTTGATTCTTGTGCAACTAAGAAACGCGTGCCTAATTGTACCGCGTCAACACCTAACATTAAGGCAGCGGCGACACCTCGGCCATCACCAATACCACCTGCAGCAATTACTGGAATGTTAACCGCATCAACAACTTGAGGTACAAGTGCCATTGTCGTTGTCTTCCCAATGTGACCGCCGCCTTCCATTCCTTCAGCTATCACTGCATGAGCACCATCGGATTCCATACGCTTAGCTAAAGCGACAGAAGCAACA